>CAYMQZ010000001.1:0-1463 GCA_964392705.1 uncultured Gemmatimonadota bacterium
GGCGCCTACAGCTTCCGGCTCATCCCGGTCGAGCTCCTGCCGGACGTGGACTATCCGCGCCTCACCGTGAGCGCCTCCTGGCCGGGCGCCTCGCCCGAGGCGCTGGAGGCGTTCGTGACGGCGCCCCTGGAGGCGGCGGCCCAGCAGGTGGGCGGCGTCCGGAGCATCATCTCCGAGTCGCGCGCCGACCGGCAGGGAACGGGCTCGTCGGCGCGCATCGACGTCGAGTTCGCCCGGGAGACTCGCATGGAGTTCGCCCGGCTGGAGCTGGGCGAGCGGCTGTCCGCGCTCCAGGACGAGCTGCCGCCGGGGGTCCGGCCCTCGATCGCCCCCTACGTGCCCGAGGAGTTCGCGGAGGAGAACCGCCCGTTCCTGAGCTACCGGCTGGTGGGACCCCACACCTTCGCCTACCTGGGCCGCCTGGCCGAGGAGGAGATCCTGCCGGCCCTCCTGGCGCTGGACGGGGTCTCGCAGGTGCGGGTGCACGGGAGCGAGGAGGACGTGGTCGAGGTGGAGCTCGACCGGGGCCGGCTGGAGGCGCTGGGGCTTCGGCCGGAGGAGGTGGGACGGCGGATCAGCGAGGCCTCGCAGCCGCGCGCGCCGGGCGCCGTGGAGCTCGAGGGAAGGCGCGTGGCCCTGGCCGTCCGGACGAGGGCGCTCTCGATCCCGGAGCTGGAGGCGCTGGTGGTCCGCGAGCGGCCCGAGGGGCCCGTGCGGGTGCGGGACCTCGGCCGCGCGCGCGAGACCACGGCCGAGCCCATGGGCTACCACCGGATCGACGGTCGGCCGGCGATCTCGATCGTCATCTACCGCCAGAGCGGCACGAACGCCGTGCGCCTGGCCGGGAGCGTGAAGGCGCGGGCGCTCGAGCTGGAGCGGGCGCTCCCGGCGGGGACGCGCCTCGAGCTGGACGACGACGAGAGCGACGAGATCCAGGCCCAGCTCAGCGACCTGCGCCTGCGGGCCCTGGCCGCCGCGCTGGTCATCTTCCTCGTCCTGATGGCCTTCCTGCGCTCCCTGGGCTCCGTCCTGGTCGTCTTCGCCACCATCGGCTTCAGCGTGCTGATCGCCGTGAACCTCCTGTACGTCGGGGGCTTCTCGCTCAACGTGCTCACCCTGGCGGGGCTGGCCTGGGGGTTCGGGCTGGTGGTGGACAACGGGATCGTGGTGCTCGAGAACGTGGAGCGACACCGGAGGAGCGGGAAGCCGCGCCTCCGGGCCGCCCTGGAGGGCGCCCGCCAGGTGTGGCTTCCGGTGGTGGCCGCCACGCTCACCACGGCGATCGTGCTCGTGCCGTTCCTCTTCCTGCAGGGCGAGCTGCGGCTCTACTACGTGCCGCTGGGCTACGCGGTCGGCTTCTCGATCCTGGCCAGCCTGTTCGTGGCCTTCACGTTCGTGCCGGCCCTGGCGGCGCGCGTGGCGGATCGCGGGGGGCGGGCCGGGCCCGCCGGGCCCGCGCCGGG
>CAYMQZ010000001.1:1563-81809 GCA_964392705.1 uncultured Gemmatimonadota bacterium
CGGCGCGCGTGGCGGATCGCGGGGGGCGGGCCGGGCCCGCCGGGCCCGCGCCGGGTGGGGAGCCGGACCCGTGGGGCGAGGTGCCGGACGAAGCGCGAGCGGAGGGCGGGGGCGAAGGCGTCGGGACAGCCGGCGTCCCGGGTCCGGATCCCTTCTACGTCCGCGCCTACCGGGGGCTGCTGGAGGCGGGCCTCGACCACCCCGTCCTCGTCGCGCTGGTCTGCCTGGCCTGCCTCGGGGGGAGCTGGTGGCTGTTCGACCAGCACGTGACCCGGGGGATCCGGTTCGCCGATTTCTTCGGCCAACGCACCTACATCGACATCCGGATCAGCTTCCCCCGGGGCGCGGGCCTGGAGCGGACCGACGAGCTGGCCCGCTCCTTCGAGGCCAAGCTGGCCACCCTGCCGGAGGTGGAGCGCTTCGAGTCGAGCGTGCGCCCGCAGTTCGCGAACATCCGGGTCACCTTCCCCCCGGAGCTCGAGACGACCCAGGTGCCCGTGGCGATCAAGGAGCAGATGGTCGCCTACAGCTACGGCTTCTCGGGCGTCGAGGTACGGGTCATCGGCTACGGGCCGAGCTTCTACGGCGGCGGTGGGAGCCCCCCCAACTACCGGCTGCGGGTGTTCGGCTACAACTACCTCACGGTGCGGGATATCGGCGAGGAGCTGGCCTCCCGGCTGGAGCGCTTCAGCCGCATCCGGGACGTGGACCCGAACGCCAGCGGCTACTGGTACGAGCGGGACAGGGAGTTCGAGTACACGGTGGCGCCCGAGCGCGCCGCCCTGGGGAGCTGGGACCTGGACGTGCAGCAGCTCCTGGGCTTCGTGACGGCCAACGTGCGGGGCGCGCAGTCCGGCCAGCGGATCCGGCTGGGCGGCGACGAGCGCCCGCTGTCGATCAAGGTCGCCGGGTACCGCGAGTTCGACCTGGGCGCCCTCGAGCGGCTCAAGGTTCCGGTGGGCCGGGGAGCCGAGGTGCGGCTGGCCAGCGTGGCGGAGCTCGGCCGCCAGGACGTCCTCGCCAGCATCCGCCGCGAGGACCAGCAGTACGAGCGCACGGTGGCCTGGGAGTTCCGCGGACCCCGGAAGCTCGGCGACCTGGTCCGCGACGCCGTGGTCGAGGCCATGGAGCTTCCCCCCGGTTACCGGATCCAGACGGAGGACCGGTTCCGCTGGTCGGAGGAGGAGCGAGCGCAGGTCTACCTGGCGCTCGCCTTCTCGGTCCTCCTCATCTACATGGTGACGGCCGCGCTGTTCGAGTCGCTGGCGGCCCCCTTCGTGGTGCTGCTCACGCTGCCGCTCGCCCTGATCGGCGTCTTCCTGATCTTCTTCTACGCCGACGCCACCTTCACCCGGACGGCCTACATCGGGACGATCATGATGGGCGGGATCGTGGTGAACAACGCGATCCTCATCGTCTACCACATCGGCGAGCTCAGGCAGGAGATGGAGACGCGGGCGGCGATCGTGCGGGGCACGCTGGAACGGGTGCGCCCGATCCTCATGACCACCTGCACCACCGTGTTCGGGCTCCTCCCGCTCGTCCTGCTCGCCGGCTCGGACGAGAACATCTGGAACGCGCTCGCGCTGGCCACGATCGGGGGGTTGCTCTCCAGCACCCTGTTCGTGCTGGTCGCCATTCCGGTGGCCTACCGTCACCTGGTGGCGCGCCGGGCGCCATGAGCGGGAGGGCGGCGTACGCGCGGCGGCCGGGTACACGCCGGGGCCCGGACAGCTTCGGAGCAGGTGATGCGATGAGGACGTCGAGGACGATGGCCTCGACCGTGGCCGCGTTGGTCGCCGGCTGGGGGATGGCGTGCGGCGGCGGCGAAGGAGGGCCGGGCGGCTCGACCCTGCGGGCGGAGCGGTACATGGTGGGCGACACGGGCGATCGGGTGCGCCCGCGCGCCGTGTGGGGCGATCGGCTGTGGGGCGTGCTGCGCGACGAGCTGGGCGTGCCGTACGTGCTGCGCTATCGGGTGGCGCGCGGGGCGGAGGGGCTGGAGTCGTCGCCGTAGGCTTCGGCCTCCGCCCCTCCGCGCTCGGGACTGGATCGACGTCGCCGCTCGGGTTATCTGTTGTCGCCATGGTCGGAAACGGTGGACGGACGGGAATCGCGGCGGGCGCGATCGCGGCGCTGGTGGGGATCGTGGCGGGCTGCGGGGGGCCCGAGGCCGCGTCCTGGTGTCCCGAGCCGGCGGACGCGCCGGCGGTGGCGAACCGGGGCGAGGGCGAGTGGTCGGGACGCACGACGAGCTTCGAGCGCCTCTGGAGCGCGGCGGGCCTGCGCGAGGGCGAGGAGCTGGCCTATCCGGTGGGCGTGGCCGCGAGCCCGGGCGGCCGCACCGCGATTCCGGACTTCGCGCTGGGCAGGGTGGTGGTGGTGGGTCCGGACGGCGAGTGGAGCGGCTCCTGGACACGGCAGGGCGAGGGGCCGGGCGAGGTGCGCCGCCCGGTGGCGGCGGCGTGGGCGAGCGACGCGCGCCTCGCGATCTTCGACATCGCCGGTCCGCGCGTCGTCTACGCCGTGGAGGGCGAGCCGGGGCCCGACGCCGTCGACGTGGACCCCGCGTTCACGGCTCCGATCGTGGCCGGAGGCGCCCTCACGTGGGCGGGGGTGCGGCCCGACGGAACCGTGCTGCTGGTGCCGCCCCCCGCCCGTCCCGAGGGCGCGGGACCGGAGGCACGGCCCGTCCAGGCGCTGCTCGCCCTCCGCCCGGGGGCGGAGAGCCCGGACACGCTGGCCCGCGTCGCCGTGCCGAGCCTCGAGCCCGAGCGGCACGCGCCGGTTCCGGGGTGGCCCACCGTGCTGGCCGCCGTGGCGGGGGAGCGCCTGGCGGTCGCGGCGACCGACGGTACCTACCGGATCGACATCTACGGTCCGGGCGATTCCCTGGTCCTGAGGGTGTGCCGCGACGCCGAGGGCTTCCCGCTCCGGCCCGAGGAGACGGGCGGCAACCCGGGGCCGGGCGAGCACTTCCTGCAGGGGAGGATTCGTGCCGCCCCGCGGCCTCCGGCGCCCGCTCCGATCGGCCGCCTCGTGCTGGGCGCGCGGGGCCGTCTGTGGGTCCAGCGCGACCGGCCGGACCCGCTGGGCCCGGAGGAGGCGTTCTACGGGCGGCCCGGGGCCCGGTACGACGTCTTCGAGCCGGACGGCCGCTACCTGGGGGAGGTCGTCGCTCCCGAGCGATCGCGGATCCAGGCGGCCGCGGGGGACACCGTGTGGGCGCTCGAGTTCGGCGACTACGACGAGGTGAGCCTCGTGGCGTACCGGCTGGACATCGAATGAGCCATCCAGCGGGTCGTGGCTCGAGGCGCATTCTGGACGTCGGGCGGGGGGTGTCGTGGAGCGCCTGAAGCCGGTGACCTCGGTCTCGGCGATCGCCGAGGAGTACCGCGACACGCCGATCGAGCGTCTGCTGGCCTACCACAACCTCGAGGCGCCGCACGCGCGCTACGAGCGGGCCGAGCTGCTCGTCGGGATGTGCATGGATCACCGCAAGCGTCTTCGCATTCCCGACAACTTCGCCTACGTTCTACGCGCCGGTGGCGCCAACCTCCGCTACAGCGAGTTCACGGTCTCTTACGCGATCGCCGTGGGCGGCGTGCGGGCGATCGCCCTCATCGGCCACGACGGGTGCGGGATGGTGAACCTCATGGGGCGCCGCGAGGCGTTCGTCGAGGGGCTGGTCGAGGGTGCCGGGTGGGATGCGGAGCGGGCCGACGAGCATTTCCGGCACTTCGCTCCGACCTTCGAGATCGGGAACGAGGTGGACTTCGTGCTGGGCGAGGCCCGGCGCCTTCGGTCGCGCTACCCGCGCGTCCCGGTGGCCCCGCTCATATACCGAATCGAGGACAGTTACCTGTACCTCGTGCGCGAGCACTGAGCCTGCCGGGGCGCCGTCGCGGCGGCCCCGGCCAACCGGGAGGTGAGGATGCGAGGACGATCGAGGCGGGCGCCGACGGGGGCCGGCCGGTGGGGCGCGGCGGCGCTCGCGAGCTGGGCCGCGGCCGTCGCCGGGGCGGGCTGCGGCTCCGGCGGACAGGAAGGAACGACGAACGGGAGCCCCATCCCCGATCCGGGGAGTCCGGAGATGGCGCGCGCGGCGCCCGACAGCTTCCGGGTCCGCTTCGAGACCAGCGCGGGCGATTTCACCGTGCTCGTGCGCCGAGCCTGGGCCCCGAACGGGGCGGATCGCTTCTACAACCTCGTCCGGCACGGCTTCTACGACGGCGTCCACTTCTTCCGCGTGCTCGAGGGCTTCGTCGCGCAATTCGGGATCCACGGCGATCCGGAGGTGTCGGCCGCCTGGCGGGACGCCACCATTCCGGACGATCCCGTGGTGGTGGGCAACGAGCGGGGCACCCTCACCTTCGCGACCCGCGGCGCGAACTCGCGCACGACGCAACTGTTCATCAACTACGGGGACAACTCGCAGCTGGACGCCATGGGCTTCGCTCCGATCGGTGAGGTGATGGAAGGGATGGAGGTCGTGGACCGGCTGTACGCCGGATACGGGGAAGGCCCTCCGCGCGGAGGCGGACCGGACCAGGCGAAGATCCAGGAGGAGGGGAACGCCTACCTCGAGACATCGTTTCCGCGACTGGACCACGTCGAGCGGGCGACGGTCGTGGCCGATGGCTGATGTCCGCGCGAGCCGGCCGCCTGTCGCGGGCGCGCGACGCCGCCGGAGGGCCTCGCAGGCGTGTAGGAAGGCCCGCCGGATGCCGTGGAAGGACGGCGGAGGCCGCGTGGCGCCGGGAGCGAGCCGGTGGCGTCGGAAGCGGCGAACCGGGGAGGGCCGGCGAGCGCGGTTCTTGCAGTTTTGTGCGTGATTGCCACGATGTCCATCGTTCCGATCGCGGCCGCCCACGGAAGGCAGGGATGAAGGAGGAACTTCTCAACCAAGCCCGGATTCTCCTGGTCGACGACGAGCCCCAGAACGTGCGCTATCTGACGGATGTGCTAGGCTGGGCGGGCTACGAGCGCATCGAGGGCATCACCGACTCGAAGCAGGCCGCGCCGGCCTTCCTTCGCTTCCAGCCGGACCTGGTGATTCTCGATCTCCTGATGCCGGACCTGGATGGCTTCGCGGTGCTCGAGGCCCTGCAGGAGCATCTGGACGAGGAGGACTACCTCCCGATCCTCATTCTCACCTCGGACGTGAGCCGGGAAGCCCGACGGCGTGCTCTGGCGGCCGGGGCCCGGGACTTCCTGACGAAGCCCATGAGCCCCACGGAGGTGGGCATCCGCGTCCGGAACCTGCTCGAAGCCCGCTTCCTCCACCTCCGCTGCCGCCAGCTCGAGGAACGGCTGGACGGTGAGGGGGCTTCGGAGGCGGAGTCCGCGCTGGACGAGGCGCTGGCGGGTTGGGCCGCCGCGACGGACGCCGGCTCCCGCGAGCCGGGGGCGCACGCCGCACGTGTCGCCGAGTCGGCCGCCGGCATCGCCCGGGCCCTGGGGCTGGCGCACGACCGCATCCGACACATACGTCGTGCGACCCTGCTCCACGACGTGTCGGTCGGCAGCCTCTCCGACGGGAAGTCGTCGCTGCTGGAAGTGGCCCGAGCCATCGCGGCGGGTCATCTGCTCCGCTTCGACGGCGGCGGCGCCCCGGACGGGAAGCGTGGCGCCGGGATCCCGCTGGAGGCCCGCATCGTCGCGGTGGCGCACCGCTTCGACCGACTGCTGCACGGCTCCTCGTCCCCGACCGTCGTCGAGGCGATCGAGCGGATCGAGGCGGAGGCCGGGGCCCGATTCGATCCCGCGGTCGTGAAGGCCCTGGCCAGGTGTCACATGGCCGAGACCGCGTGAGGGGAGACGTCGCATGAACGTCCGGACGTCGTCGTTGTTGCTGGGCGGCGTCGTGGTGGCGTGCGCGTCGACGCAGCCGGCCTCCCGGGTCTCGGCCGATGACCCGCGGGTCGAGGCGGCCGTTCCGGCCCTCGAGGCGATGATGGACGGCCTGGCCGCGGCCCGCCGGGGCGGCTTCGAGCCCGCGGTCCGCGCCCTCGAAGGCGTGGCCCGGGAGTGCCGCGGAACGGCGCTCGGCGCCTCCGCGCGGGTGGCGCTTCTCGGGGTGCTGCTCGATCCCCGCAACCCCGATCGCGATCCCGGACGGGCGCGGCGGGTCGCGGAGGCGTACCTGCTCTCGCCGGGTCGACCGGCGTGGACCGAGCCCGTGGTCGAAGCCCTCTATCTGATCGCGCTGGATCTCGGAGGGGCGTCGCGTCCCGCGGGGACGGAGCCGGTGGAGCAGGCGCCGCCCGTCGAGGCCGGCCCGGAGGTCGCCGAGGCCGGCGCGGAGGCTCGGGCAGGGGGGGAGCGGCCGGCCCTGGAGGGCTGCGACGCCGATCCACCCGCGCTCGCGGTCGCGGGAGCCGCGCTGCCGGCCCTGCCGGGCCGGCCGCTCCAGGAGCGACTCGAGGCGGCGCTGGCGGAGGGGGCGGAATGGCGGGACAGCGCGAGCGTCCTGGAAACCCGTCTGGCCGAGCTCGAGGCGGAGCTCGATCGGATCCGACGGGCTCTCAAGCCGTGAGGCCGCGGGAATGACGCTGCGGGCCCGGCTCTACCTGGTCGGCGGCCTGGTGATCGTCATCCTGATGATCCCCGCCGTCCTCGGGGTCACGCGCCTCGTGGACCTCCGCCAGATCGCCTTCGACCTGCAGACCCGCCACGGGGAGGCGTTCCTCGCCATCGGTCGGCTGGAGACCTCGCTGGCCGAGCTGAACCGCGTCCAGAGCAATTACGTGGCGCTTCCCGGGCCCGACGCGCGGCGCACGGTGTACGAGCGCCTCCAGCGGGCGGAGCGCCAGCTCAGCAGCCTGCGGGTGAGCGGCTACGGCGATGCGGTCCAGGAGCAGGCCGCGCTCGTGGATTCCCTGCGGGCCGCCACGGAGAGGCTGGACCGGCTCATCCAGCGGGACCGCATCGGAGAGGCCACGGCCTATTTCGACGATGTCAAGCCGCTGTACGCGCGCGCCCAGGGCTCCCTGGACGACCTGGCCCGGGTGGTCGACGACCGCAGCAGGGCGGAGGCGATCCGCGCCGAGAAGATCAGCTCGGACGTGGTCCGGACGATGGGGCTGGCGTATGGAGCGGCGCTCTTCATCGCCGTGCTGGTGGGCGCCCTGGCGATCGGAGGCTTCACGGCCCTCCTCCGGCAGCTCCGTGCGGCGATGGCGAGCGTGGCCGCCGGACGGTTCGTGCCCCCCGCCAGGCTGCCGTACGACCGGAAGGACGAGGTCGGCGACCTGTGTCGCTCGTTCCGGACCATGACGGAGCAACTGGCCGAGCTGGAACGGCTGAAGGCGGAGTTCGTGAGCATCGCCAGCCACGAGCTCAAGACACCGGTCAGCGTGATCGAAGGGTACGCGGAGATGCTCGAGGATGGGCTCTACGGCTCCGTCACGGCCAAGCAGGTCCAGACGCTGCGCTACATCCAGGAGCAGACGGAGGTGCTGGCCGAACGGGTGAACCAGCTCCTCGCCATGAGCCGTCTGGAGGCGCGCGGGCTGGAGCTCTCGCCGCGCCAAGTGGACCCCCGGGACCTGGTGGAGGGGGTGCGTCAGGCGTTCGGCGCGCTGGCCGCCCAGAAGGGCGTGGAGTTCGTGGTCGAGACGGAGGAGACGACGCCCTCGAGGGTCGAGCTCGACCCGGATCGCATCCGGCACGAGCTGCTCGGCAACCTGATCTCGAACGCGTTCAAGTTCACCCCTTCCGGCGGCCGGATCCTGGTGCACACCGGCGGTCGCGACGGACGCCTGGAGATCGAGGTGAGCGACACGGGAGAGGGAATTCCGACCGCGCAGCTCCCCTACATCTTCGAAAAGTACTACCAGGCCGGCCCCCGTGCGGGGAAGGTGGGGACGGGTCTCGGGCTCGCGATCGCGCGGGAGGTGGTCGAAGCGCACGGCGGCTCGATCGAGGTCGACAGCGAGCCCGGCCAGGGGACCAGCTTCCTCGTGCGGCTGCCGATCAGCCTCGAGGATGGCACGGGCGGTCCATCGGAATCGACCGAGGCCTCCTGGCCGGAGCCGGCCCTGGCCGGGATCGGGGCGCCGGAGCGCCCGACGGGGGCGCACGGCGGGACCGGTCGCTCCCGGGGGCTGAGCTCCGCGGGCTGACGTGCTCCGTTTCGCAATTCCGCCTGCATTCGCGCGCCGCTGCATCGCGCCATGCGGCGTCGCTCGTCCTCGCCCCCGCGCTCAGCTCTCGATCCGGCCTCTCCGAGCCTAGTTGAAGCGCACCTTCAGCCCGCCCTGCACGGCGAAGCGACTTCCGCCGACGTCGTCCCCGCCGGCCTCCGGCTCGCCGAAGTTGAAGAAGTCGAAGGCGGCCGTGCCGACCAGGCCGACCTCGTCCGAGAGCCAGTACTCGACGCCACCGACCGGTCCCGCCAGAAAGCCGCTCCTCGAGGCGGCGTCCACCGGATGACTCAGGCGGGCGTACCCGATGCGTCCGCCGAAGAAGGGATGGAGGTGGGGCATGCGGTCGGCGCGGACGCCGAACCGGTAGAGCGGCTCGGCGTAAACCGTGATCAGATCGGCGTTCTCGCCGACGCCGCCGACGTCGTGGAAGCTGATGCCCGTCCCGACGCCGAGCTCGAAGCCGCTGGCCCACGCCCGGCTCACGGTGGCCTCGAACCCCGGGCCGCCGTCCAGGCCGACGTCTCCGGGATCTCCGTCGCCCAGGTCTCCGCCGGGAATGGCGAAGCCGGCGTTCACCTTGAGTCCGAAACCGAGGTTCTGCGCGGCGCCCGTCGCCGGCAGCGCGAGACCGAAGGCCACCGTCCCGGCCAGTGCGAGGATGCTGCCGCCAAACGCTCTTCGCTTCTGCATGGCGTTCGCTCCTTCCTCCACAACGGGTTCTTCTCCATCATCGCTGTCACTCAGGTTGGACGCGCCGGCGGCGCGCCCGGTCACCCGGACCGGATCCATGCAACCTCCGTGCGAAGGTGATCAAGTGTATGTGAAAGCATGCGTTATGACATTGCTTCTGTCGACGCTTCCCCTCCTCTGGAGCCCGATCCTGGTCCCCCGGCTGGCCGCGCAGGAACGGCCGCGCGCCCGGGAGGCGGGGGTGATGATCGGCCGCCTGCCTCCGGGCGAGCTGAACGCGATCACGGACGTGGCGGGGGTGCGGGTCGGGCACGTCACCGTCCGCGTGGGGGACTCGATTCGCACCGGTGTGACGGCGATCCTGCCCCACGACGGCGACCTGTTCCGCCGCAAGGTCCGGGCGGCCATCGCGGTGGGGAACGGGTTCGGCAAGCTGGTGGGCCTGAGCCAGGTGAACGAGCTGGGCGAGATCGAGACGCCGATCCTGCTCACGGGCACGCTCAGCGTCTTCCGCGCGGCCGATGCGCTGGTGACGGCCATGCTCGAGCGGCCGGGCAACGAGGAGGTCCGCTCCATCAACCCGGTCGTGGGCGAGACGAACGATGGCTTCCTGAGCGACATCCGGGCCCGCCCGATCCGTCCGGAGCACGTGTTCGAGGCGCTGCGGACGGCCGAGGGGGGTCCCGTCCCCGAAGGGAGCGTCGGCGCGGGGACGGGCACGACGGCCCTGGGGTGGAAGGGGGGCATCGGGACGGCCTCCCGCCGCCTGAGCGAGGCCGTCGGGGGCCACACGGTGGGAGTCCTGGTGCAGACCAACTACGGGGGCGATCTGAGGATCGACGGCGTCCCGGTGGGCCGCGAGCTCGAGGCGCGGGATCCGGCCCGCCCCGAAGACGGAGGAGACGGGTGGGAGGGATCGGCGATGATCGTCGTGGCCACCGACGCCCCCCTGGCCCACCGGGAGCTCCAGCGGCTGGCCTACCGCACGTTCCTGGGACTGGGCCGGACGGGCTCTCACATGTCGCACGGCTCCGGCGACTACGCGATCGCGTTCTCCACCTCCGACGCCATGCCGACCACCGACGGACGGGCCCTGTCCTCCCTGTTCGAGGCAGCGGTGGAGGCGACGGAGGAAGCGGTGATAAATTCGCTGTTTCGGGCCACGACGGTGACCGGCCATCGGGGCCGCCGCGTCGAGGCGCTGCCCCTGGAGCGGACGCTCGAGGTGCTCGAGGCCCACGGACGGTTGCAGAGGCGAGCGAGAGAGCCAGGATGAGGATCGTGATCGTCGGCGCGGGCCAGGTGGGCTTCCATCTGGCGGAGCGCCTCTCGGAGGAGGGCCAGGACGTCGTCGTGATCGAGTCGGATCCCGGCACGGCGGAGCTGATCGAGGACCGCCTCGACGTGATGGCGGTGGTGGGAAACGGCGCGTCCGTGCACGTGCTGGAGCGGGCCGGCGTGGCGGGCGCCTCCCTCCTGCTCGCGGTCACGAACAAGGACGAGGTGAACATCCTGGCCTGCCTCGCGGCGGCCGCGATGGACGTGGGCGTCAAGGTGGCCCGGATCAGCAACCCCGAGTTCTTCACCGAGGAGGGGGTCCTCTCGCAGGAGCGGCTCGGGATCGACCTCATGATCAACCCGGAGCGCGAGTGCGCCTGGGAGACCTTCCAGCTCCTGGGAAGCGAGGCGGCCACCGAGCTGGTGCGCTTCGCCGACGGCAAGGTCCAGCTCATGGGCCTGCGAGTGCACGAGGGGGCCCAGGTGGCGGGGAAGACCCTGGCCGACCTGGATCGCGAGCTGGAGGGCCGGCGTTACGTGACCGTGGCGATCGCCCGGGACGGCGTCACGACGATCCCCACCGGGGCCAGCCGGATCGAGGCCGGAGACCTGATCTTCGTGCTCAGCCCGGCGGCCGAGATGAAGGAGATCCCGCCCATGGCCGGTTACTCCCCCTACAAGCTGCGCCGGGTGATGATCGCGGGCGGGAGCCTCGAGGCGACCTATCTGGCCCAGCACCTGGCGGACCACGACGTGAGCTGCACGATCCTGGAGATCGACCGCGAGCGTTGCGTCGAGCTCTCGGAACAGCTGCCCGGCGCGCTGGTGCTGCACGGGGACGCCACCGACATGGATCTCCTCGAGATGGAGGGGATCGAGGGGATCGACGGCTTCGTCGCCTTCACGGACCACGACGAGACGAACATGCTCTCCAGCCTCCTGGCGAAGGCCGCGGGCGCGAAGAAGGTGATCAGCCTCCTGCACCGGTTCGAGTACGTGCCCCTGGTCAGCCGGGTCGGGATCGACGCGGCCGTCTCGCCCCGGATGTCGGCCGTGAACACCATCCTGCGGTACGTGCGGCACGGCAACGTGGCGCGGGTGGCGATCATGAAGGGGATCGACGCCGAGGCGATCGAGGTGCGGATCGGGCCGAAGGCCAAGTCGCTGGGCGTCCCGTTGAAGGATGTGGACTTTCCCGAGGGCGGACTGGTGGGCGCGATCATCCGCCGGGGCGACGTGATCACGCCCCGCGGCGGCGACGCGGTCCAGGAGGGGGATCACGTGATCCTGTTCGCCGTCCCGGAGGCCGTGAGCAAGCTCGAGCAACTGTTCGCGTGAGCCGAGGCCGCGGGGACGCGCCGGTCGGCGGTGCGGCGCGAGCGGGCGCCGAGCCGGCGTCGCGAGCGGGGGGTGGGGCCGCGTGAGATTCGCTCATCTGGTCAACGTGGTGGGCGTCATCCTCATGGCGCTGTCGGGCGCGCTGGCGGTCTCGGCGGGGGTGGCCGTCCTGTACGGCGACGGCGACGCGCTGGCGTTCGTCGTCTCGGCGGCCCTCTCGGCCGGAGCCGGCTGGCTCGCCTGGCGGCGCACCTCCCTGGAGCGCGACCTGTCCCTGCGGGAGGGGTACGCCGTGGTCTCGCTGGCGTGGCTCGCCGTGGGGGTGGTGGGCGCCATCCCCTACCTGCTGAGCGGAAGCCTCGCCTCGCCCGCCGCCGCCCTGTTCGAGTCCGTATCGGGCTTCACCACCACCGGAGCGACGGTCTTCGGAGAGATCGAGAGGCTGCCCCACGGGATCCACTTCTGGCGCTGCCTCACCCAGTGGCTCGGCGGCATGGGCATCATCGTGCTCGGCGTGGCGATCCTCCCCTTTCTCGGGATCGGGGGCATGCAGCTGTTCCGCGCCGAGGTTCCCGGCCCCACGCCGGAGCGCCTCGCGCCGCGGATCACGCAGACGGCGAAGCTGCTGTGGTACGTGTACGGCGGGCTGACCGTGGCGGAGGCCGCCCTCTTGATGCTGGGCGGGCTCTCCCCGTTCGAGGCCGTGACGCACGCGTTCACCACCCTGTCGACGGGGGGCTTCTCGCCCAGGAACGCCTCGATCGCCGCCTACGACTCCGCGTGGGTCCAGTACGTGATCATCCTGTTCATGTACCTGGCGGCGGTGAACTTCACGCTGCATTTCCGGGCGGCGGTGGGAAGGCCGGGCTACTGGAGGGACCCGGAGTGGCGGTTCTTCACGGCCGTGCTTCTCGGAGCCGCCGCGATGATCCTGGGGATCGTGTGGGTCGGCGGAAGCTACGAGGGCGTGGGGGTCGAGCGCGCCTTCCGCGACGCCCTCTTCCAGGCCGTCTCCATCGGAACCACGACGGGGTACGTCACGTTCGACTACGAGCAGTGGGCGACGGGGGCCCAGCTCCTGCTGCTCGGCCTCATGTTCATGGGCGGCATGGCCGGCTCCACCGGCGGCGGGATGAAGGCGATGCGCGTCTACATCCTCTTTCGTCACGGGATCGCCGAGCTCAAGCGGAGCCTGCACCCCAGGGCCATCGTCCCGACGCGGCTGGGCGACCGGCCGGTGCGCGAGGGCGTGCTGCAGCGGATCCTGGCGTTCGCGCTCTTCTACATCGTGCTCCACGTGGCGGGGGTCTTCGCCATGGCCCTGCTGGGCCACGACCTGGTCACCTCGATCGGGTCGAGCGCCGCGACGATCGGGAACATCGGCCCCGGGATCGGCGATGTGGGAGCCGTGGACAACTACGGCTGGATGGGCCCGATCTCGCATCTGGTCCTGGTCTTCCTCATGCTGGCGGGGCGGCTGGAGATCTTCACCGTGCTGCTGCTCTTCCATCCCGATCTGTGGCGCCGCGATCGCAGGCGACCGCCTGAGCCAGGAGCGGTCCGAGAAACGCGGCTCGCCCCATGACTGGGACAGGCCTCTGGTCGCTGGCCCGGGGCGGGCCTCCCCTCCATCTTGGCCCGCGATGAGCGAGCCGAGCCGCGAAGGCGCGATCGTCCCGTCCCGGCACCAGCCGCCCCTCCCGGAGGCGCGTCTACTGCGCGAGGAGGCGCCCGGCGAGGAGGCCGTGCCGCTGGACGTCCTGATCGTCGGGGGCGGCCCGGCCGGACTCGCCGCGGCGATCGAGCTGGCCAGGCTCGCCCGACGGGACGCCGAGGCGGGCGGGGAACCCGCCGAGCTCGAGATCGGCGTGCTGGAGAAGTCCGGCGAGCTGGGGGAGCATTGCCTCTCGGGGGCGGTCGTGAACCCCGCCCCCTTCCGCGAGCTGTTCCCGGAGGTGCCCGAGGAGGATCTGCCCTTCCGCGGCCCCGTGGAGCGGGACCGGGTCTACCTGCTCACCGAGCGGCGGAGGGTCCGGCTGCCGGCCCCGCCCACCATGCGCAACGGCGGGAACCACGTCGGCTCGATCTGCGAGATCGTCCGCTGGATGGGCGAGCGCGCCGAGGCGCTCGGCGTGAACCTGTTCACGGGCTTCCCGGCCGACGCCTTGCTGCTGGACGGGGGCCGGGTCTCCGGGGTTCGCACGACGCCCGCCGGGCTGGAGCGCGACGGGGCTCCGGGGGCCGGATACATGCCTCCGACCGACCTGTCGGCCCGCGTCACGATCCTGGCCGAGGGTACCCGCGGCGCGCTCGCCGGGGCCTGGATGGATCGCGAGGGGATCGGCTCGCCCAACCCCCAGATCTGGGCGCTGGGCGTGAAGGAGCTGTGGCGGGTAGAGCGGCCGCTGGACGCCGTCGTGCACACCCTCGGCTGGCCGCTCCCGCGGGACGCGTTCGGGGGGAGCTGGATCTATCCCATGGGGCCGCACCTCATCTCCCTCGGCCTCGTCGTGGGTCTGGACTACCGGCAGCACACCCTGGATGTGCACGTGCTGCTCCAGCGGATGAAGGAGCACCCGTTCGTGGCCGAGCTGCTGGAAGGCGGCGAGCTGGTGGAGTGGGGCGGAAAGACGATCCCGGAGGGTGGCTACTGGTCGTTGCCCGATCGGCTCCACGGGGACGGGCTGCTCGTGGTCGGCGACGCCGCGGGGCTGGTGAACGTGGCCTCGCTGAAGGGGATCCACTACGCGGTGCAGTCGGGCACCTTCGCCGCCCGCGCGGCGTTCGAGGCGCTGCGGAACGGCGACGTCTCGGCGGCCGGGCTGTCCTCGTACGACCGGGCGCTGCGCGAGAGCTTCGTCGTCCGCGACCTGTACCGGACGCGTAACATGCGACTGGCGTTCCGGAGCGGCTTCTGGACCGGCGGAGTCAAGGCCGGCCTCATGCAGCTCACGGGGGGCGCGTTCCCGGGCGGCCGGATCCCGGCCGAGCCGGACGCCGAGGTCGCTCGCCGGATCGTCCCCGCTCCGGACTTCCGCCCGGACGGGGAGCGGACCTTCGCGAAGCCCGATGCGGTGTTCCGCTCGGGCAACGCCACGCGCGACGACATCCCCTCCCATCTGGTGGTGAGGGACGATGTGCCGCCCGAGGTGGCCGAGTTCTACGAGCACATGTGCCCGGCCTCCGTCTACGAGCGGGACGGGGACCGCCTCGTCGTGAACGCGCCGAACTGCATCGACTGCAAGGCGACGGACGTGCTGGGTCCCCGCTGGACGCCGAGGGAGGGAGGGAGCGGCCCGGCTTACAAGCGCATGTGAAGCGGGGTCGGGCCGTGCCGGTTCGCCCGCACCGGAAGGGCGGGGGAGGTCAGGAAGCGACCCGTTCCCGTTCCGCGTCGGACCCTTCGAACCCGCGCCGGAGGAGCGTGAAGGCGTCCTCCACCTGCTCGTAGCCGTTGCGGAGCAGAAACGCCGCGTTCCGGCCGTAGCTCTTCATGCCCAGGATGAAGAAGCCGGGCTCCGGGTTCTCGAGCGCCTCGGGCCCGAACCCGCCCAGCTCGAGGCAGTCGACGGGTCCGTCGCCGGCCGCTCCCAGCAGCGCGGCGGCCAGCTTCATGGGCCCTCGCGACGCGTAGCATTCGTGGATCTGTAGCTGCCGGTAGATCCGGTCGTCGGGCTCGTAGCCCACGTTGGCCACGACCTCGTCCACCTCGACCGTCTCGACGCGGGCCCCTTCCGACTCGCCCTCCCCAAGGCGCGCCTCGCGCCTCGCTCCCCGCGCTTCGAAGCTCACCCGGATGGGGCCGGCCACCGGCTCCACGGCCAGGACGCGCGCGCCGCCTCGCCAGGCGCTCCCCGGTGGCGGATCTCCGGCCAGCCCGTTGGCCCGATCCACGAGCGCCGCGCGCTCGGGCAGCGGGTCGTCGGGGATGCGCTCGAGGGCGCCGGGCGTGGCACGCGTGAGCCACAGGAAGCTCGTCCCCGGCTCGCGGGCGGCCAGCTCGGTCAGCGCGAGCACCGTCGTGGCCGCGGAGTGACCCCCGCCGACCACCAGGGTCCGCCGTCCCGCGTAGCGGGCCCGGTCCCGCCCCGTCACGTCGGGGAGCCCGTACTGGATGCGCGTCCGAAGCGCGCGCTCTCCACGCGCGGGCAGCCCGCCGGGACCCAGCCGGTTCGGGCGCCCGTAGGTCCCGGTGCAGTCGAGCACGACGTCGGCCTCCCGCTCCTCCTCGACGCCGCCCCGCTCGACCAGGATCCGGAAGGGATCGGCCGCTCGGGCCGCCGAGCCGATCGACTCCCCCTTGAGCAACCGGCTCCGGCCCACGCAGACGACGCGCGTGCCGGGCTCCACCGGCGCCCGGGCCGCGAGGGCGCGGGCCAGCGGAAGGAGATACGATCGCCGGAGCTCGGCGCCCGTGAGCATCGCGTCGGCAGCGGGGAACGGATCGCCGGGTCCCTCGGAGGAGCGCAGGAGCTCGAGGCCGGCGGGCCCGGCGTTCATCCCGAACGGGCTGAACAGCCGGACGTGCCCCCATCGCCTCACGTGCTCGGCGGGCTCGCCCGCCTCCAGCACGCGGACCCGCCAGCCCTCGGCCAGCGCCCGCGCCGCGGCCTCCAGGCCCACGGGCCCGGCGCCGAGCACGGCGAGGCGCCGGGCCCCGGTCACGGGCGGATGCTCCCCTCCGCGTCCGGAGGGGGAGCGACAGGCCTGCGGGCGCCGGCGCCGGCCTCGGCGGAGCCCGTGGGGATCGCGCCGGCGCGCGGCCCGGCCTCCTCGTCCCCGTCGTCTCCCAGCAGCTCCGCGAGCAGCGCGTCGGCCCGATAGATGCTGCGGAGCGCCTCGACGATCCCGGCCGAGTGCACGCCGATGGACCGGGCCGCCTCCGTCGTGAACACGAACTCGTTCGGGAGCTGCTCGATGTTCCCGTCGAAGGCGAGCCCCACGATCCGGGCTTCGCGGTCGATCATCGGACTCCCGCTGTTCCCGCCCGTGATGTCGTTCGTGGTGACGAAGTCGAGGGGAGCGGCGAGGGCGACCTCGTCCCGTCGCGCCGCGAAGCTCGCGGGGAGCGTCCACGGGTCCTCGTTCCCGAACTCGGCGGCCCTCGCGTAGAGGCCGAAGTAGGTCGTGTAGGATGGGGCGAACGTGCCGTTGTAGGGATAGCGGCGCATCACGCCGTCGCTGATGCGCAGCGTGAAGGTGGCATCCGGGGGAATCTCGGTCCCGTAGACGGCGAACAGGGCGTCGGCCAGGCGCTCCTCCGTGGCGCTCTCGGAGGCCGTGATCTCCTCCCATCGTCGCTGGAGCCCGGGCAGCGCTTCGACCATGTGCGCCGCGATTCGCAGCAGCGGGTCCTCGGCCTCCGCCGGCGCCGCCGCGCCCCCCTCCATGATCCGGTTCCGGAATTCCGGATCCAGCACCGACGTCTGGCGGATGAGGCGCCCGGCCGCGGCCTCCGGCGACTCGCCCGACCGGAAGGCCAGCGCGCGGAACGGGTCGTCCGGGGGCAGGAACCGGTGGGCGATCCGCAGCCGCAGCTCGAGAAGCCGCGCGGCGACTTCGGGGTCGGCCCGGATCGGGCCGCGGAGCCCGGCCTCGGTCTCGGCCAGGGCCTCGCCCCGGTAGGCCGAATCCCGCTCCGCCTCGGGCAGCGCCATCTGGCGCGCGTAGCGCACGAGCGAGGCGGCGGTCGCCTCGTACGGCCCCCCGAGGAAGTCCGGATTGTTCACGTTGAGGGGCGGGCTCGTGGCGAGCTTCTCCGTCTGGATGCCGGCCATCCGATCCCAGGCTCCGGAGTAGCCGTCCGCCAGCTCGGGACGCGCGGCCACGCGGTCCCGGAACGCCCGCTGCCAGGCGATCTTCCGGCCGATCAGGGTGGTGTCGCGAAGGCCGGCGAGCTGGCCGCTGAACGCCTTCAGGCTGTTCTCGACGCTGAACAGGTCGTCCCGGACCGCGCGCTCGGCCTCCGGTCCGCGGACGGCGATCGAGCGAAGCAGCTCCCGCTGTCCCTCGAGAATCGTCACGATGAAGGGATGCCGGAAGCGCTGCTCGTACATGACCTGGGCGACCGTCGCCAGGCGGCTGGTCGATCCGGGGTTGCCGGTGAGGAAGACGGGCTCGCCCTCCGCGGCCCCCTCCGGGTCCCATTCGAAATGGTGCGGGGTCCGGGCCGCCGTCGACCCGTCCGCCTCGTAGGCCCGGGCGAAAGCGACGTCCAGGGCGTATCGGGGATAGGTGAAATTGTCGGGATCCCCTCCGAAGAAGCCCGCCTGCAGCTCGGGGAGGAAGACCAGCTTCACCGGGCTGTAGCGGCGATACGTGTAGAGCTGGTACTGGCCCCCGTGGTAGAGCGAGACGACCTGGCACTCGAGTCCCGAGTCCGCCTCGCACGCCTCCTCGATCGCCTCGCGCTCGGCCTCCCGCGCGGCCACGGCGGCGCTGTCCGAGGCGCCCTCCGGGGCCGCCGCCTTCACGCGCGCCGTCACCTCCTCGATCTCGACCAGCTGGTCCAGGTACAGATCCGGGCAGACCAGCTCCTCCTCGGGGCTCGCGGCGTAGAACCCCTGCGTCACGTAGTCCACCGATTCCGTGGAGACCGCCTCCGCGCAGTCCCGCGCGCAGTGATGGTTGGTCATCACGAGGCCGGCGGCCGAGACGAAGGAGGCCGAGCAGATCTCCCCGTAGCGGACCGATGAGAGGCGGACATGCTCCAGCCACGCGTCGTCGGGACGGAATCCGTACGTCGCCTCCCAGTAGTCGAGCGGCGGGTTCTCGAACGTCCACATCGTCCCGGTCTCGAGCCCGGTCAGCTCGATGCCTTCGGCCGCCCGGAGGGAGGCCTCCGAGGGGCGAAGGGGAGCCTCCGTCGCGACCCGCTCCGGCGTCTCGCCCGGAGCCGGCACGGCTCGCGGCTCGGGCTGGGGACCAGCGGCGCTGGCGCAGCCCGCCAGGGCCACACAGCCGGCGAGCACGAACGTGGCGAGGCGAGGCGAGAGCCCGTAGCGCATCGAGCCTCCTGCGAGTTTCCGTGATCGGCTCCGGACGGTCGCCACCGCGACGACCGGACGCCTATTCTAGAGCCCCGGGCGCCGATATCATAGCGAGCCGCGGGGGGGACGGGGCGGTCGGATGCCGCGATGGGCGGGGCCGCGGTCTCCGGACAGGGGCGGGCGCGAGCCGCGCTCGGGTCGATGAGGTCACGACGCGAGGGCCGAGGATGGCGGAAGGCTACAGGGCGGACCACCGCGGGCGGCTCTTCAACCTGCTGTGGCCGTTCACGCGCTACCTCGTGACCAACCTCTCGGTCTTCGCCATCGGCTGCCTCTTCTTCGTGCTGAACCGGACCCGCGTGATCGGGCGGGAGCGCGTGCCGCGCGAGAAGAACACGCTCCTCCTCTCCAACCATCAGTCGATGATCGATTCGTTCCTGGTGGGCACCTGCGCCTACTATCCCTGGTCGTGGCTGAAGCCGTACCTGATCCCCTGGAATCCGGCCGCCGAGGAGAACTTCTACAGCAACCCGGTCCTGGCCTGGTTCTCCGACCAGTGGAAGTGCATCCCGGTGCGCGAGGGGCGGCGCGACCTGCGGGCGCTCTACCGCATGATGGAGGCGCTGCGCGACGGCACCATGACGCTGTTCCCGGAGGGGACCCGGACCCGGGACGGCTCCATCCGGGCCGGACGTCCCGGAGCCGGCCTCCTGATCCTCGGGAACCACCCTATCGTGATCCCGGTGGCGATCGACGGGATGAGCGAGGTGCTGCCGGTCGGGGCGTGGTGGCCCCGGGCGGGGAAGGAGATCTGGGTCTACTACGGGGAGCCGGTCGACTACTCGGATCTTCTGGGTCGCGAGCGCTCCAAGGAGACCGCCCAGGAGCTCGTGGACCGGATCGTGGAGAGGATGCGCCGTCAGCTGGAGGCGATCCGGCGGCTGAGGCGGATCCGGCGGACGCGATCGTGATCGAGGGCCGAGGCGTGCGCGGGGCAGGTGCGTCTCCCGGCGCCTTTCGATAGCTTGTACCGGCGAATGGCCGATGGCGGCGTTGCCCGTTCCAGCGCGGGAAGCCGCGAACCGTTGTCCGAATCGGTGAGATCGAGGGAGGCTCCACCATTTTCTACTGGCTCGTGACGCTGCTCATCGGACTCCTCATCGTGGGCTACGGGGTGGGATTCGCCCTCGGCTGCCGGCTGCCGGCGACGGACGAGGTCGACTCGGACCTCTAAGCTGGTCGCGCTGGCTAGCGCGGGTGCGCCCCGGCCCGGCTCCCGCGACAGCGAAGCCACCGCGGTCCGTCCGGACCGCAAGTGCAAGTGATCCCTGTCGATACTCCGGTGGACATCGAGGTCTTTCCCGTGTAGTTTGGTCGAGGAGACCCGACATCTCGAGTCGAACCCGAAACCCGAGGCGACGATGACGAAAACCTTCCGCGACGAGGCAGGCCGACGATGGAAGGCCTGGCTGGCGTCCCGCGACGTCTTCTGGCCGGATCCGGATGAGCCGGAGCCCGAGCCGGGATACGACGCGGTCCTCTTCGTCTGCTTTTCCGACCCGAAGGAGCCCCAGCGACGGGCGCGCGTGCCCAGTGGCTCGTTCGAGTCCCTGACCCTGGAAGACCTCAAGAAGCGCTTCCTGAGCGCGACGGCCGACCCCGCCATCCGCTGAGGAGGTGCGGCCGAGGCGGCGGGCCGCTGGACCGCTCGCGGCCGCGCGCGTCGTGAGGCGCGAGGGATGACCGGAACTCGAGGGCGGGCCGCTCGGCCCGCCCTTTCCATATGCCGCAGGACCCGAACCTCCGGACGGGAGAGCCGATGCGCCGGATCGAGGTGACCCGAGGGTCGCCGGAGGAGCTCGACGTGGACGTCGTGGCGGTCCCGGTGTCCCTGGGGGAGGAGACGCGGCTGGAGGGCGCGGGCGCGGTCGCCGACGCGCTCGTCGACGGCGCCCTGGCTCGTCTGGCGCAGCGGAAGGCCTTCCGTGGCGAGGAGGGAGAGGCGCGCTGGCTGGTCCGCGCCTCGGGACCGGACGTGCTGGCAGTGGGTCTGGGTGAGGAGGGGGAGACGCCGGAGGGCGTGCGGCGGGCGGCCGGCGTGGGCGTCCGGGCCGCTCGCGAGGCCCGCGCCCGGTCCCTGGCGTTCCTCATGCCAGAGGCCGGAAGCGAAGGCTCGGCCGTCGAGATGTGGCAGGCCGCCGCCGAGGGCCTGGTCCTGGGCGACTGGAGATACGACGCCCTGCGGAGCGCGGAGGAGAGGGAGCGTCGGGCCCCGCCCCCCGAGCGAGCCCTGCTCGCGGCGGGCCGGGGCGCCGAGGGACCCTGGGAGGCGCGCCGGGAGGCGGCCGAGCGGGGACGCATCGTGGCCGAGGCCCAGAACGCGGCCCGGGAGCTGGTCACTTTGCCGGGAAACGTGGCCACCCCGCGCCGGCTGGCCGCGGCCGCGGAGGAGCTGGCAGCCGATCGCGGTCTGGCGGTCCAGGTCTGGGGCCCGGACGAGCTCCGGGAGCGCGGCTTCGGCGCGCTCCTCGCGGTGGCGCGCGGCTCGACCGAGGAGCCGCGCTTCATCATCCTGCAGCACGAAGGCGACGGGGGACGGCCCTGGTGCGTCGTGGGGAAGGGCGTCACCTTCGACAGCGGCGGGATCTCGCTGAAGCCGGCCAGCGGCATGGAGGCCATGAAGTACGACATGGCCGGGGCCGCCGCCGTCCTCGGCATCCTGCACGCCGCTTCCCGGCTGGGACTGTCGCGCCGCGTGGTGGGCCTGATCCCGGCGACCGAGAACCTTCCCTCGGGCTCGGCGCTCAAGCCGGCCGACGTGATCCGGGGCGTGTCGGGGACGTCGATCGAGGTGGTGAACACCGACGCCGAGGGTCGGCTCATCCTCTCCGACGCGCTGACCTACGCCTGCGGCCTGGATCCGGCGGCCGTGGTCGACCTGGCCACCCTGACCGGAGGCTGCGTCGTGGCGCTGGGCCACCACGCGATCGGCATGATGAGCCCCGACGACGGGCTCGCGGCCGAGCTGGAGAGGGCGGGCGCCCGGAGCGGAGAGCGGGTCTGGCGGCTGCCGCTGTGGTCGGAATACCGGAAGCAGCTGGACAGCGACATCGCGGACATCAAGAACTCGGGGGGACGTGAGGCGAGTCCGATCACGGCGGGGCGGTTCCTCCAGGAGTTCGTGGGGGACGCCCGGTGGGCCCATCTGGACATCGCCGGAACGGCGTGGGCCGACGAGGAGAAGCGCTACCAGCCGAAGGGAGCGACCGGCGTCGGGGTGCGCCTCCTGGTCGACTGGCTCCGTCACGCCGACTGAGCCCGTCCGCGGGCGCCGGCTGGCTCCCGTCGCGGCCGCGGGCCTGCTCGCCGCGGCGACGTTGCTCCCGCCGACCGGCGGGGCGGCCCAGGAGCTGCCGCCGGTGGACTCGCTGGCGGCCGTCGACACGACCGGAGCCGCCCGGGACACGACGGAGCAGGCCCAGGAGCCTCGGCGCGTGCAGGCGTTCCCCGCTCGCCCGGCCCGCTCGCCCGGCGCCGCGCCGGAGTGGGAGTGCGACCGGGACTGTCTCCTGGCCAACCCGGACCTGACGCTCGTGGAGCTCCTGGAGCGGCACGTGCCGGGGGTGGTTCCCCTGCGCGGGGGGTATTTCGGGGGTCCGCATCACCTGCTGCACGGGGCGTTCGGTCCCGGCTCCCTGCGATTGACGGTCGACGGTCGCGAGATCGCTCCGCTCGAGAGCGGACAGGTGGATCTGACCCGTATCTCGCTCGTCCAGCTCGATCGGGTCCGGATCGCGCGGCGCGCGGACGAGGTCTGGCTCGATCTCACCACCCACCGACACGACAGCCCGGTGGCCTACTCCCGGATCACGGCCGGAACCGGACAGCCGGGCGCCCAGATCCTCCGGGGCGTCTTCACGAACGGCCTGGGGCGCGACATCACGCTGGGCGGATGGGTCGACCTGCTGGACGTCGACGCGCCGGCGGGCAACAACGACCGGCTGGAGTTCCGGGGCCGAGCGAGCTGGATGCCGGGTACCGACCGGTTGGGCGTGCAGCTCGAATACGGGAATCAGGCGGTCTCTCGGGCCGCCGCCGATTCCGTGGAGTTCGCGCGGCGCGAGCTGCTGCTGCGGGGCCGGGCGGATCTCTCGGAGGCCGTCCAGGCCGAGATCCGCCTGGCCACGAGCCGCTGGCGGGAGGACGCTCCGCCGGGAGCGGGCGACGAGGGGGACGAGGGCTCGGACGACGGCGCGCGCACGGTGCGCGAGGCGGCCCTGGCGCTCCGCGCGGCGGCCGGAGACCTGGACGCGAGCGCCGAGGTGCGTTTCCTGGATGCGGCGTGGCAGCCCTCGGTCGCCGCGCGGGGCGAGGTCACGTGGCGCCCGCTCGCCCCTCTGACCCTGGACGCGGGTGCCGAGGCGGCTTCGTGGGAGGGCTTCGGCAGCTCCGAGGTGCGGGGCGGACTGCTCCTGGCTCCGGCGCTCCCGATCCCGCTTCGGCTCCGCGCGGATGCGGCGACCGGAACGCGGGGGATCCCGCGGCCGCTCACGGGCGGCGCCGAGAGCGTCTCCTTCGACGCGCTCGCCGCGGGCCTGGAGGCCGAGCTGGGCCCCTATCGGGTGCACGGGCGGGCCGGCTTCCAGAGTCTCGGACGTCGACTGCCCTTCGGGGACGCCTTCGATCGCGAGTTGACCCCGGGCCCGGAGCTGGAGGCTACGGGTCTGGAAGCGGGGATCGAGGGCCCGCTGCTTCCGGTGGGGCTCGTGGTCCCCGGTCTGGAGCCGGTTCGCCTGCGCGGATGGTGGCGGAGGGTCGAGCCGGAGATCGGCCAGCCTTTCTACCTGCCGGAAAACGTGCTGTATGGCCAGCTGGCCTTCCACGACAGCTTCTTCGAGGATGAGCTGGAGATCCGATTGGTCGCCCACGTGACGCGTCGTGACGCGGCGCTCTCGGCGCGGCCCGGCCAGACCGAGGCCGTGCCCCTGGCCGCCCACACCTGGGGAGGGGGACACTTCACCTTTCGCGTGGGCCACCTCCGGTTCTGGTACAAGACGCTGAACCCGGCCGGCCTGGACGCGCAGGAGGTTGCCGACGTCGCGTTTCCCGCCCGCGTAAACATCGTCGGTGTGCATTGGGAATTTCATAATTGACAACTCGTTGACGGCACTTGTATGAAGCGTTTTCATGGCATCGTTTGACCTGTCCGGAGAAGGAGACCTATCGTTACGGAGAAGAAGATGATCCGGAGCATGACGGGGTTCGGCTCGGCGACCGGGGAGCGGGAGGGCGGCGCGGTGACGGCGGAGCTGCGGTCGGTGAACTCGCGTAACCTGAAGCTCGCCTTCCGGCTGCCCGAAGGCGCCGATGGCTGGGAGTCGACGCTCCGCGACCGCATCGCGGAACGCATCGGCCGCGGGTACGTGGAGGTTCGGGTCTCGACGGCCGAATCGACGTCGCCCCGCCCCGATCTGGAGCTGGACGAGGCGCGCGCCGAGGCGTTCCTGGAGGCGATCGAGGCGCTGCGGGCGAAGTACGGCCTGGCGGACGCCCCCGACCTCTCGCTCCTCCTGCAATTCGGCGGCGTGCTGCGCGAGCGGGAGGCGAGCGGCCCCGGGCCGCTGGAGGTCGAGCGGGTCGCGGAAGTGGTGGATCGCGCGCTGGTTGGACTCGTCGAGATGCGCGAGCGGGAGGGGGGGCGGTTGGAGGCCGACCTGCGCGAGCGCCTCTCGGCGCTTCGAGGCGGCGTGAGCGAGGTGGCGCGCCTGGCGCCGGCCCGGCTCGATCGGGAGCGGGAGCGGCTCCGGTCGGCCGTCTCGGAGCTCGTGGAAGGGACGGCCCTGGCCGAGGACCGGCTGGCGCGGGAGGTTGCCCTGATCGCCGACAAGTGGGACATCGGCGAGGAGATCGTGCGCACGCGCTCGCACCTCGACGCCTTCGAGGAGTACCTGGCGGCTCCCGCGGCCGAGCCCGTCGGCAAGCGGCTGTCGTTCCTCGTCCAGGAGCTCCAGCGGGAGATCAACACCATGGGCGCGAAGGCGAACGACCCGGGGATCACCCGGGTGGTGGTGGAGATGAAGAACGAGGTGGAACGGCTCCGGGAACAGGTGGAGAACGTCGAGTGAGCGGGCCGGGCCGGGGCAGAGGCCGGTGAGGGGGCGCGGAGAGGGCGGCGACGGCCTGCTGGCGCCGCCGTTCCCCGTCGCGCTGGCGGGCCCGTCCGGCGCGGGAAAGACGACCCTGTGTCGCGGTCTGGTCGAGCGGCGGGACGACCTCCGCTTCTCGGTCTCGGTCACCAGTCGCGCGCGCCGGGGGGACGAGGTGGAGGGGAGGGACTACCGCTTCCTGGAGCGCCGCGCGTTCGAGCGGCTGGCCCGCGACGAGGAGCTGCTGGAATGGGCGGAAGTCCACGGCGAGCTGTACGGCACGCCGCGCTCGGAGCTGGAGGCCGCCCGGGCCGCCGGTCGGCACCTGCTGCTGGACATCGACGTGCAGGGAGTGCGATCGGTGAAGCGGCACGTGCCCGAGACGCTCGCCATCTTCATCCTTCCTCCGACCGGCGAGCGGGTCCTGACCCGACTTCGCGGACGGGGCAGCGAAGACGAGGCGACGCTCCGCGGGCGGATGCGCACGGCCGTGGCCGAGCTCCGGGCCATCCAGGAGTTCGACTACGCGGTGGTCAACGACGAGCTGGAGGAGGCGCTCGACGCGATCGGCGCCATTCTGGACGCCGAGGCCCGGCGCCTGAGCCGCATCGGGGAGCGAGCCGCGGCTCGCGGCCGGCGGCTGGCGGATGAAATCGAACGTGCGATGGCGTAAGTTGTATCACTCCGGACCGGGCGCGGTGGCGATGGCCCGGCTCGGGGCCCGAAAAGCCACGATGCGGAACGAACGCGGGAATCGATACAGGAGAGGTCGGGGATGAAGGTCTTCACGCCGGATGAAGTCGCGAGCGCTGCGGGCAACAAGTATCTGGGAGTGCTCGTGACGGCGAAGTACGCGCGCGAGCTCAACGCGTTGCCGCTCGAGCGGTCGCCGTACGGAGCGGTCAAGCTCACCACGCTGGCGCTGCGGGCGCTCACGGATCCCGAGGGCGGGCTGGACTTCCGACTCGTGACGCATCGGGGCGCTTCGCCCTGAGGCCGTTCGACGGACGCCGCATCCTCCTGGTCGTCTCCGGGGGGATCGCGGCGTACAAGAGCGCCTATCTCGCCCGGCGGCTGATCGAAGCCGGCGCGACTGTTGACGTCCTGCTGACGCGGGGCGCGCAGAAATTCATCGGAGAGGCCACCTTCGAGGGCCTTACCGGGCGCCCCGTCCACCTCGACCTGTGGGAGCGGCCGATGGCCCACCTCCAGCTCGGTCTGCGGGCCGACGTGGCGGTGGTCGCCCCGGCCACGGCGGACCTGCTGTCGCGGCTCGCCCGGGGGGCGGCCGACGACCTGGCTACGGCGGCGTTGCTGGCGGCGCCCTGCCCGGTGCTGCTCTGCCCGGCGATGAACCCGCGCATGTGGGAGCACCCGGCCACGCGCCGAAACGTGGAGCTGCTGAAGGGCTTCGGGCACCGCGTTCTCGGTCCGGCCCGCGGAGAGCTGGCGGAGGGCGAGACCGGGGTGGGTCGGATGGCGGAGCCGGAGGAGATCCGGGCCAGGCTGGGGCGGATCCTGGAGCCGCGGGGCCCGCTGCGGGGCCGGAGGGTGGTCGTGACGGCGGGCCCGACTCGGGCCCCGCTGGACCCGGTCCGTTACGTCGGCAACCGTTCGTCGGGCCGGATGGGCTTCGCGCTGGCGGGCTCGGCCTGGCGCCGGGGCGCCGACGTCGTGCTCATCTCGGGGCCGTCCTCGGCCCCGCGTCCGGCGGGGCCGAGGACGGTCGAGGTGGAGACGTCGGAGGAGATGCTGACGGCGCTCCGCGAGGAGCTCGGCGCGGCGTCGGTGCTCCTGATGGCCGCGGCGGTCTCGGACTTCGAGGCAGAAAGGCCCCGGGACCGGAAGATCAAGAAGGAGGAGGCCGAGACCCTGGAGGTCGAGCTCCGGGCGGGTCCCGACCTCCTGGAGGAGACGCTGGAGGCCCGTAGCGCGGCGGGCATCCTCACGGTCGGGTTCGCTCTCGAGACCGAGGATGCCCTGGAGAACGGCCGTCGCAAGCTGGAGCGCAAGGGCCTGGACTTCGTCGCCGTCAACGAGACGGGAGCGGACTCGGGCTTCGAGGCCGAGACGAACCGCGTCACCCTCCTGGACCGGTGGGGAAACGTGGAGGAGCTGCCGCTCCTTCGGAAGGAGGAGGTGGCCGACCGACTGCTGGACCGGGTGGAGGAACGGCTGGCCTGAGCGAAGCTCCCGGCGCGGCTCCCCAAGGGGTCCCGTGACGCGACCCGCTCGAGCCCGTCGGCGACCGGCTGCCATGGGAGGGACGTGAAAGAGCTGCTGCAGCGGTACCTGGAGACCCGCATCTCGCTGGACGATCCCGAGGTCGTCCTCGCCGGGATGAGCCGGTCCGACGCCCTGCGGGCCGCCCGCCGGCTCGCGCTCGGCGGCCGCCGCCGGCCGGGCTCCCGCGCGACGGGAGCGAGCGCCTCGGAGCCGAAGGCCGCGCCTCGTGCGTCGGCGAAGCGCGCCGCAGATGCCGGCGATCCCTCCACGCCGCGCCCCGGCGCCCCGGCTCCGGCGAGCGCCTCGGAGGGCGAGGTGGAGCTGCGCGAGGAGGAGATCGCCCGACTCCGCTCCGAGGCCGACGCGGCCGAGCTGCGCGTCCTCCCCAACCTCGCCACCCTGCGCGGCGTCGCCGTCGGCTGCACGCGCTGCGGGCTTCAGGCGGGGCGGCGGAACGTCGTGTTCGGGGAGGGCAGCCCCGGCGCTCGGGTCGTTTGTGTGGGCGAGGCGCCGGGCGCGAAGGAGGACGAGACCGGCCGACCGTTCGTGGGGCGGGCGGGACAGCTGCTCGACCGGCTGCTGCTCACGGCGGGGTTCGCGCGGGAGGAGGTCTACATCTGCAACGTCCTCAAGTGTCGGCCGCCGGGAAATCGGGATCCCCGGCCCGAAGAGATCGAGGCCTGCTCCCCCTACCTGTTGCGCCAGCTGGAGCTGATCGATCCGGAGGTGATCGTGGCGTTCGGGACCTTCGCGGCGCGGACCCTCCTGGAGGCGCGGGAGTCGCTGGGCAGGCTCCGCGGCCGGACCCACCTGTACGCCGGGTACCCCGTCGTGGTCACCTATCACCCGGCGGCCCTGCTCCGGAATCCGGGCTGGACGCGACCCACGTGGGAGGATCTCCAGCGCGCCCGGCGCATCGTGGAGGAGGGAGGAGGGCGGGTCGCCGCGAGGACGGGCCCGGCCCAGGGAGGCCTGTTTGGCTGATCCCGCGCTCTCCGTCCGGGACGTCGAGTCGTTCGGCGGTCGCCAGCCCCCCTGGTCCGAGGAGGCCGAGATCTCCGTCCTCGGCGCCATGCTCATCGACGGAGACGCGGTGGCGCAGGCCGTCGAGCTGGTCGACGACGCGGCGTTCTACCGGGAGGCGAACCGGCGGATCTTCCGCGCGATGGCGCGCCTCTACAACCGCGGCGAAGTGATCGACGTCGTCACGCTGGCCGACGATCTCAAGTCGGCCGGCGAGCTGGAATCCGCGGGTGGGATGGCCTACCTGGCCCAGCTGGTCGACGCCGTCCCGACGGCCGCCAACGTCGAGTATCACTGCCGCATCCTGCGGGACAAGGCGGTCCTGCGCCGCCTCATCGAGTCGGCCACCGAGATCGTTCGGGACGCCTACGAGGCTCCGGCGGGCGAGGTGGACGAGACGCTCGACCGGGCCGAGCAGCGGATCTTCGAGATCGCGCAGGCGAGCCAGCGATCGGGCTTCGTCTGGATCAAGGAGATCCTGTGGCCTACGTTCGAGCGGATCGAGGAGCTGCAGCGCAGCCCCGGCACCGTCACGGGGGTCCCGACGGGGTTCCCGGACCTGGACCACATGACCTCGGGCCTCCAGACGTCCGATCTGGTCATCCTGGCCGGCCGGCCCTCGATGGGGAAGACGGCGCTGGCGCTCAACCTGGCCCAGCACGCGGCGATCGAGGCCGAGATCCCGGTGGCGATCTTCTCCCTCGAGATGGCGAAGGAGCAGCTCGTCCAGCGCCTGCTGTGCGCCGAGGGACGCGTCGACTCGAGCCGCCTGCGACGAGGGAGCCTGGAGGACGACGAATACGCCCGCCTCGCGACCGCGGCGGGCCACCTGAACACGGCGCCGATCTGGATCGACGACACGCCGGCGATCTCGGCGCTCGAGCTGCGGGCCAAGGCCCGGCGCCTCCGCGCCGAGGTGGACCTCGGCCTCATCATCGTGGACTACCTGCAGCTGATGTCCGGGCCCCGCAACGTGGAGAACCGCCAGCAGGAGATCAGCACGATCTCCCGCTCGCTGAAGGCCGTGGCCAAGGAGCTGGGCGTCCCGATCCTGGCCATCTCGCAGCTCTCCCGCGCTCCGGAGCAGCGTACGGATCACCGCCCCGTGCTGGCGGACCTCCGGGAATCGGGAGCGATCGAGCAGGACGCCGACCTGGTCCTGTTCGTCTTCCGCGAGGAGGTGTACAAGAGCCGGGACGAGATCCTGGCCGACCCCTCGCTCGAGGGGAAGGCCGAGCTGATCATCGGGAAGCAGCGCAACGGTCCGACGGGCGACGTTCCGCTCTACTTCCACAAGCCCTACACGCTGTTCGACTCGGTCTCGCGCCGCGAGCGGGACGAGGCTTGACGAAGCGGGATCGCGCATAGCCCGGTGCCCTCCGTCGAGGTCCGCTTCGCCTGTACGGCCTGCAGCCGCGAGACGCTTCGCTGGGAGGGGCGCTGCCCCGGATGCGGCGAGTGGAACTCCCTCGTCGAGGTGCGGCGCGAGACGGGAGGTACGCCCCTCCGCTCGCGGACCCCCGGACGGGCGGAAGCCGCGCCCCTGCCCCTCTCCGCCGCCGGAGACGGCACGCCCGAGCGGGCGGCGACGGGTCTCGGCGAGCTGGATCTCGTGCTGGGAGGCGGTCTCGTGCCGGGATCGCTGGTCCTGCTGGGGGGTCCCCCCGGTATCGGCAAGTCCACCCTGCTCCTGCAGCTGGCGGCCCGTCACCGGGCCGGCCGGGGGCGCGTCCTCTACGCCTCCGGGGAGGAGTCGGCCGAGCAGGTGCGCCTGCGGGCGAGGCGCCTCGGCGGAGGTGCCGAGGCCGTCCACTTCCTGGCCGAGACGGAGGTCGAGCGCCTCGTCGCGGCCGCCTCCCGGCTCGAGCCCACGCTGCTCTGCGTGGATTCGGTCCAGACGTTGCGGAGTCGCGAGCGGAGCTCGCCCCCCGGGACGGTGAACCAGGTACGGGAATGCGCCGCCGGCCTCCAGGGGTGGGCGAAGGCGGCCGGCACGGCGACCTTCCTGGTCGGGCACGTGACGAAGGGGGGCGCGCTGGCCGGGCCGCGCACGCTGGAGCACCTGGTGGACGTCGTGCTCCATTTCGAGGGACCGAGCGGCTCGGCGCACCGTATCCTGCGAGCGACGAAGAACCGGTTCGGCGGCGTGGGCGAGGTGGCCGTGTTCCGCATGACGGAGGCGGGCCTCCTGCCCGTCCCGGATCCGGCCACCGCCTTCCTCGAGGGCCGGCGGCGCGGGGCGAGCGGCTCGGCGGTGGCCGTGCCCCTGGAGGGCTCCCGCCCGTTGCTGGCCGAGGTGCAGGCGCTGAGCGCTCCGAGCCGCGTGGCCTCGCCGCGGCGGATGACGACCGGCTTCCCGTCGCGACGGCTCTCGATGCTGTTGGCGGTGCTGGAGCGACGCGCCGGCCTGGCGCTGGGCGCGGCCGACGTGTTCGTGAACGTGGCGGGCGGGCTCCGGCTGGGCGACCCGGCCACGGATCTGGCCGTGGTGGCGGCCCTCGTCTCGGCGGAGCTCGACCGGCCGGTCCCGGGCGAGTTGGCCTTCATCGGCGAGGTGGGCCTCGGGGGCGAGGTGCGGGGCGCCGCCCAGATCGAGCGCCGGCTCCGGGAGGTGGCCCGCGGCGGGCTCGCCGGCGCCGTCCTGCCCCCGGGGACGGCCGTCGAGCTCGACGGCCTTCCCGCGCGCGAGGTGGAGCACGTGGGCGAGGTGGTGGCGCTGATCCGGCGAGGCCGGAGCCCGTGAGGTTCGAGGAGATCGCGGCGCCCGCCGAGGGGCCGGGCTCGAGGAGGGCGGTGCGGCGCGCGGCGAGTCGGCTGCGGCGCGGGGGCATCGTCGTGCATCCGACCGCGACGGTGTACGGGTTGGGGGCGCGGGTGACGCGCGACCTGGACGAAGAGCTGGCCCGGCTCAAGAGCCGTCCTCCGGGGAAGCCGTTCGTACGCCTGGCCCCGGATCTGGAGGCGGCCCGCTCGGCCGCGGCTCGGGACGGATGGGACGATCGGGCGGAGCGGCTGGCCCGCGAGTTCTGGCCAGGTGCGCTCACGTTGGTGCTGGACGACGGGTCGCCCGACGGCCTCGCGGTGCGGGTGGACTCGCACCCGGTCGTCCTGGCGCTGCTGGCGGAGCTGCGGGAGCTGATGAGCTCGACGAGCGTGAACCGCGGCGGCGACCGGCCCGCGTGGGATCCCCCGGACGTTCGTGCCGAGCTCGAGCGGATGCCGGGCACGGAGCGGCCGGTGCTGCTCCTCGATGCGGGGCCGGCGGCGCGGAAGGTGCCCTCCACGCTCCTCTCGCTGCGCGAGCGCGGCCCGCCGCGGCTGCTCAGGGCCGGGGCGGTCGACGTACGGGAGATCGAGGCGTGCCTCGAGGAGACGGTGGTCCGATGAGCGGCGACAAGGCGCGGAAGAAGGCGGCGGAGGGGCGACGAGCGGAGGGGACGCCGTACCGGATCCTGTTCGTGTGCACCGGCAACACGTGCCGCAGCCCCATGGCGGAGGCGATCGGGCGCGCCGAGGCGGAGCGCCGGGGCCGGACCGAGGTGGAGGTCGGATCGGCGGGCACCTTCGCGGTGGAGGGCGAGCCCGCTGCCGAGCCGGCCGAGATCGTGGTCCGGCGACACGGGCTGGACCTCGGTCCCCATCGGTCCCGACCCCTGCTTCCGGACCTGGTGGCGAAGGCCGACCTGGTGCTCGGCATGACGCGCTCCCACGCGCAGATCGCGCGGGAGCTGGCCTCCGGAACCGACGTGAGGCTTCTCACCGCCTACCTGCCGGAAGGCCACGAGCGTCGGAACGCTCCCTTGCCCGATCCGGTGGGGGGGAGCCTGGACCAGTACGAGGAGACCTTCGAGGTGTTGCGCCAGGCGGTGGAGAGGCTGTTCGACACGCTGGAGGAGGAGAGGCGGGGTTGAGGCTGGCGTTCGGCGTGCTCGGCTCTCCCGTGGCCCACTCCGTCTCGCCGGCGATCCACCGGGCCGCGTTCGACGCATTGGGCTTCGACGCCACGTACGAGGCGGTCGAGGTCGGGGCGGAGGGGCTTCCGGAGGCGGTTCGCGCGTGGGCGGCGCGCGGAGGCGGGAACGTCACTCTCCCTCACAAGGAGCGGGCGGCCGCCCTGCTGGATCGTCGATTCGAGGCCGTGATCGCCACCGGGGCCTGCAACTGCTTCTGGGGCGACGGAGGCGGCGCCCTGGCGGGCGACAACACGGATGTGGGGGGAATACTCGCCGCCGCCGCCGAGCTCCTGGGGGAGGATGGCCTGACCGGCCGGCGCGTGCTGCTCCTCGGGGCCGGGGGTGCGGCGCGCGCGGCGCTCGCGGCCTGCCTGCGGGCCGGCGCGGCGGCCGTGCACGTGCGAAACCGGACGATCGCCCGGGCGCGTCGCATGGTCGCCGAGGTGGCACCGGAGGGTGCCGCCGTGGAGATCCTGGAGGCGGGCCGGGCGATCGAGCCCGGCTACGACCTCGCGATCAACGCGACCAGCCTGGGCCTCGAGCCGGACGACCCCCCTCCTCCGGGGGCGGCCGCCTGCGCGGGAGCGGCCCTGGACCTGGTCTACGCCGCCGGCGAGACCCGCTGGGTCCGGGACGCGCGGGCCGAGGGAATCCCGGCCCTGGATGGGCTGAGCGCCCTCGTCGGTCAGGCCGCGCTCTCGCTCCGACGCTGGTTCCCGGGCGTGGAGCCGCCGCTGGCGGCCATGCGCCGCGCCGCCGAGCGGAGCCTGGGCCGGTGAGAGCGCGGATCGCCGGGACCCTGGGCCGACGCTTGCGGGCCGCGGCGGAGCTTCTCGTCCCGCCGGCCTGCGTCGTGTGCGGTCGCGGACAGCCTCCCGGCCGTCCGCCGCTGTGCCGCTTGTGTCGGAGCCGGCTGCCCGCCCTCCCACCTCCGCTCTGCGCACGCTGCGGCGCGCCCTCGACGGGGCCGGTCGCCGCGTGCGCCTCCTGCCAGGGCTGGTCGCCGGATGTGCCCCGCTGCGCGGCGCCCTTCGCGATGAGGGACGGGGCCGCCCGCCTGGTGCGGGCGCTCAAGTACGGGCGCTGGGAGGCCCTGGCGGAGCCGATGGGGCGGACGATGCTCGGGAGCGCGCTGCGGCTGGCCGGCCCGGAGAAGCCGCGGCCGACGTTGGTCCCGGTGCCCCTGTCGCCCGCCCGCCTCCGCGAGCGGGGGTTCAACCAGGCGGAGCGGCTGGCGACGGGACTCGCCTCCGTCGCCGGCTGGCCGGTGGCGGCGGCCCTGGAGCGGCGGCGGCCCGCGCGCCGTCAGGCCCGATTGGGACGGCGCGGGCGGAGCGCGAACGTCCGGGGTCTGTTCCGGGTCGCCGACGCGACGACCCGCGGCCCGGCGCCGGCGCGGGTCCTGCTCGTCGACGACGTCGTGACGACGGGCGCGACGGCCGAGGCGTGCGCCCGGGCGTTGCGGAAGGCTGGATCGACCCCGGTCGGCGTGGTAAGCTTCGCACGGGCCTTGCACCGCCTGGAGGTGCCGTAGCGGCACGCGGCGACCGCCGGCAGGGGGGCGAGCCGCGGCGAGCGAGACGACCAGACTGACCCAAACTGACCCAACAAGAGCGAGGCGGAGCCTCATGTCCCTTCGAGTCGCGATCAACGGGTTCGGACGCATCGGGCGCAACATCCTGCGAGCCGCCAGGCAGGCGGGAGCGGACCTGGACTTCGTCGCGGTCAACGACCTGACGGATGCCGAGACCCTGGGCCACCTCCTGCGCTACGATTCCGTCCACGGCCGGTTCGCCGGAGAGGTCGAGGTCGCCGACGGCGAGCTGCTCGTGAACGGAGACCGGATGCAGGTGCTCTCGGAGCGGGACCCGGCGGAGCTGCCCTGGGACGACCTGGGAGTGGACGTCGTGTTCGAGTCGACCGGCGTGTTCCGGGAGCGTGCCGCGGCCGCCAAGCACCTCGAGGGCGGGGCCCGGAAGGTCATCATCACGGCCCCGGCCAAGGGGCCGGACGTGACCATCGTGGTCGGCGTGAACTCGGACGACTACGATCCGGAGGCGCACGACGTCGTCTCCAACGCCAGCTGCACGACGAACTGCATCGCGCCGGTCGTCAAGGTGGTCCTGGAGGAGTTCGGGTTCGACAGCGGCCTGATGACGACCGTTCACAGCTACACGAACGACCAGCAGCTCCTGGACCTCCCTCACAAGGACCTGCGCCGGGCGCGGGCGGCGGCCATGTCCATCATTCCCACGACGACGGGGGCGGCGCGGGCCACCGGCCTGGTGATCCCCGAGGTGCAGGGGAAGCTCGACGGCATGGCGATGCGCGTGCCGACCCCCGACGTCTCGATCGTGGACCTGGTGGCCCGGGTGGAGCGCCCCACGTCCGTCGAGGAGGTGAACGACGCCTTCCGTCGCAGGGCGGAGGGAGACCTGTCGGGCATCCTGGCCTACAGCGACGAGCCGCTCGTGTCGGTCGATTATACGGGGCACCCGGCCAGCTCGATCCTGGACGCCCTCTCGACCGCCGTGATCGACGGAAGGCTGGTGAAGGTCGTCGCCTGGTACGACAACGAGTGGGGCTACTCCCGCCGCTGCGTGGACCTGGCGACCTTCGTCGGCGAGCGGTTGCCGGCCCGGGCCGGGGCGTGACGCGGACCGCCCATCCGACGTCGCCAGCCGCAGCGCCGGCGCTCCCGCCGCCGGATCGCCCCGCGGTCGGCGCCGCGATCCCCCGCGCGCGGTGAAGCGCTCGGTCCGCGACCTCTCGGCCGCCGAGCTGTCGGGCCGGCGAGCTTTCGTGCGCGTCGACTACAACGTGCCGCTCGAAGGGGAGCGGGTCGCCGACTCCACGCGCCTCGAGGCGAGCGAGCCCACGCTGCGCTTCCTGCTGGAGCGCGGCGTGCGACCCGTGCTCGCCTCGCATCTGGGCCGTCCGGGCGGCGAGCCGGATCCCCGCTTCTCGCTGGCGCCGGTGGCCGACGAGCTGGAGCGGCGGCTCGGGCTGCGCGTGCACTTCGTCGGGCCGGCCGATTCGCTGGAAGCCCTGGAAGCGAGCCGCTCGCTGGGGGGCGACGCGGCGCTGCTGCTCGAGAACACCCGCTTCCTGCCCGGCGAGACGGCGAACGACGACGGGCTGGCCCGCCGGCTGTCCGAGCTGGGCGACTTCTTCGTGAGCGATGCGTTCGGCAGCCTGCACCGGGCTCACGCCTCCACGGTCGGGGTCGCCCGCCACCTCCGTCCGGCCGTGGCCGGGCTGCTCGTGCTGCGAGAGCTGGAGGCGCTGGGACGCCTGCGGGACGATCCGGAGCGGCCGTTCGTGATCGCGCTGGGCGGCGCGAAGATCGCGGACAAGATCGACCTGCTCGAAGCCTTCGCCGAGCGCGCCGACACGATGCTGGTGGGAGGCGCGATGGCGAACACGTTCCTGGCGGCCGGGGGCGTGGAGATGGGGCGCTCGCTGGTCGAGGCGGAGGCCCTGGAGGCGGCGCGCCGCCTGGAGCGGCGGTTCGGCGATAAGCTGCGGGTGCCCTCGGACCTGGTCGTCACGTCCGACCCGGAGGCCGAGCGGCCGGAGGGGCGGACGGTCGCCGTCCGCGAGGTGGGCTCGCGAGAGGCGGCCGTGGACATCGGCGAGGACACCCGGGCGGCCTTCGCGCAGGCCGTGCGCGGAGCGCGGACCTTCTTCTGGAACGGGCCCATGGGCTTGTTCGAGCGGGAGCCTTTCGACGCCGGGACCGCCTCCCTGGCGCAGGCCGCCGCGGGCGCCACGGAGAGCGGGGCGTTCACCGTGGTCGGCGGAGGGGACTCGGCGAGCGCGGTGCGGCGCGCGGGCGTGGCGGAACGGGTGTCGCACGTGTCCACCGGAGGCGGCGCCGCGCTCGAATTCCTCGCCGGGAAGACGCTGCCGGGCCTCGAGGCGCTGGACGATGCGGCGTAGCGCCTCTGGCCGCTGCGGACGCGCTCCGTGGTCGCCGGCGGCCCCGGAGCGGGTTCGCCCGCCACCGCCCGCCGCGCCGCGCGAGACGACGGGGAAGGAGGTGCGATGAGCCCGCCGAGGCCCGTGTTCGCGGCGAACTGGAAGATGCACAAGGGCCCGGGCGAGACCCGACGGTTCGCCGCGGCGTTCGCCGCCCGTCACCCGCCGCGGGAGGACGCCACCGTGGTGCTCTTCCCTCCGGCGATCAGCATTCCGGCGCTGATCCAAGCCACCGCGGCGCGTCCCGACCTGGAGGTCGGCGTGCAGGACGTCCACGAGGAGCGGGAGGGCGCCCACACGGGCGCCGTGTCGGCGCCGATGGCCGCCGATGCGGGCGCCGCCTGGGGGCTCGCGGGTCACTCCGAGCGCCGCCGCGAGTTCGGCGACGACGACCGGGCGGTCGCGCGGAAGACGGGGCGGCTGCTCGAGGCCGGCCTCCGGCCCGTCCTGTGCGTCGGCGAGACGCTGGAAGAGCGGGAGGCGGGACGGCTGGAGGAGGTGCTCCACCGACAGGTGGACGCCGTGCTGTCGGGGCTCTCCCCGGAAGAGGCCTCCCGGCTCCTCTTCGCCTACGAGCCGGTGTGGGCCATCGGCACCGGTCGGACGGCGCGGTCGGAGGACGCCGGCGCCGCGCACGCGATCATCCGGCGAGAGGCGGCCGGCCACACGGACGAGGAGACCGCCCGCCGAGCCCGGATCCTGTACGGTGGCAGCGTGAAGCCCGGCAACATCGTCCAGCTGCTGGAAGCGGAGGGCGTCGACGGCGTGCTGGTGGGCGGAGCCAGCCTGGAGCCCGAGAGCTTCGCCCGGATCTGCGCGGCCGGCCTCTAACGGACTCCGGGGCACCGGGCCCCCGGGCTCGGCGTTCGCTCGTTGCCCCGGGCGGGCGGGTTCGGTAAGTTTTTCCACCGGTCCGGGGCCCGGCGGGAGTGTCCTCGGCGAACCCGAACAGCACACGAGGCGATGTTCACTCTACTCGTAGTCCTGACCAGCGTGCTGGCCGTGCTCCTGTGTGTCATCATCCTGCTCCAGTCGGGCAAGGGAGGCGGCCTCGCAGCCACGTTCGGCGGGGCCTCCTCGTCCACGGAGTCCTTCATGGGGGGACGCCAGGCGGCCACGGTGCTCACGAAGCTCACCTGGGCCGGCGGGGGGATCTTCCTGTTCCTGTCGCTCGTCCTGGCCATTCTTTCGGCCAGCGGCTCCGAGACGCCGGGATCGATCCTGCGCGAGGGATTGGGGCCGACCCAGCAGGTGCCCGCGCAGCCGAGCTCGATCCTGGAGACCGAGACGACGGGCGGCGCGCAGGATGAGGGTGGAGGCTCCGGGGGCGGTCCGGCCTCGGAGACCGGATCCGGCGGCGAGGGGGGCGAAGGCGCGGGATCTTGATCGAGGCCCCGATCCACGGGGAACGGGGCATCCGGCTCAACCGGCCTCGGGGTCGGGAGGTGGCGGGTCGGGGCGGAACGGGTCGTCGGGAGGAAGATCCAGGAAGTCCGTGAAGCGGCCGGCGTCGATCCGGGCCTGGACCCACGCTTCGAATCCCGACTCCAGGAGCCCGTTCGAGCGCTTGCGCTCGCGGGCCGCCGTCACGGCGAGGTGGTTCGCGTACTCGTTCTTCGGATGAGCCGCGTGCCCGCGCACCCATCGCCATTCCACCTCGTGGCGGCGCGCGGTCGCCGCCAACCGCTTCCAGAGCGCGAGGTTCTCGATCCGTCCCCGCTTTCGCCGCCAGCCGCGGCGCGCCCATCCGTGGATCCACTCCTTCATCCCCTTCACCAGGTATTCGCTGTCGCTGGTGAACACCACGCGGCACGGCCGCCGCAGGGCGCCGAGCCCGAGAATCCCCGAGACGATCGCCATGCGGTTGTTCGTGGTGTCGGCTTCGAACCGATAGTAGTCCTTCCGGTACCAGCCACGTCGCTCCTCGAAGCGCTCCAGCATGCCCGCCGCGGCGCCGGGGTTCGCCCGGTCGCCGAACTGGTTGCCCAGACAGGATTCGTCGGCGAAGATGTAGATCGGTGTGTCGGCCACGGCTCTCCGTCCCTGCGGGTTCGACCCCCTATTCAAGGAGCAGGATGAGCCTCACGCAAGAACGCGACGGCTACCTGCTCCTCGAGGACGGCCGCCGCTTCGACGGATCCTATCTCGGCCCGGCGGACGGCGCTCGGGGGGAGGCCGTGTTCACCACCGTCCACGCCGGATACGAGGAGACCCTCACGGATCCGTCCTTCGCCGGCCAGATCGTCGTGATGACCGCGCCGGAGATGGGCGTGTACGGGACGCGCTCGGGGGACGCCCAGTCCCGGCGACCCTGGGTGGCCGGCTTCGTGGTGCGGCACCTCTCGCGCTTCACGGGAGCCGGGCCGGCGGAGGGCACGCTCCCGGCGTACCTCGAGGGCCACGGGATCCCGACCCTGGCCGGCGCGGACACGCGGGCGATCACCCGACACATCCGCGAAGCGGGCGCCATGCGGGCGGCCCTCGTCCCGGCCGGAGTCGACGAAGAGGAGGCCCGGCGTCGCCTGCTGGAGGAGCCGGGCATGGAGGGCCGGGACCTGGCGAGCCGCGTCACGGCCCCGGAGCCGCGCGAGCTCGCGCCGGAGGGCGAGGCGCGGGGACTCGTGGTCTGTCTCGACTACGGGGTGAAGGCCCGCAGCCTGGAGCTGCTGCGGGCGGAGGGGTTCGGGGTGCGCGTGGTTCCCGCCCGAGCGCCGGTGGCGCGGCTGCTGGAGGCCGGCGCGCGCGGCGTCTTCGTCTCGAACGGGCCGGGCGATCCGGAGGCGGTGCCCGGCGCGGTCGAGCGGATCCGCGCCCTCAGCGACGCGGGCCTTCCGGTCTTCGGGATCTGCCTGGGACACCAGCTCGTCGCGCGGGCGTTCGGGGGGCGCAACTTCAAGCTTCCCTACGGGCACCGCGGCGGGAACCATCCCGTGAAGAACCTGGAGACCGGCGCGGTCGAGATCACCTCGCAGAACCACGGGTTCGCCGTGGTCGAGGAAGGGGGAGAGGTGGCCGGGGCTCCCAAGCTGCGGATCACGCATCGAAACCTGAACGACGGGACGATCGAGGGCCTCGCGCACCGGGAGAGGGCCGTGTTCGCCGTGCAATACCATCCCGAGTCCGCGCCTGGTCCCCACGACAGTCGCTACCTGTTCCGCCGTTTCGTCGACGCGATGATGGAGGCGGAACTGTAGGTATCCCAACGGATTGACACCCCTCCGTGGATGAGGTTACGTTAACACGGCTCCGTATCCGACGTCCGATCGGCCCTGCCGGCACCCGACGGCGCAGGTCCGCACGGGCATCACACGATACCGACTCGCCGCCGTCCCTGGGACCGGATCGATCTCGTGTCTGACAATCGGCGCTCCACGTTGCTGGCCATAGGGCTCCTCCTCCTCTTCTTCGGGGTCGGTGCCTACCTTTCGGCGCGGCTGCTGGGAGGCGCCGGGGTGCCCCTGCTCGAAGGCCGGCGGGTCGCCATCCTCCCGCTGGAGGGGGCGATCCTGAGCGATCGGGCGTTCCTGGAGAACCTGGACCGGTATCGCGGGCAGGGGGGCGTGGCGGCCTTCGTGCTCGAGATCCGTTCCCCCGGCGGCACGGTCGGCGCCTCGCAGGCGATCTACCGGACGGTGAGACGCCTGCGGGAGGAGGAGGACCGTCCGGTGGTGGCGTGGATCGGCGACGTGGGCGCCTCGGGCGGCTACTACGTGGCGCTCGCGGCGGACAGCATCTACGCGCTCCCGGGGTCCCTGACGGGCTCGATCGGCGTGATCATGGAGTTCCCCCACGCCCAGGAGCTGTTGCGGAAGGTGGGGGTGGGCGTGGAGGTGGTGAAGAGCGGCGAGCACAAGGACCTCGGTTCGCCGCTTCGCCCGCTCTCCCCGGAGGATCGAGCCGTGCTGGAGGAGCTGGTCGGGGACGTCTACGGTCAGTTCGTGGACGCCGTCGCGCAGAACCGTCCGCTGCCGCGAGACAGCGTGGTGAGGCTGGCCGACGGCCGCGTCTTCTCGGGCGAGCAGGCCGTGGAGCTGGGTCTGGTCGACCGGATCGGGTCCCTGGAGGAGGCCATCGACGCGGCCGGCCGGATGGCCGGGCTGGGGGAGCGCCCGCCCACCGTGCGGCCGGGCGAGCGGAAGGGTCCGACCCTGCTGGACCTCTTGACGGGCATCTCCGGACGCGACCTGAGAGGTGTGATCGAGACGGTGCGGGGCGTCGCGGGCTCGACGCCCCGCCTCCTGTACGAGTGGCGTTGAGCCGTCGATCGAGCCCGGGGGCGCTCGCCCCGGACTCGGCGACGCGTGCCGTGCCGTGGACAGAGGAGGGAGCTGAGCGATGACGAAAGCGGATCTGGTCGAGCAGGTGTACGAGGCCATCGGCCCCGGGATCACCAAGAAGGACTGCGCGGCGGTAGTCGATGCGTTCCTGAACGCCGTCAAGCAGGCGATGGCCGCCGAGGAGCACATCGAGATTCGCGGGTTCGGCACGTTCAAGGTGAGGCACCGGAAGTCGCGCATGGCGCGCAACCCGCGAACGGGCGAGCCCGTGCGCGTGCCCGCGCGAGCCGTGCCGGTCTTCAAGCCATCGCGACTGTTCAAGGAGGAGGTGGCCGAAGAGGCCGATTATCCCTGACGCGCCTCGAAGAAGTGCCGGATCCTCTCCATCCCCTCGCGGATCGTCCGTCCGTCGACCGCGAAATTGAAGCGGAGATGGCCGGGCGAGCCGAAGGGCTCTCCCGGAATCGAGGCGACGCCGGCTTCCAGAAGCAGCCGCTCGGCCACCTCCATGGACGCCTCGCCTCCGCGCAGCCGGGCGTACAGGTAGATCGCGCCGGGCGGGGGTCGAACCTCCAGCGCCTCCAGGCTCGACAGGGCCTCCAGGCCGAGGCGGCGGGCCCCCCGCAGGCGCTCCAGCATCTCCCCGACGGCGCGCTCGCGGTCCTCGGCGTTCCCCAACGCGGCCGCGGCGGCGTGTTGCGAGGGCGTCGCCGCCCCGGACGTCGTCTGGCTCTGGAAGTCGGTCGCCACCCCGATCAGCTCTCGCGGACCCGCCGCGAACCCGATGCGCCAGCCCGTCATGCAGAACGCCTTCGACACGCCGTCGAGCAGCACCACGTGCTCGGGTCGATCGGCGACGTCCCAGACCGACGGGGCCGGGCCCTCGGCGGCGTAATGGAGGCGGCGGTAGATCTCGTCGGACAGCGCCCAGATCCCGTGCTCTCCGCACCACCCGAGGATCCGCTCCAGGCGCCGGAGTCCGTAGACCGCCCCGGTCGGGTTGGCCGGCGAGTTGAGCAGCAGGCCGCGGGTGCGATCCGTCCGGGCGGCCTCGAGGGCGCCGACGTCGAGCAGGAACTCGTCTTCCCAGCTCGCCGGGACCACCACGGGCCGGGCGCCCGCGAGCTCGACCAGGGCGGGGTAGGTGGGCCAGTACGGGGCGGGGACCAGCACCTCGTCTCCGGGTCCGAACAGGCAGAAGATGCAGTTCCACAGCGCCTGCTTCACGCCGGCGCTCACCAGGACGCTTCGCTCGTCGCCTCCCGGGTGTGCGGTCGTGTCGGCCAGGTAGCCCGCGATCGCGAGACGCAGCCTCGGAATGCCGGGGGTCGGCGGATATCCCGTGTGACCGGCCCGGATGGCCTCGATGCCCGCCTCGGCCGCGTACGCGGGGGTTCCGAACTCCGGCTCTCCGGCCGAGAGGTCGACCACGGAGCGCCCCTCGGCCCGGAGCTCCCGAGCCCGGGCGGCGAGGGCCAGCGTGGCCGAGGGCGAGAGGGAGTCGACGTTGCTGGAGAAGCGCACGGTAACGCCGCTGCTAATTGAAGGACGGGAAAGCCGCCGCTATCTTGGGATCGAGGGAGGAGACGGACGGTCCGTCCCTCTTCCCGTGGCGTGATATAGGCGCGCTGCGCCGCGGCCGTCAAGAGAGGGTGCGAAAGCCGGCGGCGGGTCGTCGCGGGCCGAGGCAGCGAGGAAGGGGATCGGATGAGGGTCGAGGTCGCGAGCGAGCTGTCACCCGAGGAGGTGCTGCAGGCGACGCGGGCGTTCTTCATGGGCCCGGATGCCTACGAGAGCGCCTGGCTCGAGACGGAGAGCGATGCGCACCTGAGCTTCGGCACCTTCCGCGGCAACCTCGCGGTGGCCGCGTTCCCGGACCCCGAGGAGGAGGCGCCCACCCGCATCCGCATCTCGACGCTTCGCGAGGAGGGCATCGTCCCGCGGCTGCTCACCTACCTGCGGACGCTGCGGCCGGAAGCGGCCGCCTCGGGACCGACCGGGTCCGTCGCGCGCGGGGAGGGCGAGGGCGTCTGAACGAACCAGAAGCGGGAGCGGGACGGATGAGCGAGGATCTCGGGGCGGCGGAGGCGGCCCGACCGCCGGCCGGGCGAGCCCCTCCGACGGCGGATCGCGAACCGCTGTCCGTCCGGGTGCGCCTCTTCGGGATCTTCCGCGAGCTGGCGGGGGAAGGCGAGCGAGAGGCGTCGCTGCCGGCGGGGGCCACCGCCGCCGACCTGGTGGCCGCGCTGCGCGGCTCCGGCGGGCTGGACTTCCTCCCGGAGCGCCCCGCGGTGGCCGTGAACCGGGAGTACGTCGGCCTGGAGCGGCCTCTCTCCGCGGGGGACGAGGTGGCGCTCATCCCCCCGGTCTCGGGAGGTCGGGGGTGAGCGGAGATCGCGCGGGCCCGATCGCCCCCGGTTCGCCCACCGGGGAGCGGCGCCGGGAGTTCGACGGCGAGCGCGCCCGGGAGCCCGACCTTCGGACCTGGATCTCGTCCGAGCCGCTCGATCCGGGAGGGCTGCTGAAACGGTTGGGCGACCGCCGGGACGGCGGGCTCGCGCTCTTCGTGGGCCGGGTTCGCGAGTGGAACCGGGGCCGCCGCGTCGAGCGACTGGTGTACGAGGCCTATCGCGAGATGGCGGAGGAGGAGCTGGCCCGGATCGCGGCCGAGGTGGCCGCCCGGTCGGACGTGGGGGCGATCTCGGCCGTCCACCGGGTCGGGGAGCTCGCCCCGGGCGAGCCGAGCGTCGCGGTGGCCGTGGCCGCGCCCCACCGGGCGGCCGCCTTCGAGGCCTCCCGGGCCGTGATCGAGGAGATCAAGACCCGCCTGCCGGTGTGGAAGCGCGAGGTGTACGCGGACGGCACGGATCGGTGGCTGGGCGCCCCGGACCTTCCCGGCCCGGCCCCCGCGGGCGAGGAGGCGTCCCCGTCGTCGACGGGCGAGAGGTCGCGGGCCGCGGGGACGTCGGCGAGGCGCACGTGAGCGGAGGGGAGGGCATGCGCGACCAGTTCGGCCGTCGGATCCGCTACCTGCGCATCTCGGTCACGGACAAGTGCAACCTCCGCTGCACCTATTGCATGCCGGTCGAGGGGCTCGAGTGGATCCCGAAGCCGGAGCTCCTGAGCTACGAGGAGATCGGGGAGATCGTGAGCCAGATGGCCGCGATGGGGCTCGAGAGGCTGCGGATCACGGGTGGCGAGCCCCTGGTGCGGCGCGACCTGCCCGTGCTGGTCGAGCGGCTGGCCGCGGTCCCCGGCATCCAGGACATCGCGCTCTCGACGAACGCGATCCTGCTGCCGCGCTTCGCGGAGCGGCTGCGGGCCGCGGGCGTGCGGCGGGTCAACATCAGCCTGGACACGCTGCGGCGGGATCGATTCGAGACGATCGCCCGGCGACCCGCCCGGTTCTACGACCAGACGCTCGAGGGGATCGAGGCCGCGGAGGCGGCGGGGTTCGACCCGATCAAGATCAACACGGTGGTGCTGCGGGACCTGAACGACGACGAGGTTCCGGATTTCGCCGAGATCACGCGCGAGCGACCGTGGCACGTGCGCTTCATCGAGCTGATGCCGGTGGGGGAGAACCTCCACCTCACCGACCGCTTCGTCTCGATGGACGAAGTGCTCGAGAGCATTGGAGATGTCGGAGGGCTGGAGCCCACCGAGGGACCGATCGGGAACGGGCCGGCACGGTACTTCCGTTTTCCGGACGGAAAGGGCACGATCGGCGTCATCACGCCGCTCTCCCACAACTACTGCGACCGCTGCAACCGGATGCGGCTCACCGCGGACGGACGGCTCCGGACGTGCCTGTTCGGCGACCACGAGGTGGACCTGAAGGGACCCCTCCGCGAGACCGGTCGCGTGGAGGGCGCTGTGGAGCGGGCGTTGGCCGGAAAGCCGAAGAGACATTATCTGCAACTGGGGACCGCCGCCGGGAGCGGCGGTCTGGCCGCGCTCAGCCAGGTCGGCGGCTGAGCGCCGGGACGGGGACGACGCCGGGGGAAGGAATCGACGGGTGACCTATGAAGAGAGGCTGAGGTACCGGGAGCTCATCGAGCGCACCGCCGGCCTGCGCGAGCGCCTGGAGGAGGGCGATGCATCGGCGCCGGTGACGCGGGAGGAGGGGCGGGAGCTGGCCGCCCTGGTCCAGGAGGCCCTCCTCAAGCTGAGCCCGGAGCGGTTCGATCGGATGATGGAGACGATCGTCCAGGAGGCCGCCCGCCGGGCGGGAACCGTCGCGTCGATGAAGTGACGCCGTGAACGACGGGGAAGACCCATAGACAAGATCACCGTCGTCGGCGCCGGGCACGTGGGCGCCACCGCCGCGCAACGGATCGCCGAGCGCGAGCTGGCGCGCCAGGTCGTGCTCGTCGACATCGTGGAGGGGATGCCCCAGGGGAAGGCGTTGGACCAGTGGGAGTCCGCTCCGGTCGAGGGTTTCGACACGCGAGTGACGGGTAGCCAGGGCTACGAGCCCACGGCCGGCTCGGGCCTCTACATCGTGACGGCGGGCCTGGCCAGGAAGCCGGGCATGAGCCGGGACGACCTGGTCTCCAGGAACGCCGAGATCATCGCGGGGATCTCGAGGGAGATCCGGAAGCACAGCCCCGAGGCCATCGTCGTGATGGTGACGAACCCGCTGGACGCGATGGCCTACGTGGCCAAGCGGGTGACCGGGTTCCCCCGCCGACGGGTGATCGGGATGGCCGGGGTGCTGGACACCGCCCGCTTCCGCAGCTTCATCGCGCTGGAGCTGGAGGTGAGCGTCGAGGACGTGCAGGCCCTGGTCCTGGGCGGGCACGGGGACAGCATGGTGCCGCTCGTGAGCACCGTGTCCGTGGGCGGGATCCCGCTCACCCAGCTTCTCCCCCCGGACCGCATCGAGGCGCTCGTGGAGCGGACCCGGAAGGGCGGAGGGGAGATCGTAAGCCTCCTGAAGGAGGGGAGCGCCTATTACGCGCCGTCGTCGGCGGTGGCCCAGATGGTCGAATCCATCGTTCGCGACAAGAAGCGGGTGCTTCCGTGCGCGGCCTGGCTCGAGGGCGAGTACGGCCTCCAGGGGCTCTTCCTCGGGGTCCCGTGCAAGCTCGGTCGGGAGGGGCTCGAGGCGGTCCTGGAAGTGGAGCTGTCGGAGGACGAGCGGGCGGCACTCGAGCGCTCGGCGGCCGACGTGCGGGAGACGATGGAGAAGGTGTCCGTCTGAGGACGCGCTCGCGTCCGCGGGCTCAGTGGACCACCTAGGTGATCGGGACCTCGGCCTCGTGCAGGGGGCGGCGGATCGACACGTCCGGGTGCTCGGCCAGCTCCAGGAGCCGGGGCTCGGCGAGCGGCTCCCAGTCGGCGTCCCACAGGACCTCCACCGTGGGCCGCATCAGGTTCGTCGCGTTCGCGGCCACCACGCGTCCGATGTCGCCGGTGTCGAGCTGCACGTAGCTGTCCACCGGGAAGACGGAGATCTCGCTCGCCAGCGCGTCCACGACCTCCGGATCGAAGTACTCCTCCCGCATCGACGTCACCTTCTCCAGCGCCTCGAACAGGGTGAAGGGCGAGCGGTGGGTCCGGACCTGCGAGAGGGCCTCGAACACGTCGGCGGCGCCCAGGATGCGGGCGAGGGGATCGATCTCTTCGCCCCGGAGCCCCTCCGGGTAGCCCTGTCCACCGAGCCGCTCGTGCTCCTGCCGGACCGCGCGCCGGAGCCACGCCCACTCGTCCCCGAGGTCGGACAGGATGCTCGCGCCGTGCTCGGGATGCCGCTCCATCTCCTCCCGCTCCAGCGACGTGAGGCTGCCCTCCTTCAGCAGGATCCGCTCGGGCACCCGCGTCATCCCGATGTCGTGCAGGAGGCCCGCCAGGACCGCGCGCTGGGTCTCCTCGACCGGGAGGCCGAGCCCGATCGAGACCTTGCCCGCGATGACGGCCACGTTCGCGCAGTGATGCGCGAGGTCGAACCGGGCGTACGGCTCGAGCGCGCGCAGGAGCAGCAGGTTCGACTGGAGCAGGGAGGTGTGGATGCGCTCGGCGAGCACGCGACCCGGCGTGGGATCGGGCACCCCCCCGCCACGAGCTTCCTCGAGCGCGCTCCGCACCCAGGCCGCCGTCTCGCCGTACAGGGGTCGGGCGCTGAAGCGAGTCGGCTCGCGCAGCCGTACCGCGCGCCGCTCGCTCGGGCGGGCGCCGGCGGCCTGGACCGAGCCCGCGGAAGCCAGGGAGCGGCAGATCACCGCCAGGGTGGCGGCGCGGAAGGGGCGGGCCAGCACGTGCTCGCCCCCCGATCCGAGCGCTGCGGCGGAGCCGCCCTCCGGCAACAGGATCACGGCCGGGATGGGCTCGGCTCCCGGTTCCCGGATCCGGGCCAGGAAGGGGGCGAGGTCGACGTCCGCGTGCGCGGCATCGGCCACCACCAGACTCACGTTCGGCTCGGCGGCCGTCTCCCGCACCCGGTCCGGATCGGCGGAGGCGTAGAAGGCGAGACCCGCCTGCGCCAGGGCCTCGCGGGTCACCGCGTCCAGGTCGGACCGTCCGCAGAGCAGGGCGACGGCGTCCGGCCCGCCGACCGCGCTCGGATCTCCCATCTCCATCCTCTCTCCTCCCCTCGGGCGGGCGGCTCGGAGGGCGAACGTCGCGCGCGCCCGCCGGCACCGGCGGCCGCCTTCCCTCCCTTTCGAAGACAGCCCAAACATAACCAGGGTGGCGCGCTCCCGCCTCCGCCGTAGCTTCAGGGCATGGACCGGACCTTCGTGATCCTGGGCGCGACCCTCGGCCTGTTGGCCGTCGCCGCCGGCGCGTTCGGGGCCCACGCCCTTCGGGAGACGTTGACGCCTCCTGACCTGGCGGTCTTCGAAACGGCCGCCCGCTACCAGATGTACCACGCCCTGGCGCTGCTCCTGGTGGGCGGGCTCGCCGGCCGCTGGCCGGGGGGCCTGTGGGCGGCCGGCGGGTGGCTGTTCGTCGTCGGGACGCTGGTCTTCTCGGGGAGCCTCTACCTGCTCGCGCTCACCGGGGTCCGGTGGCTGGGCGCGGTCACCCCCTTCGGCGGCGCCTGCCTGCTCGGCGGCTGGGGCTGCCTGGCACTGGCCGCGCTGCGGGAGGGGTAGCGACCTCGCGGACGCGGGCGGCGTAGCGACCTCACAGACGCGGCGGGGTCACCCCCTCCTGCTTCTGGTACTTCCCGCGCTTGTCGGCGTAGCTCACCTCGCACGGCTCGTCCGATTCGAAGAAGAGCACCTGGGCGATCCCCTCGTTCGCGTAGATCCTCGCCGGCAGGGGGGTCGTGTTGCTGATCTCCAGCGTCACGTATCCCTCCCATTCGGGCTCGAACGGGGTGACGTTGGTGATGATCCCGCAGCGGGCATACGTTGAATTGTGGGCGAAGATTCCATTTGCCAGGAAGTTGTGTGCGCCGGGGACCGTGAGGTCGAAGACCTCCTCCTCGCCCGCGGGCTCGATGGAGCGCACGGCATCCCACAAAGGGCCGCCGCCGTCCGTGAGCGCTTCCAGCTCCTCATCCTCCGTGATCGCCGCCACCGCCGAAGCTGCCGCGTACGGCACCGACTGCGCGGGCTGAGTGCCTCGGACCCCCATGCTGCGGAGACTCCTGCCATGCTCGCGCGCGCCGCGCCGGAGCAGCTCCCAGCCCTCGCGCGGCAGCGTGTGGAAGTTCGACTTCCGCCGCGGACGAGCGCGCAGCGCGGGCAATCGCTCTTCGAGTCGATCCTGCTTTTCGGATCCGGGCCAAAAGCCGATCCGTTCCGCGAAGCGAAGCACCTGACGCCGATCCGTGATCTGGAGGCGAAAGGCCCGCGTCTTCGCCCGGGTGCGGCGCTCGCGAATGAGCGACACGATGCCGTAGCGCAGGAGGAGGTGGTGGACGTCCTCGATCAGACGCCGGGACTTGGAATAGTACTCGAGGAAAACCCCCTCGCCCGTGTAGAACGACCCGTCGCAGGAAAAGAGCGCGCGCAGGAAGCGCCTCACCGACGGCTCCGGTGCCGTGAAGACCGCCTGCGGGACGTGCTTCGCTCCCGCGCCGACGCACAGTCCATGGCTCGCCAGCCATCGGCTGCATGCGTTGCGTTCCATGGTCCCTCCGCGCCCGCGCCTGTTCACGATACGGTAGCCGTATGTTCCCTTGGGGGAGACTTCCGCTCCGATCCCCACGACCGACTCCTCGAGTAGCCGCACGAGGACCGGGTCCGCCGAGGTGAACGTGGGGCTGTGGCCCGGCGCCTTGCACTGGCCCTCGGAGATCATGAGCCCGAGCAGGGCGGCCTCCCAGGCGGGAAGCGTCGTCCGGCCGAACACCGGTACCTCGCGCGCGACCGCGATCCGGTCGCCGGGCCGCAGGCTCTCGAGCGCCGTCCAGCCGTCGAGCTTGCGGAAGGGGTGGTTGGCCGTGGCGCGAACCTTGAGTCCGAGGCGCGTCGTCAGTTCGAAGACGGGCTTCCGGCCCTGCGGCAGGAACCGGCTCACCGGAAGCTCGCCTCCGCGCCAGCCGTCCAGACCGAACGTGCGGGCGCCCCCGGCAAACTCCGCGATCGGCAGATAGGCCCCGGTGTCGGCATCCACGACGCGCGTGTCTCCGGCGACGCACTTGCCCACGCAGATCGTGAGCACGTTCCGGGGGATGCGGAAGTACTCCACCGAGCGCGCCAGCGCGAAGGAGTTGGGCGGGATGATGCAGGTGTCGGACTGGACCTCGATGAAGGAGCGCTCGTCGAACGCCTTCGGGTCCACCACCTGCGAGAGGGCGTTGTGGAAGATCCGGAACTCGTCGGCCACGCGCATGTCGTAGCCGTAGCTGCTGAGCCCGTACGAGATGGCCCCTTCGCGGACCCCCCGGTCGGCGAACGGCTCGATCATCCCTCGTTCGGTCGCCATCCGGCGGATCCAGCGGTCGCTCTTGATCGTCATCGGACGGTTCTCCGGTCCTCTCTCCCCGGGGGGATCCTTCGGCCTTCGATCGCTCTCGCCACCTCGACCACGGCGCGCGCCACCACCTCCGGGGCCTCCTCCGGCACGACGTGGCCGGCGGCCGGAAGCGCCGCGAACTCGAATCCCAGTCGACCCGCCAGTCGGGCCGGGCCCCGAAGCCCGATGCGACGATCCCGCGCGCCTCCCACGACCCGGCCGACCAGGGGCCGCGCCGGGAGGTGACGCTCCAGCGCGCTCGGCTCCCAGTCGGCCAGGACGCGGAGGAGCAGGCGCGCCCGGTCGGGGTCGGCGTACGGCCCCGCGTAGCGGTCGACATCCGCACGGGACGGCGCGCGTCCGGACCCGTAGGTGCGTCGAAGGATATAGGCCGCGAGGGGACGGCGCAGGGGTACGAGCGCGCTGGCGGTCAGGAGACGGACGGGGCGGGCCCGCAGCAGGTGGAGGATCGACGGACGCCGGGTCCAGGGATGCACGGGGTTCAGCAGCACGAGGCCCTCGACCCGGGTGTCGGCCGCCGCCAGGGCGAGGGCCAGCGCGGCTCCGTGGGAATGTCCGACGACCAGACGGGGGACGAAGCGGAGCGCCTCCAGAACGGATCCGAGGCGTGCCAGCTCGTGCTCCAGGCCGTGGGGGAGGTCGGGTCGGGGCTCCGATTCGCCGCGTCCGGGCAGGTCCGGCAGGCACAGCTCGAACCGTCCCTCGAGCCGGGGGACCAGGGCGTCCCAGGTTCGACGGTTCGCGCTCAACCCGTGCAGGAGCAGGAGGGGGACCCCCCGACCGCGGCGCTCGACCCGCACCCGGCCCCCCGACGTCGCCACGTCGCTCGTTGTCGCAGCCATAGCCCTCACGGGGGGGCGTCCCGAAGCCCGGCCGCCGGCCATACGGTCCCCGCCCGAGGACCGAACGCCGGATCGTCCGGGAGGGGCGCCGCGCCGTTCGGTGGAGGGGCGAAAACGGCTCCCGCTTCCTTGCTCGCCCGTCGGCTGCGCGCTATGTTCGCCGGGTTCAAGTGAAACATTTCACAAGGCGCGTTTCCGCCACCGGGTGAGGCATGCTCGACTCGTATCTTGGCATCCTGTTCCTGGGCGTCGTGGCTCTCCTGAACGGGGCCCTCATGCTGGGCCTGTCCCACGCCATGGGCTCGCGCCGACCGACCGCCGCGAAGGCGAGCCCGTACGAGTCCGGCATGGTGCCCCTGGGAACGACCCGGGAGCGTTTCTCGGTCAACTTCTACATCGTGGCGATGCTGTTCATCGTCCTCGACATCGAGACGCTGTTCCTCATTCCGTGGGCCGTCGTGTTCCGGGACCTGGGCCTCGTCGGGTTTCTCGAGATGACCGTCTTCATTCTCGTCCTCCTGGTCGGGCTCGTCTACGCCTGGCGCAAGGGAGCCCTGAAGTGGGACTGAGTGCTCCGCTTCGTAATTACGCCTGCATTCGTGCGCCGCTGCATCGCGCCATGCGGCGCGGGCGGCCGCGCGCGCGAGGGACGTGATGGCGAAGGAGCTCAGCACGCTGACGGCGACGAGCGACGCCGAGCGCGTCGACACCGGCATTCCGCGGAACTGGCTCACGACCAAGCTGGACTACGTGATCAACTGGGCCCGGCGAAACTCCCTGTGGCCCATGCCGTTCGGCACCGCCTGCTGTGCCATCGAGATGATGGCGGCCGCCGCTTCCAAATACGACATCGGCCGCTTCGGCATGGAGCGCATGTCGTTCAGCCCGCGGCAGGCGGACCTGATGATCGTGGCGGGCCGCGTGAGCTACAAGCTGGCGCCGGTCCTGCGCACGATCTGGGACCAGATGCCGCAGCCCAAGTGGTGCGTGTCCATGGGAGCGTGCGCGAGCTCGGGCGGCATGTTCGACAACTACACGATCATCCAGGGCATCGACCAGGTGATCCCGGTGGACGTCTACGTGCCCGGTTGCCCGCCCCGACCCGAGGGGCTCATCTACGGGCTCCTGATGGTCCAGGAGAAGATCAAGGGGGAGTCGCTGGTCGACCCGGCGGCCCGGGAGGAGACGGCGGATTCGATCGGCCGACCCAACCTCCCCCCGGAGGCGATCGAGCTCGTGGCCCAGCCCTTCGGCAACTCCACGAACCAGAACAAGGTGAGCGGTCTCGCCCCGACCCACGCCGTGGCCCGGCCCGGCGATCGGCGGGAGCGGCTGCTGGAGCATCGCGACTGACCGTGACGGGTCCCGAAGTCGGGGCTAGGCTGGAGCCCGAGGTGCTGAGGCGCCTCGTGGTCCCGGAGTCTCCGGAGGCCGGGTCGCCGGAGGACCATCCGGGCGTCCGCGCGCTGCGCGACCGCTTCGGGGACGCGGTTCGCCGCGTCGTCGACGACCCGGCCGGCTACCCCGCCGCCTACGTCGATCCGGGCCGCAATCTCGAGGTCCTGGAGTTCCTGCGCGACGAGCCCTCCCAGTCCTACGAGATGCTGCTGGACGTGATGGGCGTGGACCTGGGGGGAGGACGGCCGATCCAGGTCTGGTACCAGCTCTGGTCGCTGCGGCACGGCCGCCGGCTCCGCGTGACCTGCGAGGTGCCGCTGGACGACCTTTCGCTGGAGAGCGCGACCGGGCTGTGGCGCTCGGCCGACTGGCTGGAGCGCGAGGTGTACGACATGTTCGGCGTCACCTTCCGGGGCCACCCGGACCTGCGCCGGATCCTGATGCCCGAGAACTACGAGGAGGGGTTCCCCCTCCGAAAGGACTTTCCGCTCCGCGGCCGCTTCAGCCGCTCCGAGCAGGTGCGCCGCGCCCTCACCCGTTCCCTGGAGGACGTCTACGCGGCCGAGGAGCTGGAGCTGGCCGGGTACGGGGGCCGGGCGGCCGCGCGGGTGGCCGACGTGCGCGATCTGGCCCCGGACGAGCGGCCGGAGGAGATCCTGCGGGCGGTCTCCGGCAACGGCGCCCCCCGCGGCGAGACCGAGGCCGAGCCGATGCTGATCAACATCGGGCCGCAGCATCCGGCCACGCACGGCGTGCTCCGGCTCGTCCTTCTCCTCGACGGCGAGCGGGTGCTGCGCTGCATCCCCCACATCGGGTACCTGCACACGGGATTCGAGAAGACGTGCGAGTACCGCGAGTGGAACCAGGTGATCCCGTACACCGACCGCATGGATTACCTGGCCCCGATGATCTACAACATCGGCTACGCGATGGGCGTGGAAGCCCTGCTCGGGGTGGAGATCACGCCGCGCTGTCGGGTCACCCGCGTGATCCTCTGCGAGCTGAACCGGATCCTGGGCCACCTGCTGTGGCTCGGGACGACCGGCATCGACCTGGGGGCGTTCACCGTCTTCCTCTACACCTTCCAGGAGCGGGAGCGCATCTACAACCTCCACGAGGCCTACTGCGGAGGCCGGATCACCACCAGCGTCACGCGCGTGGGCGGGATGCTGGCCGACCTGCCCGTGGGCTGGGTCGAAGGCGTGCGGGAGTTCGTCGAGACCTTCCCGAAGACGGTCGACGAGTGCGAACGGTTGCTCACGCGCAACGCGATCTGGGTCTCCCGCACCGAGGACGTCGGGACGATCGGCCCGGAGGAGGCGGTGAGCTTCGGGCTCACGGGACCGAACCTGCGCGCGAGCGGCGTGCCCTACGACATCCGGAAGGCGCGCCCGTATCTGGGCTACGACGAGTACGACTTCGACGTGCCGGTGGGCGAGCGGGGCGACACGTACGACCGCTACCTGGTGCGGGTCGAGGAGATGCGGCAGAGCGTCCGCATCATCGAGCAGGCGCTGGACCGGCTCCCGGACGGGCCGATGAACGTGGACGACCCGAAGGTGATCCTCCCGCCCAAGAGCGCCGCGATGGGCTCGATCGACGCCATGATCTCGCACTTCAAGCTGGTGATGGAGGGCCTGCAGGTGCCGGCCGGCGAGACCTGGTTCTCGCTCGAGGGCTCCAAGGGCGAGCTGGGGTTCGGGATCGTCTCGGACGGGGGGACGAAGCCCGTGCGCTGCCGGTTCCGAGGCCCCTCCTTCGTGAACGTCGCCGCGCTGCCGTACCTGGTCGAGGGGGAGCTGGTGGCCGACGTGATCGCGATCAATGCTTCTCTCGATGTCGTACTCGGCGAGATCGACCGGTGAGGCGCGCGGGACGGGACGGCTGATGGCGAAGCGGATCCATCCGGCGGTCGTCGGGGCCCAGCCGTACCAGCTGGCCGAGCGCGATCCCCCCGACGGGCCCCTGTTCGCGGACGAGGAGGGACGGGACCGGCTGGAGAAGGCGCTCGGCCGCTATCCCGAGAAGCGCGGCGCGCTGCTCCCGCTCCTGAATTACGCGCACGAGCGCCGGGGCTGGATCTCGACGGAGGACATGGGGGAGATCGCCGCGGCGCTGGAGCTGACGCCCGCGTACGTCCACTCCGTGGCCACCTTCTACACGATGTACAACAAGCACCCGACGGGAACCTGGCTCGTCCAGGTGTGCACGAACATCTCCTGTCACCTGAACGGCGCGGACGAGGTGTTCGAGCGGTTCCTGGCCGAGACGGGGACGCGGCCCGGCGAGACCTCGGAGGACGGGCTCTTCACCTGCATGGAGGTCGAGTGCCTGGGCGCCTGCGGCTTCGCCACCGTGGCCCAGATCAACGACGAGTACTGGGAGGAGCTGACGCCGGACCGGGTGGCGGACGTGCTCGACGAATTGCGGCTGCGGACCGACGGCGCGGGCGGGGAAGGGGGGGGCTGATGGGCTTCCCCCACGGGCACGAGCGCGAGACGACGACGCTTCTCTCCCGTCACTTCGGCGACGCCGAGGCGCGGGGGATCGACGCCTGGCTGGAGCGGGGGGGCTACGATGGCCTCCAGCGCGCGCTCGAGATGGAGCCGGGCGAGATCACGGAGGTGGTGAAGGACTCCGGACTCCGGGGAAGGGGGGGCGCGGGCTTCCCGACCGGCGTCAAGTGGAGCTTCATGCCCCAGGAGGGGAAGGGTGCGCGTTACCTGTGCTGCAACGCGGACGAGAGCGAGCCGGGCGCCTTCAAGGACCGCGAGATCCTGCGCTGGGTCCCACACCTGCTGATCGAGGGCTGCCTGATCGCGGCGCGCGCCATCCGGGCCGAGCACATCTACGTCTACGTGCGGGGCGAGTACTTCCCGTACACGCGGGTCCTGAACGACGCCGTCGTGGAGGCGTACGAGCGCGGCTTCCTCGGGCGGGACATCCGGGGGAGCGGGTGGAGCTGCGAGCTCACGGTCCACATCGGCGCCGGGGCGTACATCGCGGGCGAGGAGACGGGCCTCATGGCGTCGCTCCAGGGGGGGCGGGCCGAGCCGTGGGTCAAGCCTCCGTTCCCGGCCCAGCGGGGCGTCTTCGGGAAGCCGACCACGGTGAACAACGTAGAGACGCTGGCGGCCGTCCCGATGATCGTCACGAACGGGGCGGGGTGGTATCGCCAGTGGGGAAGCGAGAAGAGCCCCGGGACGAAGCTGTGGTGCTGCTCCGGTCACCTGAACCGTCCGGGCAACTACGAGCTGGAGCTGGGCGTGCCGCTCAGGGACATCATCTTCGACGTGTGCGGCGGGATTCCGGAGGGCCGTAAGGTGCGCGCCGTCATCCCGGGGGGCTCGTCGACCGCCCTCCTGGGGGCCGACGAGCTGGACTGCGCCACGACCTACGAGGGGCTGCAGGAGGCCGGGAGCGCGCTCGGCACCGCCTCGCCGATCGTGATGGACGAGAGCGCCTGCCTGCTGCGCGCCATGCGGAGGATCGCCCATTTCTACGCCCACGAGTCGTGCGGCCAGTGCGTCCAGTGTCGGGAAGGGACGGCCTGGATCACGAAGATCCTCCGCCGCATCGAGGAGGGCGACGGGCGGATGGTGGACATCGACACGCTCTACGACCTGTGCGAGCAGCTCACCGGGCGGACGATCTGCGTGCTCGCCGACAGCGTGGTGTTTCCGCTCAAGTCCTCGCTGGACAAGTTCCGCGACGAGTACGAGGCGCACATCGCGAGGGACGCGTGCACGGCCAGCTGATGGTCCCCGGAACGTTGGCTGGCCGTGCCCTCGTCCGGCGAGGGGAGGGACGGCATGGTTGACGGGGCCGGCGAGCGGGTCGGGCTGACGGTCGACGGGGTCCCGGTCACGGTTCCCAAGGGGACGCGCGTGATCGAGGCCGCGGAGCGGGCGGGGGTCGTGGTGCCCCGCTACTGCTATCATCCCGGGATCCCGGGCCGGCCGGCGCAGTGCCGGATCTGCCTGGTGGAGGTCGAGGGCCAGGCGAAGCTGCAGCCGTCGTGCATCCTCCCGGCGCAGGACGGGATGGAGGTGTGGACCGACAGCGAGAAGGCCCGGCAGGCCCGCAAGTCGGTCATCGAGTTCCTGCTCGTGAACCACCCGCTGGACTGCCCGATCTGCGACGCGGCCGGGCAGTGCATGCTGCAGGATTACGCGTTCGAGACCGGGCAGCTCGAGAGCCGGCTGAACGAGGAAAAGCTGGTGATGGGCCGCGACCGGATCGCGGACGACATCCTCTACTTCGCCGACCGCTGCATCATCTGCACCCGCTGCGTGCGCTTCATGCGGGAGGTCGCGCAGGATGACGCGCTGATCGTCGCCCAGCGGGGCCACAAGGCCTACATCGACACCTTTCCCGGGGCGACGCTGGACAACCCGTTCCGGGGCAACATCGTGGATGTGTGCCCCGTGGGGGCGCTGGTCCACGAGGACTTCCTGTTCAAAGCCCGCGCCTGGGACCTGGACAAGACGCCGTCCGTCTGCCCGGGCTGCTCCACCGGCTGCAACGTGACGATCGACACGAAGGAGAACCAGATCGTCCGGCTGAAGCCGCGCTACAACGCCGACGTGAACTCCTACTGGATGTGCGATTACGGCCGGAAGCACCTGGTGATGTCGAACCGGGGGCTGCGACTGGAGGTCCCGTTCGTCCGCGAGGACGGCGAGCTGGTCCCCACCGACTGGAAGCCGGCCCTGGACCGCGCCGCCGAACGGATCCGGGAGCTGCGCGAGTCCGGCGGCGGAGCGGGGAAGGGATCGGCCATCGTCTCGGCGGGCTCTTCGAACGAGAGCCTGTTCTACTTCCGACGCCTCCTCGAGCTGCTCGGGATCCGGGGCGGCGCGTTTCGCGTCGAGACCGGCGATACGGCGGCGCTCCCCGGCTTCCCGAAGCTCGAGCTGCGGGCGGATCGCGCCCCGAACGCGACGGGGGCGGAGGCGCTCGGCTTCCGGCGGGAGCGCGATCTCCCGGTTCCGGGCGAGGACGCGATCGTGGCGGTGCTCGAGGAGGAGCTGACCGAAGCGCCGGAGGATTTCGGGGCGGAAGCGGCGTTCTTCCTCTACCTGGGGACGCGGCTCGGCCCGGCGGCACGGAACGCGGACCTGGCTCTCCCCGTCACCACGTTCGCCGAGACGGAGGGCACCTTCACGAACTTCGAGGGGCGCGTGCAACGGTTCGGCCAGGCACTGCAGCCGCCGGGCATCGCGCGTCCCGCCTGGATGGTCCTGAGCCGGATCCTGGCGGAGCTGGACGAGGGCGAGACCGCGCTCGACGCCCGGAGGGCGTTCGGGGTCATGACGGCGGCTGTCCCGACCTTCCGCGGGCTGGATTGGGATCGGCTCGGCCTCAAGGGAGCGCCGGCCCCGGGAGCTTCCGGGGTCGAGGCGGGAGCCTCCGCGGCCGGGACGGGCGCCGGCGCGGCGGCGGGTCCGGAGGGCGGCTGATGGTGCCGACGGGTCTCGCGGCGGGGCTGCTCGGGGTGGCGAAGACCGTCGCCTTCTTCACGATCCTGATGCTCCTGATCCCGCTCCTGGTGTTGATGGAGCGGAAGGTGGCGGGCTTCATCCAGGACCGGAGCGGGCCCAACCGCGTGGGGCCGTGGGGGCTCCTCCAGGCGGTGGCCGACGGGCTCAAGTTCCTACTCAAGGAGGACCTCATCCCGCGGGAAGCGAACCGCGGATTCTTCCTGCTCGCGCCGCTCATGGCGATGGTTCCGGCCACGGTGTTGTTCGCCGTGATCCCGTTCGCCTCGCCCGCCCCCACGCCCTGGGGCGTGACGGAGATGATGGTGGCCGACGCCCCGATCGGCTTCCTCTACGTCCTCGCCATCGCGTCGCTCGGCGTCTACGGCGTGGTCATGGCGGGCTGGTCGTCGGGAAGCAAGTATTCCTTCCTCGGCGGCCTGCGCGGGTCCGCGCAGATGGTCAGCTACGAGGTCGGCCTGGCGCTGAGCCTCGTCCCGGTCGTGCTGCTGGCGGGCGACGTCCGCGTTCCCCGGCTCGTGGCGCTCCAGCAGGGGTTCGGGGCCGGCGGGCCGGACAGCCTGGGCGTCTGGCTCGTGCTGCCGCTGTTCCTGGGCGCCTTCTTCTTCTTCGTCTCCGGTCTGGCCGAGACCAACCGGCTCCCCTTCGACCTTCCCGAGGCGGAGGCGGAGCTGATCGCCGGGTATCACACGGAGTACTCGGCCATGAAGTTCGGGATGTTCTTCCTGGGCGAGTACGCGCACATTCTCACCACGGCGGCGCTCGTGACGGTCTTCTTCCTCGGCGGCTGGGACATCCCGTTCTGGCGCGGCGACAACATCGCGATCCTGGCCGACGGCACGGTGGTGGGGGAGCCGGCCTGGTGGAAGACGCTGCTCACGATGGGGGCCTTCGGGCTCAAGACCGGCGTCGTCGTGCTCCTGTTCATGTGGATCCGCTGGACGCTGCCCCGCTTCCGGTACGATCAGCTCATGGACCTGGGGTGGAAGTTCGTGATCGAGGCCGTCACCCTGTACATCCTGATCGTGGCCGGCGCGATCCTCGCGCTGGATGCGGCGGCGGTTCCGTTCGGCCTCGCGTACGCAGGGATCCTGACCGGGCTGAACGTCGTGCTGGCGGGCCTGCTGTTCTTCGCCGTGGACCGGGGCGTCCGGATCCGCGGCGCCGCCTACCGCGGCGGGCGCGGGGGCCCGGGGCGGCGGGCAGCCTAGGAGCCTGGGCGCCGAGAGTCGCGACCACGGACCTTTAGGGGAAGAGGAGCCATGCCGGGAGGAATCAAAGTCGTCGAGCGGCCGGAGCGCGAGAGCTCCTACGTGCGGGCGGCCGTGAAGGGGATGGGGGTGACCCTGAAGCATCTGGTGAACCCCCACAAGGTCACGCAGCAGTATCCGGACGAGAAGTGGGAGCTCGCCCCCCGCACGCGCGGAACGCACCGGATGGCCACGCACGAGGACGGGCGGGCCAAGTGCGTGGCGTGCGGGCTGTGTCCGACGGTGTGCCCGGTGAACTGCATCAAGCTGATCCCGGCAGAGGACGAGAACGGGGAGCGCTACGCCGCGGTCTACGAGATCGACGAGTTCCGCTGCATCTTCTGCGGATACTGCCAGGAGGTGTGTCCGGTCGAGGCGATCCATCTGGGCGTGCACTACGAGAACTCGGAGTACACCCGGGAACGCTGGGTCTACGACCTGGAGCGGCTCTGCGAGCAGGACCACCCGTTCACGGCCCTGTGGGAGCCGTCGGACCCGCTGTCGGAGTGAGGCCGGCGCCGGTGGTCCCGGAGGCGGGATCCGCGGGACGGGACGGACGGCGCCGATGATCGCCGACCTCCTCTTCTTCGCCTTCGCGGCGGCATCCATCCTGGGGGCCGTGCTCGTGATCACGCGCAAGAACCCCGTCGCGAGCGTGCTGTGGCTCGTGGTCGTGTTCTTCAGCCTGTCGGGGCTGTTCGTGCTCCTGGAGGCCCACTTCATCGCGGCGCTGCAGGTGATCCTCTACGCGGGCGCCATCATGGTGCTGTTCCTGTTCGTGGTGATGCTCCTGAACCTGGGACACGGCTCGGCCGAGGACATCCGGGGCCCGACCGGACGGTTCGTGGCGGGGACCCTGGGCCTGGCCCTGGCGGGGACGGTGACGAAGCTACTGCTCGCCGAGCCCTCCTCGCTGCCCCGCGGCGAGCACGCCATGCGGGCGGCCCTGTCCGAGAAGGGAGTGGTGGGCGCGGTGGCCGAGCCGCTGTTCCGGGACTACATGGTGCCGTTCGAGCTGACGGGCCTCCTGCTGCTCGTGGCGATGGTGGGGGCGATCGTGCTGGCGCGGAGGCGCGCGCCGTGACCGGATTCCCGGGCCACGGCGAGATGGCGCTGGTGGTGAGCGCGATCCTGTTCGCGGTCGGGGTGGCCGGGGTCCTCCTGCGACGGAACGCGATCATCGTCTTCATGTGCGTGGAGCTGATGCTGAACGCCGTGAACCTGACCCTCGTCGCGCTCTCCGGGGCGCACGGGGTCGAGGGCCAATTGCTGGTGTTCTTCGCGATGGCCGTGGCGGCGGCGGAGGCGGCGGTGGGGCTGGCCATCATCATCGCCATCTTCCGCCACTACGAGAGCGTGGACCTCGGGCGCTTCAACCTGCTGCGATGGTGAGGCCGACCGGCCGCAGCGCCCGCGTCGCGCCCGGGCTGGCGGCGATCGGAGCCGTGCTCGCCGGGCTTCCCCAGCCCCTGGGCGCCCTGCAGGAGGCCGGGGCGGCCGGGGCCGCGCACGGGGCGGACTTCGACCCCATCCTCCCGGGGCTGATCCTGCTGCTCCCGCTCCTGGGCGCCCTGGTGAACGGCGTCGGCGCGTTCGCGTGGCGGGAAAGCCGCACGGTCCCCGCGATCGTGGGTCCCGCCTCCGTGCTGGCGGCCTTCGCGCTGGTCGTCGCCAACTTCCTCGCCATGGTGCCCGCCTCGCCGCACGATCCCGCGATCGTCTCGCTCTGGACCTGGATCGCCGCCGGCGGGCTCGAGATCGGGGTCGACCTGCAGTTCGACCGGCTCTCGGTCCTCATGGGGCTCATCGTGACGGGCGTGGGAGGGATCATCCACGTCTACAGCGTGGGCTACATGCGCGAGGACCCCGGATTCTCGCGGTATTTCGCCTACCTGAACCTGTTCGTCTTCTTCATGCTGGCGCTCGTGTTCGGGGCGAACTTCCCGGTGATGTTCGTGGGCTGGGAGGGCGTCGGGCTCTGCTCGTATCTGCTGATCGGCTTCTGGTACGAGGTCCCCGAGTACTCCGACGCGGGGAAGAAGGCGTTCATCGTGAACCGCATCGGCGACGCGGGCTTCCTGGTCGCCATGTTCCTCCTGTTCACGGCCTTCGGGACGCTCGACTTCCTGCCGATCTTCGAGCGGGCTCCGGCCGCGCTGGAAGGCGGGGGGCCGCTGGTCACGGCGATCACGCTGCTGCTCTTCCTGGGCTGCACGGGGAAGTCGGCCCAGATCCCGCTCCACGTCTGGCTGCCGGACGCCATGGCGGGTCCGACGCCCGTCTCCGCCCTGATCCACGCGGCCACCATGGTGACCGCCGGCGTCTACCTCGTGGCGCGGGCCGGGGTGCTGTTCGCCCTGGCCCCCGTCTCGCAGGCGGTCGTGGCGGCGGTGGGGGCCGGCACGGCGCTGTTCGCGGCCACGATCGCGCTCCAGCAGTACGACATCAAGAAGGTGCTGGCCTACAGCACGATCTCGCAGCTGGGCTACATGTTCCTGGCGGTCGGGATCGGGGCCTTCACGGCCGGGATCTTCCACCTGATGACGCACGCCTTCTTCAAGGCGCTCCTCTTCCTCGGGGCGGGGGCGGTGATCCACGCGGTCGAGGGCGCCTGGCACGCGGTGGGCGAAGGCGGGGACCCGAACGACATGCGGAACCACGGCGGACTGCGGCGGGCGATGCCGATCACCACCGCGACCATGTGGGTCGCCACCTTGGCGATCGCCGGCGTCTTCCCGTTCGCCGGGTTCTTCTCGAAGGACGAGATCATCTGGGCGGCCGGCGCGCGCGGCTACGGGGTCCTGTGGGGCGTGGCGATCGTGACGGCTCTCCTCACGGCCGCCTACATGACGCGCCTCATGGTCATGACCTTCCACGGGGAGTCCCGCACGGGAGAGGAGGCCCGGTCCCGCCTGCACGAGGCGCCGGCCGTGATGTGGGTGCCGCTCGTCATCCTCGGGCTCCTCTCCGTCGTCGGGGGATGGGTGAACATCCCCGAGGCGCTTCCGCTCCCTCACATCGAGGCGCTCCACGCCTGGCTCGAGCCGGTCTTCGAGCCGGCCCTGGCCCTCGCGACGGCGGAGGGCGCCGGGATGGCCCACGCGGCGCCGCTCGGCGGCGGGGAAGCCCTGTGGGCCGCCATCTCCACCACCCTCGCGCTGGTGGTCGTCCTCCTCACCTTCCGGGCGCTGGCGGCGCGGCGTTACCCATCCGCGGCCGAGGCTCCCGAGCCGACCGGTCTCGGCCGGGTCCTGTACCGGAAATGGTACGTGGACGAGCTGTACGATCGGATCGTGGTGCGTCCGCTCCTGGCGTTGTGGCGGGCCTGCTGGCGCGTGGTGGACGAGGGCCTGGTGGACGGGGCCGTGAACGGCGTGGCCGGAGCGAGCCGGATCGCGGGCTGGTTGGGCAGCCAGCTGCAGAGCGGGCGCGTGAGCACGTACGTGTTCTTCTTCGTGGTGGGCGCGATCCTGATCCTCGGGTCCTTCGCGTTCGGATAGATATGATCGAGAGCCTGTACGAGAGCCACTGGATCCTGACGTCCCTGCTGGCGGTGCCGCTGGCGGGGGGGCTGGCGTGCTTCGCCGTCCCGGAGGAGCGCGCGAGGAGCGTGGCGCTGGCGACGACCCTGGTCGAGCTGGCCCTGGCCCTGCCGCTGTTCTGGACCTTCGAGACGGGCACCGCCGCCTTCCAGAACCAGGCCTCGGTGCCCTGGATCGAGGCGTGGGGGATCCGGTACGCCGTGGGGCTGGACGGGATCTCGCTCCTCATGCTGCTGCTCACGGCGTTCGTGATGCCGCTCGCCGTGGCGGGCTCCTTCGCCTACATCGAGCGTCGCCGGCGCAGCTACTACGCCCTGCTGCTGCTGCTCGAGACGGGCATGCTCGGGGTGTTCGTCGCGCTCGACCTCTTCCTCTTCTACGTGTTCTGGGAGATCACCCTGATCCCGATGTACTTCATCATCGGGGTGTGGGGGAGCGACCGTCGGATCTACTCGGCGGTCAAGTTCATCCTCTACACGGCCGCCGGCTCGCTCCTGATGCTGGTGGCGATCGTCGGGCTCGTGTACCTGTCCGCCGGGCAGACGGGCGAGCCCACCTTCGCCTACGAGCGCCTCCTGGAGCTGGAGATCGCGAAGGGGGTGCAGCTCTGGCTGTTCGGAGCCTTCGCCCTCGCCTTCGCCATCAAAGTTCCGCTGTTCCCGTTCCACACCTGGCTGCCCGACGCGCACGTGGACGCGCCGACGGCGGGGTCGGTGATCCTGGCCGGCGTGCTGCTGAAGCTGGGGGGCTACGGCTTCCTTCGCTACGGGCTGCCCCTGTTCCCCGACGCGGCCACCGATCCGGCGGTGGTGGGCGCGGTGATGACGCTGGGAGTGGTGGGCGTCCTCTACGGCGCCTGGGTGGCGGCGGTGCAGCCGGACGCCAAGAAGTTGATCGCCTACACGTCGGTGGCCCACATGGGCTTCGTGATGCTGGGGCTCTTCGCCCTGACCGCGCAGGGGTTGCAGGGAGGGATCCTCCAGATGGTGAACCACGGGATCTCCACGGGCGCCCTGTTCCTGCTGGTCGGGATGCTGTACGAGCGAAGACACACCCGGGCGATCGCGGACTTCGGAGGGATCGCGAAGGTGATGCCCGCCTTCGCCCTCGCCTTCGTGGTGGTCGCGCTCTCCTCGATCGGCCTGCCCGGCACGAACGGCTTCGTGGGAGAGTTCCTGATCCTGCTCGGGACGTTCCGTACGCACCCGGTGACCGCGATCGTGGCCACGGCGGGCGTGATCTTCGCGGCCTGCTACATGCTCCCGATGGTGCAGCGCATCCTGTTCGAGCGGCTCGACCGCGAGGAGAACCGGCGGCTCGGCGACCTGACGGGCCGGGAGAAAGCGCTCCTCGCCCCGGTCCTCGCCCTCATCCTGCTGATCGGGGTCCACCCGACGCCGTTCCTGGCTCGGACCGAGGCGTCGGTGGACGCGCTGATCGCCCGGGTCGAGGCGACGCGGACGGTCGGGGCGGCCGAGGTCGGTTCGGTGACGGGCAGCGACGACCGAGCCCCGTCGAAGACGATCGCCCGCGGCTCGGTCGGGGGGAACGAGCCGGGGGCGTCGGTTCCGGCCGAAGCGCGCCGGGCCGGGGCCTCGGCGGCGCTTCGCGCCCGGGCCGGAGGCGACGCGCCGTGAGCCCCTCGCACGGCGAGCTGCTCCGGGCCCTGCTGCCCGAGGTCGTGCTGGCCACCGGGGCGATCGTCCTGCTGGTGACCGACGTCTTCGTCCGCGGGGAGGGGGAGCGTCAGAGCGGCCGGTGGGTCGAGCTGCTGGCCGGGCTGACCGTCCTCGCCTCGGCCGCGACCCTGGTCTGGGTGGCGCGCGGCGGGTCGTCCGGCGGAATGATCGCCACGGACGCCTTCCGGCTCGTCGCGGGGCTCATCGTGCTGGGCGGCGCGCTGCTGGGGATCGTCTTCTCCTCCGACTACCTGGAGCGGGAGGGGCTGCGCGTCGGGGAGTACTACGTGCTCCTGCTGCTTTCGACGATCGGGATGCTGGTGCTGGTCGCCGCCCGGGACCTCATCCTGCTGTTCGTGGGCATCGAGCTGATGTCGATCGCCGTCTACGTGCTGACGGGCTTCGACCGGCGCCGACCGCGCTCCTCCGAGGCCGGGCTCAAATACTTCCTCGTGGGGGCGTTCGCGAGCGCCTTCCTGCTCTACGGCATCGCCCTGCTCTACGGGGCCGCGGGGACGACCAGCCTCGTCGGGATCGGTCCGCGGGTGGCCGAGGCGGCCGCGAGGGGGGACCCGTTCCTGGTGGCCGGCCTGGGCCTCCTGCTGGTCGGGTTGGGCTTCAAGATCTCGGCCGTGCCGTTCCACATGTGGACGCCCGACGCCTACGAGGGCGCCCCGACGCCGGTGACCGGCTTCATGGCGGCGGGCGTGAAGGCGGCTGCGTTCGCGGCGCTCCTCCGGGTCGTCACGATCGACCTGGCGCCTGCAGCGGAGGTGTGGCGGATCGTGGTGTGGTGGCTGGCGATGCTCACCATGATCGTGCCGAACCTGATCGCGCTCGCGCAGGAGGACGTGAAGCGCATGCTGGCCTACTCCTCGGTGGCGCACGCCGGCTACCTGCTGGTGGGAGTGGTGGCGGGTGGCGCCCTCGGCCGGTCGGCCGCCCTCTTCTACCTGGCCGTCTACACGCTGATGACGCTGGGCGCCTTCGCGATCGTGTATCACGTGGCGGGAGAGGGCGACGAGAGACAGAGCCTGGCCGACTACCGCGGGCTGGGCTGGCGCCGGCCGGCGCTGGGGCTCGCGCTCGTGGTCTTCCTCCTCTCCCTGGCGGGCTTCCCCCCGACGGGCGGCTTCGTGGGGAAGCTCTACCTCCTCCGGGCGGCCGTGGACGCGAGGGAGGTGGCCCTGGCGGTCACGCTCGTCGTCACCAGCCTGGTCTCCTACTACTACTATTTCCGCGTGGTCTGGAAGATGTACTTCGACGAGGCCCCCGAGCGCGTCGCCGCCCCCGGGGTTCCGGGTTCCGGGTTCCGGTTGGCGGGTCTCGCCTGCGTTCTGGGGATCCTGCTCGCCGGCCTGCTGCCGGGGCCGGCCGTGCGAGCCCTGGAGCGGGCCGACGCCGGACCCCCCGCTCCGGTCCGCGTCGAGGCGCTCGAGGCCGCGGCCTCCGGCCGCTCTGCTCCCGGGGAGCTCCGCGGCCCGACCCCCGCGCCGGCCGATCGTCCGCGGATCGCTAGACAGGAGGCGAGATGAAGGTACGGCCGGAGATCTTTCGGGAATACGACGTGCGCGGGATCGTGGGCGACGCGCTGACGCCCGAGGTGGCGCGCGCCGTGGCCCGCGCGTACGGGAGCGGACTGGCCGACCGCGAGCGGCCGCTGGTGGCCGTGGGCCACGACAACCGTCCCAGCTCGCCGGACCTGGGGGCCGCCGTCTGCCGGGGGCTGAACGAGGCCGGAGTGCGGGCGGCGCTCGTGGGCACGGTGCCCACGCCCGTCCTCTATTTCGCCGCCCGGGACCTCTCGGCCGACGGGGGGATCCAGGTGACCGGGTCCCACAACCCGCCGGAGTACAACGGGATCAAGATGGTCCGGGACGGGCGCGCCATCTACGGCGAGGAGATCCAGGGACTCCGCGCCCGGATCGAGGCGGACGCCTACGCCTCGGGGAGCGCCGGCACGGAGCGGGTGGAGATCCTGGACCGATACGTGGAGAGCTTCGCCGAGCGGGCTCGCGTCGCCGCTCCCGTGCGCCTGGTCCTGGACTGCGGCAACGGGGCCGGCAGCGTCGTCGCGGTCCGGGCGCTCGAGGCGGCCGGCCTCGAGGTGGACCCCCTCTACTGCGAGTCCGACGGGACCTTCCCGAACCATCACCCGGATCCGACGGTGGACGAGAACGTGCAGGACCTGATCGTCCGGGTGCGGGAGACGGGCGCGCGGCTCGGCGTCGGGCTGGACGGCGACGCGGACCGCATCGGCGCCGTGACCGGCGAGGGCGAAATCGTCCGGGGCGACCACCTGCTCCTGCTGTTCGCGATCGACCTGCTTCGGGAGCGACCGGGAGCGAAGGTCGTCTTCGACGTGAAGTGCTCCCAGGCGCTTCCCGAGGTGATCGAGGCCCGGGGCGGAGAGCCGATCCTCTGGAAGACCGGCCACTCGCTGATCAAGGAGAAGATGGCGGAGGTCGGCGCTCCACTGGCGGGTGAGATGAGTGGACACATCTGCTTTGCGGACAGATACTTCGGGTTCGACGACGCTATCTACGCGGCGGCCCGGCTCGCCGACCTGGTGGCCAAGAGCGGCCGAAGCCTGGGCGACCTCGCGAGAGAGATCCCGAGCTACCCGTCCACCCCGGAGCTGCGGGTGGACTGCCCCGAGGATCGGAAGTTCGACGTGGTCCGGCAGGCGGTCGAGCATTACCGGCGCTCCCACGACGTGATCGACATCGACGGGGCGCGGGTGCGCTTCGAGGGAGGATGGGCGCTGATCCGGGCCAGCAACACGCAGCCGGTCATCGTGGTACGGGTCGAGGCGGAGGACCGGGAGCGCCTGGCTGAGATCCATGGCGAGGTGGGAGCCTGGCTGGCCGACCGGGGGGTCGCGCTGCCGCCGCTGGAGGGAGCCTGAGCCCCTCGGGGGAGGGGCGCGAGGCGGGGGAGGCGGGGACCGCGGTCGTGGCAATCGGCGGGAACGCGCTCTCCCCCGCCGGCGAGCCCGCGACGATCGCCAACCAGTTCCGGCACACGCGGGAGAGCCTGGTTTCGGTGGTCGACCTCGCCCGCCGGGGCTGGAAGCTGGCGGTGGTCCACGGCAACGGCCCGCAGGTGGGAGACGAGCTGCTGCGCAACGAGCGGGCGCGAGGAGCGCTGCCGGAGATGCCGCTCGGCGTGCTCGTCGCCGCCACCGCGGGATGGATCGGCTACATGATCCAGCAGTCGCTGCAGAACGCCCTGGGGCGGGCCGGGGTTCGCCGGGGCGTGGTCAGCGTGATCACGCAGGTGCGGGTCGATCCGGACGATCCGCGGACGCGCGAGCCCCGGAAGTTCATCGGCCGGCCGCTGGACCCCGACGTGGCGGAGCTGCTGCGGGGGGACGGGATCCCCGTGGAGGCGGACGACGAGGGGCGGCTCAGGCGTCGGGTGCCGAGCCCGGAGCCGCTGGAAGTCGTCGAGGGCCCGGTGGTGGCGGGCCTGGTGGCGGACGGCCAGGTCGTGGTAGCGGCCGGCGGCGGCGGGATCCCCGCGTATCGGCACCCGGTGCTCGGCCTGGAGGGCGTGGACGCCGTCGTGGACAAGGATCTCGCCGCCGCGCTGCTGGCGCGGGAGATCGGCGCCGGCCTCCTGCTCATCCTCACGGACGTGGAGGCGGTCTACCGCGACTACGGGACGCCACAGGCGCGGCCGATCGCCCGCCTGACGGCGGAGGAGGCCCGCCGGCTGGCACGGGACGGACAGCTCGGCGTGGGCTCGATGGAGCCCAAGGTGCGGGCGGCCGTGGAGTTCGTGGAGCGCGCCGGCGGCCGTGCGGTGATCGCGGCGCTCGAGGACGCCGGGCGGGCGGCGACGGGCGAGGTGGGGACCACGATCGTCCGGGCGTGAGGGACGAGGAGCCTGTCCGAGTCATGGGGTGCGGCCGCGCGCAGGGGTCTTGCGGAGACCAGACGCTAGGGTCGTTGGCCGGAGCGAAAGGAATGACGTCGCGATGAACGTGCACGAGTACCAGGCGCGGGACATCTTCCGGGCGCACGGCATCCCGGTCCCGCCGGGGGAGGTGGCGACGACGCCCGAGGAGGCGGAACGGATCGCCGCGGCCCAGGGAGGCGGGGTGGTGGTGAAGGCCCAGGTCCACGCCGGCGGTCGTGGCAAGGCCGGCGGCGTCAAGCTGGCCGACGAGCCGCGCGAAGCCCGCGCCGCCGCGAAGACGATCCTGGGCATGCGGATCAAGGGCCTCACCGTCCGTCGCGTGCTCGTGGCGCCCGCCGTGGAGATCGAGCGCGAGGCGTACGTGGGGATCGTCATGGACCGGAGCTCGGGGGCGGACATCGTGATGGTCTCCCCCGAGGGGGGCATGGACATCGAGGAGGTCGCGGCCACGAAGCCGGAGGCGATCCACCGCCGGACAGTCGACCCTCGCTACGGGCTCCTCACCCATCAGGCGATGGGGCTGGCTTACCGGCTGTACGACGACCGGGAGCTGGCCGGGCAGGCGTCCGAGCTCATCCAGGACCTCTACGCCGCGTACCGGGACTCGGGCGCCACCCTGGCGGAGATCAACCCGCTGGTCGTCACGCCCGAGGGCGCGCTGCTGGCGATCGACGCGAAGCTGAACATCGACGACAACGCCCTGTTCCGGCTGCCGGAGATCGCCGAGCTGCGCGATGAAGAGGCGGAGGCCGCCTCCGAGCGGAAGGCCCGGGAGGCCGGGCTGAGCTATGTGAAGCTCGAGGGCGACGTGGGCTGCTGCGTGAACGGCGCGGGTCTCGCGATGGCCACGATGGACCTCATCAAGTACTACGGCGGCGACCCCGCCAACTTCCTCGACATCGGCGGCTCCTCCAGCCCGGACAAGGTGGTGGCCGCGCTCGAGATCATCACGGCCGACCCGAACGTCCGCTCCATCCTGTTCAACATCTTCGGGGGAATCACGCGCTGCGACGACGTGGCGAACGGGATCGTGGAGGCGACGAAGCGGATCGAGCTGGACGTTCCGGTCACGATCCGGCTGACGGGAACGAACGAGGAGGAGGCGGTCGAGATTCTCGAAGCGCACGGGTACGAGGCGATGGTGGACATGGACGAGGCCGTTCGGACGGCGGTCGAGCGCGCGGGGCGGGCATGAGCATCTTCATCGGGGAGGACACGCGGCTGGTCGTCCAGGGGATCACGGGACGGGACGGCTCCTTCCACACGCGCCAGATGATGGAGTACGGGACGAAGGTCGTCGCCGGCGTGACCCCGGGGAAGGGCGGTCGGACCTTCGACGGCGAGGTGCCGATCTTCCACACGGTCGAGGACGCCGTGGAGGCGCGGGGAGCGAACACGAGCGTCATCTACGTGCCGGCCCGCTTCGCCGCGGACGCGATCTTCGAGGCCGCCGATGCGGGGGTCGGGCTGATCGTCTGCATCACGGAAGGGATTCCCGTGGCCGACATGATGCGAGTCCTGCCCTACGTTCGGGAGAAAGGCGCTCGGCTGATCGGCCCGAACTGTCCGGGAGCGATCGCGCCGGGCGCCTGCAAGGTCGGGATCCTGCCGGGCCAGATCGTCCGGAAGGGGCCCGTGGGGATCGTGAGCCGGTCGGGCACGCTCACCTACGAGGTCGTCTTCCAGCTCACCCGGCGCGAGATCGGCCAGTCGACCTGCGTCGGGATCGGCGGCGATCCCCTGATCGGCACGGATTTCGTCGACTGTCTGCGGGCGTTCGAGGCGGACGGGGAAACGCGGGCGGTCGTGCTGATCGGCGAGATCGGCGGCACCGACGAGCAGGTGGCGGCGCGCTTCGCCCGCGAAGAGATGAGCAAGCCGGTGGTCGGCTTCGTGGCCGGCCAGACGGCGCCTCCCGGCCGCAGGATGGGGCACGCCGGAGCGATCATCAGCGGCTCGGAGGGGACCGCCGAGGAGAAGATGCGGTCGTTCCGCGACCACGGGGTCGCGGTGGCCGAGCGGCCGGCCGACATCGTCGGCCTCATCCAGGAGCGGCTCGAGGGCCTGTCCGAGTAACGGGGCGAGCCGCGTTACGAGCGCTCGCGCGTACAGTCACGAACCGAGAGCGTCGACGCGCGCGCCGGACCGGGCGCGCCGGGGAGGACCTCATGGCCTCGACGAAGGGAAGGGGGCCGCGGGCCGAGAGGCCGCGGTCGCTGTACGACCTGCTGGAGGAGCGGATCGTGATCCCGCTGCCGGCCGATTCCCTGGCGGCCGCGCTGGAAGCCCTGGCGGCCGGCCTGTCCTCCGGCGCGGAAGGGGGACTGCGCGACGATATGGGCCGGCTCGACCGATCCGCCCTCGTGGCGCTGGGCGAGCGGGCGGTCCTGGCCCATCTGCGCACGGAGCACATCGACGGGAGGATCGGCGTCGCGATCGGCGTCGCGGAGCGTCCCATGGAATTCGCGCCGGACACCGCGCCGGGCGCGCGGACGCTCGTGCTCGTCGCGTCGCGGCCGGCCAACACCCGTGTCTACCTCCAGACGCTGGGTGCCCTGGGCCGGGCACTGCGGAGCCCGGACGTCGCGAGCCGGATCCTGAACGCTCGCGATGCGCTCGAGGTCCTGCGGATCCCGGCCCTCAGGGAGCCGATCCTCGGGTCCGATTTGCGGGTCCGGGACGTGATGACGGTGGACGTGGTCTCCGTGCTGACCGAGACTTCGCTGGCCGAGGTCGCCGACCTGATGATCCGGCGCCACCTCCGGGCGCTGCCGGTGGTGAACGAGGAGGGCGAGGTGATGGGAATGATCACCGACCGTCAGGTGATGGAGCACTTCCTTCCACGAATCGCCGGCGCGGAGGAGTCGGATGCGACCCGGGGACCGGGCCCGCCCGTCCGCGACGTCATGCTCCGGAGCGTCCTGTGCGTGAAGGAGGACGAGAACCTGCGGGACGTGGCCGCGCTCATGATCAACAAGGACGTGGAGCGCTTTCCCGTGTGCGTGGAAGGGTCCCTGGTGGGCTTCCTCACGCGAGGGGACATCATCCGCAAGCTGCTGGGCACGCGGGGCGAGGCGCGGTCCTGAGCACCAAGCCATCGGGAGGCCATCGGCATGAGCGATGAGCGCACGCTCGCGATCATCAAGCCGGACGCGTTCGAGGGCGGGCGGGCGGGACAGATCCTCGCCCATCTGGAGGCCGAGGGATTCCACGTCCTCACGGCGCGGGTCACGCGACTGTCGCCCGCCCAGGCGGGGGAGTTCTACGCCGTCCACCGCGAGAAACCTTTCTTCACCTCGCTGGTAGAGTTCATGACCTCGGGACCGTGCATGCCCCTCGCTCTGGCGCGGGAGGACGCGGTCGCCCACCTCCGGCGCGTGATCGGCGCCACCGACCCCGCGGAGGCCGAAGAAGGGACGATCCGGGCGCTGTACGCGGAGAGCACGGAGCGCAACGCGATCCACGCCTCGGACTCGCCGGGGAACGCCCGCGCCGAGCTCGCCTTCTTCTTCGCGGGGACCGAGCTGGTGGGCTGACGAGGCATGGAACGGGGCCCGGAAGGGGGCCTCGTGGACGTTGCGGGTTACCGGGAAGACTCGGGTGGACGGTCATCGATGTTCGTCGTAAACTTGCGAGATCTGCACGAGGGCCCCCTCCTCTGGGAGGAGGAGACCCGCGAGCCCGGGGCGCTGTGGCCCGATGCGGGCGTGGAGTTCCGCGGGGGCGTGCGGTTGCGCGCCGAAGCCGAGCTGGTCCGGGGTGGCGACCTCCACGTCGAAGGCCGGCTCGAGGCGCCGATCCGGGTGGCATGCCGGCGCTGCCTCGCCGACCTGGAGCGGCGTCTGGAGATCCCGCTGGACCTGTGGTTCCGTCGTGATCCGGAGGGCGTGAAGAAGGGGGGCGAGGCCGTCTTCCCGCTCGAGCCCGGGGCCCGCGAGGTGGAGCTGGTGTCGGCGCTCCGGGAGGAGCTGCTGTTGGCGGTCCCCGCCTTCCCGGAGTGCGAGGAGGAGTGCGTGGGCCTGTGCGCCAAGTGCGGAGCTCGGCTCGACGAGGAAGAGTGCGACTGCGCGTTCGAGGAGCCCGACCCGCGGTGGGACGCGCTGCGGGCGTTGCGCTGACGAGGAACGGGAGACGGGATCCATGGCCGTACCGAAGAAGCGGACTTCGAAGCAGAGGAAGCGCAAGCGCCGGACCCACTACGAGGCGGAGATCCCGGCGCACCAGGCGTGCCCCCGGTGCGGGGATCCCCGCCGGCCTCACCGCGTATGCCCGACCTGCGGCTTCTACGGCGGCGAGGAGGTCATCGAGATGGAGGAGTTCTGACGGATCGCGGATCGATCCGGTGAGCTCCCCCGGGGCGTGCGCCCCTCCGGCCGCCGCCCGCCGTCCGGACCCTCGGGCGACTCCGCGCTACTGACGGGCCAGCCATGGAGCGGATCGCGCTCGACGTCATGGGGGGCGACGACGCTCCCGACGTGCCCCTTGCCGGCGCCGCGGCCGCGCTGGCCGAAGCCGAGGACGACGCCTTCCGGATCGTCGCGGTCGGAGACCCCGCGACGATCGAGTCCGCGGTCCGGCGGTCCCCGGGGCTGGATCTCGGGGATCTCGAGATCCTGCCCGCCCTGCAGCGGATCGAGCCGCACGAGCCGCCCGCGCACGCCGTGCGCCGCAAGCGGGACAGCTCGATCGTCGTGGGTCTGCAGGCGGTGCGCGACGGCGAGGCGGACGCGTTCATATCCGCCGGCTCCACCGGTGGGGTTATGGCCGCCTCGCTGCTCGTCCTCGGAGCCCTCCCGGGCGTCGACCGCCCCGCGGTCGGGGCCACGTTCCCCACCTCGAACGGCCCGACGCTGGTGCTGGACGCCGGCGCCAACGTGGGCTCGCGTGCGGAGCATCTCCACCAGTTCGCCCGCCTGGGCTCCGTGTACGTGCGCGACCTCGTGCGGATCGACGCCCCGCGGATCGGCCTGCTCAACGTCGGGGAAGAGGAGGAGAAGGGCGACGACGTGGCCCAGGCGACCTACCGGCTCCTGGCGGGCGACCCGACGCTCCACTTCGTGGGGAACGTGGAGGGCCACCAGATCATCCGATCGCGTTGCGACGTTCTCGTGTGCGACGGCTTCGTCGGCAACGCCCTGCTCAAGTTCTACGAGTCGATCGCGGGGTTCGTGCTCGGCCTCCTGCGCGAGCGCTTCGCCGGGGCGCGCCAGGAGCTCGAGGAGATCTTCCAGTTCCTGGACTACACGGAGTACGGCGGAGCTCCGCTGCTGGGGGTGAACGGCGTCTCGATCATCTGCCACGGCTCCTCGCCGCCGAGGGCGATCAAGAACGCGATCCGGCTCGCCGGCGCGTCCGTCCGCTCCGGCATGGTGGCGGACATGGCGGCCGATCTGGAGCGGCTGGCGGCCGGCGCGACCGCGGAGGGAGGCTCGTGAGCCACGTGGCGCTGTTGCTCCCCGGTCAGGGGTCGCAGACCGTCGGGATGGGAAAGGAGCTCGCCGAAGCCTTCCCGTCGGTCCGACGGCTCTACGAGCGGGCGGACGACCTGCTCGGCGTGCCGCTCGGCCGGATCTGCTGGGAGGGCCCGGAAGAGGTTCTCACCCGTACGGAGAACGCGCAGCCCGCCCTCCTGCTCCACGGCTATGCCGTGTGGTCGGTGCTGGCCGATCGGTTGGAGGGGAGCGTCATCGTGGGGGCCGGGCACTCGCTGGGCGAGTTCACGACGCATCTGGTGGCGGGCACCTTCTCGTTCGACGACGCCGTGCGCGTCGTGCGGCGTCGGGGGGAGCTGATGGGACGGGCGGGCGAACGACGGCCCGGCACGATGGCGGCGGTGATCGGGCTGGAGGACGAGGCGGTCGCCGCGGTCTGCGATGCGGTGGAGGAGGGGACGGTCGTTCCCGCGAACTACAACTCGCCGGGCCAGGTCGTGATCAGCGGGGACGTGCAGGCGGTGACGCGGGCGGGCGAGATCGCGGCGAAGCGGGGGGCGCGGCGGGTCATCCGGCTGAACGTCGGCGGGGCCTTCCACTCGCCCCTCATGGCCGAGGCTCGCGAGGGGCTGCGCGAAGCGCTGGAGGAGGTCCCGATGTCGGATCCGGGCTTCCCCGTCGTGTGCAACTCCCGCGCGACGTCGGTGCGGGACGCCGGCGTGGCCCGGGAGACGCTGGTCGAGCAGCTGACCTCCCCCGTCCGCTGGGCGGCGTGCGTGCGCGCGATGGTCGAGGTGGAGCCCCAGCGCTGGCTCGAGCTGGGGCCCGGCGGCGTGCTGGCCGGACTCCTTCGGCGCATCGATCGCGGGCTGGAGGCGGTCGCGGTGGGCGACCCGGAGGGCGTTCGGGCGGTCCTGGACGGCTGAGCCGCCGGTCCGAGAAATGGGCCGGGGGCAGCACGGTGCGACGACCGTGCCGGAACGGAGCGAGGGTAGGAGAGGGACGATGCAGGAGCTGGAAGACAAGGTCGCGATCGTCACGGGCGGGTCCCGTGGGATCGGGTTCGCGATCTCGGAGGAGCTGGCGGCGGCCGGGGCGCGGGTCGCGGTGGTGGGCCGCGACGGAGCGCGCGCCGAGGAGGCCGCCGAGGCGCTGGGCGGGGGAGGCGGGGTGGGCTTCGCCTGTGACGTGACGCGGCCCGAGGAGTGCGCCTCCCTGGTCCAGAAGGTCGAGGCCCAGCTCGGGCCCGTGGGGGTGCTGGTCAACAACGCGGGGATCACGCGCGACAACATCCTCGTGCGGATGAAGGACGAGGAATGGGAGGCCGTGCTCGACACGAACCTCACCGGGGCCTTCCACGTCACCCGGGCCGTCGCCCGCGGCATGATGAAGCGTCGGGAGGGCCGTATCGTGAGCATTTCCAGCGTGGTGGGCTTGACGGGGAACCGCGGCCAGCCAAACTATGCGGCGTCCAAGGCGGGCCTGAACGCCTTCACCAAGTCGGTGGCGCACGAGCTGGCCAGCCGAGGGGTGCTGGCGAACGCCGTGGCGCCGGGGTTCATCGAGACCGAGATGACGGCCGAGCTCACCGAGGAGGCGCGCACGGCCCTGTTCGAGCGCATCCCGCTCGGCCGCTTCGGGACCCCGGCCGATGTGGCCGGTCTGGTCCGGTTCCTGGTCGGGCCCTCCGCCTCCTACATCACGGGTCAGGTGTTCGTGGTGGACGGGGGGATGGTGATGTGACGGCCGCGGGAGGACGGACTGGATCTCTCTGACACGGGAGGAGACATCGCATGTCGGACATCGCTTCGCGGGTAAAGGAGATCATCGCGCAGGAGCTGGGCGTGGAGCAGGAGAAGGTGACCGAGGAGGCGTCGTTCGTCGAGGACCTGGGAGCCGATTCGCTGGACACGGTGGAGCTCGTCATGGCGTTCGAGGAGGAGTTCGGGATCGAGATCCCGGATGAGGACGCCGAGCAGATGCAGACCGTCGGCAATGCGATCGCCTATCTCGAGCAGAAGCGCGAATAGCTCGAGCGCTCGCGTCCGCGCCCGTCCGGGCCGGCCTTCCAGGGTCTGGCGATGAGGTCGCGCCGCGTCGTGGTCACGGGGATCGGGCTCGTCACGCCGATCGGGCTCGACCCCGATTCCACGTGGGAGGCCCTGCTGGCGGGGACGAGCGGGGCGGCACCCATCACGCTGTTCGACGCCGCGAACCAGAGCGTCCGCTTCGCCTGCGAGGTGAAGGGCTTCGATCCGTCGCCCTACATGGATGCGAAGGAGGCGCGGCGGGCCGACCGCTTCGTGCAGTTCGCCATGGCGGCGGCCCACCAGGCGGTGGAAGGCTCCGGCCTGGAACGGGCGTTGACCGAGATCTCGCCGGATCGAGCGGGCGTGATCGTGGGATCGGGAATCGGCGGCCTGACCACGCTCGAGGGGCAGCACATCAAGATGCTCGAGCGGGGCCCCGATCGCGTCTCGCCCTTCTTCATCCCGATGTTCATCGCGGACATGGCGGCGGGCCTCATCTCGATGCGCTACGGCATGCGGGGGCCCAACTACTGCACCGTGTCCGCCTGCTCCTCGAGCGCGCACGCCGTGGGGCTGGCCTACCGGTCCATCCGGACCGGCGAGGCGGACGTGATGATCACGGGAGGGACGGAGGCGACGATCACCCCGTTGTGCGTGGCGGGCTTCGCCGCCATGAAGGCGATGTCGACCCGCAACGAAGAGCCCGAGCGGGCCTCCCGTCCGTTCGACAGGGATCGAGACGGCTTCGTGCTCGGCGAGGGCTCGGGGATCGTGGTCCTCGAGAGCCTGGAGCACGCGCGAGGCCGCGGCGCCCCGATCCTGGCCGAGATGGTGGGCTTCGGGCAGAGCGCCGACGCCCACCACATCACGGCCCCGGCGCCCGAGGGGGCGGGCGCCCAGCTGGCGATGCGCGAGGCGCTCGACGACTCCGGGCTGCCCCCCGAGGCGGTGGACTACATCAACGCGCACGGCACCTCGACCCCGGCGAACGACACGACCGAGACGCAGGCCGTGAAGGCGGTGTTCGGAGACCACGCCTACGAGCTCGTGATGGGATCGACCAAGTCGATGACCGGCCACACCCTGGGGGCGGCGGGCGGCGTGGAGTTCGCGATCTGCACCCTGGTGTGCCGGCACGGGGTGATCCCCCCGACGATCAACCTCGAGAAGCCGGATCCGGAGTGCGACCTGGACTACGCCGCGAACGCTCCGGTGGAGCGCGAGGTGGGCGTGGCGCTCTCCAACTCCTTCGGCTTCGGCGGGCACAACGTCAGCCTGCTCCTGCGGCGCTGGGAGGAGTGATCCCGCCTCCGAGCGCCTCTCCGACGCGGACCGCCGCCGCGTGACCGCGCGGCGGGTGCTCGTCCTCATGGGCTCCGACTCGGATCGTCCGGTGATGGAGAAAGGCGTGAAGATCCTCGAGGAAGCCGGGGTCCGAGTCCAGGTGACGGTGACCAGCGCTCACCGCGATCCGGAGCGGACCGCCCGCCTCGCCGCCGCGGCGCGCGAGGACGGGTTCTCGGTCATCATCTGCGGCGCGGGGCTGTCCGCGGCCCTGCCCGGGGTGGTGGCCGCGCACACGGACCTTCCCGTGATCGGGGTCCCGATCGCGGCCGGGACCCTGGGGGGGATCGACGCGCTGCTCGCGATCGCCCAGATGCCGCCCGGGGTCCCCGTCGCCACGGTGGGGATCGACGGAGCCAGGAACGCGGCCCACCTGGCGCTCCGCATCCTGGACAGCTCCCGGCCGCGGGGGGCACCTTCCGAGACCTGACCCGCCCGATGAGCTGCGCCGACGGGCCGCTCGCCGCGCCCCGGTCCGCCGGGTAGGGAGGGCGGGGTGCTCGAAAGGCTGGAGCGGCTGCTCCATTTCGCGGCGGTGTCTCCGATCACGCTGGTCTACGTGCTGGTCGGGGCCGGTGCGGCGGTGGAGAACATCTTTCCCCCGATTCCCTCCGACACGTTCGTGCTGGTGGGAGGGATCCTGGCCGACCGCGGCGTGCTCGAGCCGGGGCTCGTGCTGACGGTGGCCTGGGGGTGCAACGTGGCCGCGGCGCTCGTCGTCTACGGCATGGCGCGACGCTACGGCCGCGGGATCTTCTCGACCCGCTGGGGACACTGGCTGCTCCGGCCCCACCAGCTCGACCGTCTGGCCGAGTTCTACGCCCGCTACGGACTCGCGGCGATCTTCTTCAGCCGCTTCCTCCCCGTGTTCCGGGTCCTGGTTCCCGCCTTCGCGGGCATCAGCGGACTCGGCTTCTGGCGTACGGCGCCGCCCCTGGCCCTGGCGTCGGCGCTGTGGTACGGCGTGGTGGTGTACGCGGGCATCCTGGCCTCGCGCAACCTGCCGCGGATCGTCCACCTGCTCGGCCTGGTGAACGACTGGCTGCTCGCCGTCGCCCTCCTCCTGGTGGTCGCCGTGGCGGTCTGGTGGTGGAGGACGCGGCGGCACCGTCGAGAGGAGGAGCGAAGGGAGGCTCCGGCGTCTCCCTGGAGCGAGGAGGCGCGGCGCGAGGAAGGAGCGGATCCGTCGTGAGGGACGAGAGCCGTCGACGGTTCCACCTGGAGCCGTTCCGGGACTACCTGGCGTACGAGCGGGGGCTGGCAGGGCGGACGGTCGATGCCTACCTGCGGGATTGCGGGGCATTCGCCGCCTTCGCCAGCGAGGCCGGGGTGGAGGCGCCCCCGGAGGTCGACTTCGCCCTTCTCCGCGCCTTCGTCGCGCATCTCACCTCGGAGGGGCTGGCGGCCTCGACCGTCGCCCGGAAGGTCTCGGCCCTGCGCGGATACTTCGGCTTCCTGCTGGAAGAGGGGATCATCGACGCGGACCCGACGGAGCGTCTGGAGGCGCCGAGACGCGGGCGGACCCTCCCGGACGTCCTGAGCGTGGGGGAGGTGGAGCGGTTGTTGGCCTCGGTCTCCGTCGAGGACGAGCCGGGGTTCCGCGACCTGGCGATCCTGGAGGTCCTCTACGGGGCCGGGTTGCGGGTGTCCGAGCTCACCGGGCTGGACCTCCGCGACCTGTTCCCGGACCAGGCCCTGCTGCGGGTCACCGGCAAGGGCTCGAAGGAGCGGCTCGTCCCGCTGGGCGCGGGTGCGCGCCGCTCGTTGGAGCGATACCTTCGGGAGTCGCGGCCCCGGCTCGACCGCGGGCAGTCGCGAGGCAGGGTCTTCCTCAACCACCACGGACGGCCCCTGAGTCGTATGGGCGTGTGGAAGATCCTGCGCCGGTACGTGCGTCGGGCGGGATTGGGGAAGCGGGTGACCCCGCACACGCTGCGACACACCTTCGCCACCCACCTGCTGGAGGGAGGGGCGGACCTCGCTGCCGTGCAGGAGATGCTGGGCCACGCGGACATCTCGACGACGGAGATCTACACCCACGTCGACCGGAGCTACCTCCGGGAGGTGCACCGTGCCTGTCACCCTCGCGGCTGAGCTCGCCCGCCACGATTCAGGAGCCTGTCCGCCGTGAGCCGAGCGTCCCGCGTGCTCAGCCTGGCTCGCAACCGGCGGCCGGTGCGCCGGTTCGCCGACCGGCCCGTGCCGCACGAGGCGGTCGAGTGCATCCTGGACTGCGCCCGCTACGCCCCGTCGGCCAAGGAGGCGCAGCCCTGGCGGTTCGTCGTGATCCGCGACCCGATCACCCGCCGCGAGATCGCCGATGCCGCGTTCCGCCACCCTCACGTGCGCACGGCGCCGATCCTGGTGCTGTGCTGCGCTCGCATCCACAGCCACGTGAGCGGAACCGGACGGCCGAGCCACCCGGCGGACCTGGCGGCGGCCACCCAGAGCATGATGCTGGCCGCCGCCGACCTCGGGCTGGCGGCGAGCTGGATCCCCGGTTTCCGGGAGGGAGTCGTGAGGGACGCCGTGGGCGCGCCCCGCGACGTGCCGATTCCCGGGATCGTGGCGATCGGTTACGCGGACGGCTTCCAGCGGCTCCCGGCGCGGCGCCCCCCGGAGGAAGTGATCGCCTGGGACCGGTGGTCGGGGGAAGGGTGAGGGCGGCGCGAGCGCGCCCGTCCGCGCGCCGTCACCTCGCCCGCTCTCTCGCTTCGTTGCTCCTGCTCGCGGGAGCCGTCCAGGCGGGCGCCCAGGAAACGGAGCCGCCCGGTCAGGAGCAGGCCCCCGAAGTCCGCTTCCGTCCACGCGCGGGAAGCGCGGTCCAGCGCGAGCTCGCCCGGTTCCTCGAGCACGAGACGTATGCGCTGTGGACCCGCGACTCCGTCCTGGCGCGCGGGGACACGGTGCCGGGCGACCTGCTGGTCCTCGAGGGCGCCGTACGGATCGCCGGTGCCGTCCTGGGCGCCGTGTACGTGGTGGACGGCGACCTCTTCCTGCGGCCGGGCGCTCGAATCACGGGTGATGTCCTGGTCCTCGGCGGGGGGTTCTACAGCTCCGGGATGGCCACCGTCGAGGGCGGCGTCACCTACCGCCCGAACGAGATCCTGCAGGTGCTTCCCGAGGAGGGCGGATACCGGATCCTGCCGGTCGGGGACGTGGCGAGGGCGTACGAGTTGCCCGGTCTTTACGGCTTCCGGATTCCGACCTACCAGCGGGTCGACGGCTGGACCCTCGCGTGGGGAGGCCTCGCGCGCGCGGTGGGGGTACCGGGGCAGCCCGAGCTCCGTGGCACCGTCCGCTTCCTCACCGATCCGGAGGAGTTCGAGGCGACGATCGAGCACTGGTGGCATCCGAGCGCCGCCCTGCGGGTCGGCGGCAGAGTCGGTCGCGAGACGCGTTCCAACGACGCCTGGATCCGGGGCGACGTCACCAACACGCTCTCCTTCCTCCTGTTCGGCAACGACTACCGCGACTACTACCGTGCCGATCACGCCGCCCTCGTATTCGATGTGGAGCCGCCCTCGCCGTGGAGCGCCCGCTTCTCGCTCGCGTGGGAGGATGCCCGGGGCCTGGAAGCGGACGACCGCACGGTGCTGTTCGGAAAGGACTCCGTCCGGGCCAACCCGGCGGTCGATCCGGGGGACATCATCGCCCTCCACGCGATCGTGGACTACGCGCGCCGGACGGCCACCGTCCGCCGCGCCGTGCACCTCCATCTCGAGGGGGCGACGGAGGATGCGGCCGGGGACTTCTCCTTCCTGTGGGCCGAGGGGCAGGTCTTCGGCCGTCAGCCGCTGGCCGCCGGGCACGCTCTGGAGGTGATGGCCCTGGCCCGGGGCGACCTGGCGGGTCGGCTGCCGCGGCAGCGCTGGTCGGCCCTCGGCGGCATCGGAACCCTGCCGACCTTCCCGATCCTGGGGCTGCGCGGCGAGCGGATGTTCCTCGGCGAGCTCACGTACCTGGTCCCGATCCCGCGTCTCGAGGTGCCCGGGGTCGGCCCGACCGAGGTCCTGTTGCGCGGAGCCGTCGGCTCGGCGTGGAGTGAGGGGCAGCCCCTGCGCGCCGAGGAGAACCTGATGGCGGGGGTGCGCTTCCTGTTCGTCGAGGCGGCGCTGGCGATCGACCCCGGACGGGACGACCTGGACCCCCAGTTCTACGTCGCCGGACGCTGGCCCCGGAGCCTGCGCGGCTTCTGATCCACCGGAAGGGGGCGGCTTTGACACGGTCCCCGACCGGTCCTAGAATGCCGCGATGCAGGCATCGGTCGAGCCACCGGCCCTCCCGGTCCCACTCCGTTCCTCCGCGCGCCCACTCCGTTC
>CAYMQZ010000001.1:81909-92884 GCA_964392705.1 uncultured Gemmatimonadota bacterium
CCCACTCCGTTCCTCCGCGCGCCCACTCCGTTCTTCGCGCGTCGCCCGCCCCTCACCGGGAGCGTGCGCCCACACCGAGCCTTCTTCGCCGCATCGCGGCGAGGCGGCGAAGGCCCGGCGGCACTCGACCGCGACATCGTGGTAAACTTCCAGGCGGACGAGCCGTTCGCGGATCCCGGGATCGACCGGCCCGGGGGTCTGGAGCGAAGCGGGCTGCCGGTGAGGGCACGGAACGGGGAGAGACATGACTGAGTCGAGGTCGGGGCCGACCAAGTACATCTTCGTGACCGGGGGGGTGGTCTCCTCGCTGGGGAAGGGCATCAGCGCCGCCTCGATCGGCCGCCTGCTTGTCGAGAGGGGGCTTCGGGTCACGATCCAGAAGATGGACCCCTACCTCAACGTCGATCCCGGGACGATGTCGCCGTTCCAGCACGGAGAGGTCTACGTCACCGACGACGGAGCCGAGACCGACCTGGATCTGGGACACTACGAGCGTTTCATCGACCAATCGTTGTCGCAGGCGAACAACGTCACGACCGGCCGGATCTACCAGGACATCATCACCAAGGAACGCCGCGGCGACTTCCTGGGCGCGACGGTCCAGGTGATCCCGCACGTGACCGAGGAGATCAAGGCCAACGTCCGTCGGCTGGCGCCCAACCACGATGTCGTGATCACCGAGATCGGGGGGACGGTGGGCGACATCGAGTCCCAGCCGTTCCTGGAGGCGATCCGACAGTTCCGCCAGGACGTGGGACGCGAGAACACGCTGTTCGTGCATCTGACGCTGGTGCCCTACATCGCGGCGGCCGGCGAGCTGAAGACGAAACCCACGCAGCACTCGGTACGGGAGCTGATGGAGAGCGGGATCCAGCCCGACATCCTGATCTGCCGCACGGAGCATCCGCTCGGCGACGAGATCCGTCGGAAGATCGCCCGCTTCTGCAACGTGGACGTGCAGAACGTGATCGAGTCGCGCGACGTGGAGACGATCTACGAGGTCCCGTTGCGCTATCGGGAGCAGAGGCTCGACGACCGGGTGCTCGAGTCGCTGGGCGTCCACGCTCCGGAGCCGGACCTCGCGAGCTGGGAGGCGATGGTCGAGAGGATCAAGCGGCCGACGGGCGGCTTCGTCCGGATCGCCGTGGTGGGCAAGTACACGGCCCTGGTGGACGCGTACAAGTCGATACAGCAGGCCCTGGTGCACGGCGGGATCCCGAACGACCTGGGCGTCGGGATCGACTGGCTCTCCTCGGAAGAGATCGACGAGCGCGGGCTGGAGACGCTCGACCGGTACCACGGGGTTCTGGTGCCCGGCGGCTTCGGCCAGCGCGGCATCGAGGGAATGGTCGGCGCGATCCAGCACATCCGCGAGCAGGGGATTCCGTACCTGGGGATCTGCCTCGGCCTGCAGACGGCGATCATCGAGTTCGCGCGAACCGTGTGCGGTCTCGAGGCCCACTCGGCCGAGTTCGACAAGGAGACCTCCGACCCGGTGATCTCGCTTCTGGACTCCCAACGGAAGATCACGGAGATGGGGGGCACGATGCGTCTCGGCGCCTACCCCTGCCGACTGGAACCGGGCTCGCTGGCGCGCGCCGTGTACGGCGCGGACGAGATCTCCGAGCGGCATCGGCATCGCTACGAGGTGAACAACGAATACCGCGACGTGTTGGGCGCGCACGGCATGCGGTTCAGCGGCCTCTCCCCCGACGGCCAGCTCGTGGAGATCGTCGAGCTTCCCGACCACCCGTTCTACATCGCCACCCAGTTCCACCCGGAGCTTCGCTCCCGGCCTACGCGGCCTCACCCCCTGTTCGCGGCGTTCGTGGAAGCGGCCGGGCGGCGCCGTCGGCGGCTCGAGCCCCGAAAAGGGGTCCCGGAGGCCGAGCCCGCGGAGCAGGTGCCGGTCGGCGGCTGACGACGAGCATGTGCCGCGCGGAGACGACTCCTCCGCTGGATCCCGGGGAGGGGCTCGTCCCGGCGGTCCCGCCCCCGGAAGCCGGTCCCGCCCCCGGGAGCCGGCGGACCCCGGTGATACGTGGGCTTCTGCTGGTGGCCTGCCTCGCGGCCTTCTCGGCGGCGGGGTGCCGCGAGGAGGAGCCGCCGGCCACCGCCGGTCCGGATCTGATCGCGATGGAGGCCGACCAGGTGGTGATCGGCATGGAGCACGCGCTGGTCCGCGACGGACTGCGACGCGCCATGCTGCGCGCGGACACCGCCTGGTTTCTGGAGGACTCGACCCTGGTGCGGCTCCGGCCGGTGGAGGCCACCTTCTTCGACGAGGCCGGGCGGGAGGTGTCGGACCTGACGGCCCGCGAGGGCGTCTACGACATGCGCACGGGGGACATGGAGGCCACCCGACGGGTGGTGGTCCGCTCGCGGACCGAGTTCCAGCGGCTGGAGACGGAGCGGCTCCGGTACGACGCGGAGGCGGACCTGCTCCGCACGGACACCGCGTTCGTGCTCTACAGGGAGGGCTCGACGATCACCGGCCGGGCGCTGGTCTCCGATCCGGGCCTCGACTCGACCCAGGTACGGCGGCCGTCCGCCGTGGTGGAGAACCCCGAGGAGATCCGGTGAGCCGGCGCCGGGCGCGCCTCGTCACGGGGCTCGCCGCCCTGCTCCTCGCCCTGGCGGCGGGAGGCGGCCTGGAGGGCCAGGAGGGGCAGGAGGGGGAGCCGCCAGACCAGGAGGCGCCGCTCCCCGCCCCGGACACGATCCCGCTCCCCCCGCCGGACACGGCCGCGCCGCCGGGAGGCCTCGCCCCGGAGGACCGACCGGGGCGTCCGGGTTGCCCCCTGGTGCTCGAGTCGGCGACCAACCTGAACCGCATCCAGCGCGGTGGGGCGTACGTCTACTACATCGGCGGAGGCATGCTGTGGCGCTGCGGGAACGCCGAGATGGTGGCCGACAGCGCCGTACGCTACGAGGCGGCCCGCCGGATCGAGATGATGGGGGAGGTGGACTACCGCGACACGATCCGTACCCTGAGCTCCGACTTCCTCACCTACTACGAGCGTCCGGACCTGGTGATCGCCACGGGCGACGTCCGGCTCACCCGGACCTCGACGGGCTCGACGCTGGAGGGGCCCCGGGTCGAGTTCCTGCGCGCCGTGTCGGGGCGCGAGGAGCTGACCACGGCGACGGGGCGTCCCCATCTGACCCTGTATCCGACCGCCGAATACGAGGGCGCGCCGTTCGACGTCGACGCCGACGTGGCCGAGCTGGCCGGGGAGGAGATGGCCCGGGCCCGCGGCGACGTCGTGATCCGCCGGCCGGACCTCCTGGCTCGCGCCGACAGCGCGGTCTTCGACATCGCCGAGGGGGGAGGGGTGCTGTACGGGTCGCCGGAGGTCGAGGGAAGGGGCTTCCGCCTGTCCGGCGACACGATCCGGCTCCGCTTCCAGGAGGAGGAGCTCCGGGAGGTATGGGCCCGGGGACGGGCCTTCGCGGCGGGCGAGTCGTTCGAGGTGGTCGCGGAGCAGGTCCGCGCGCGCATCGAGGCGGAGAAGGCGCGCGAGGTGTGGGCGTACGGGGGAGACCGATCGATCGCGATCTCCGCCTCGTACCGCGTGTACGGCGATTCGCTGCGCTTCGCGCTCAGCGAGGGTCGGATCGACACGGTGGTGGCCGTGGGGGAGGCGATCGCCGAGGAGGAGGCCGCGACGGAGGGGGACGCGGGGGCCGAGGGTGTGGCGGGCCTGGCGGTAGGGGACACGATGGCGGCCGCCGAGCGCGAGCAGGAGGAAGCGGTTCCGCCCCGGGACACCGCCGCCGTCCGTCGGGTCGAGCGGTCTCGACCGGGAGCGATTCCCGCCCCCACGCTCGGCCTGGGAGGCACGGCGAGCTGGATGACGGGGGACACGCTCGTGGCGGACTTCGAAGCCGCGGCCCCCGACTCACTGGCGGGCGGCGAGCCCGGGGCCGATCGGCCCCCCCGTGCCGAGGAGCGGGAGCCGGCCGGCGAGGGGGCCGCGGCCGCGGGAGGGGTCGGCGAGCCCCGGGGCGCGGAGGCGCGAGATGTCGAGCGCGGAGCGCCTCCGGACACCGCCGGCCGGCGACTGAGGCGGATCCACGTGGTGAGCGATGCGGGCACGGCGCGGGCCTACTACGCGGCCGTCATGGACTCGAGCCGGACGCTCGAGCCCAGCCGGAACTACATCGTCGGGCGGGCGATCGAGATCCTGTTCGAGGATGGCGCGGTGGCCCGGGTCTCCGGCGATCGGGCGATCGGCGTGTACCTGGACCCGGGGGAGCCCGAGGGCCCAGCGGAGCCGGGCGCCGCCCGCCGCGGCGCGGGGAATGCGAGGTCACCCGAGCCCGGCCCCATCGAGACGGAGGGGTCGGGGCCTCCGCCCGGCCCGGAGCCTCCGGGTACGGACGCGCCGCGACGGGTCGAGCGGCAGAGGGAGCCGGGAGCGAGGGGGGTGGATTGAGCCGGGACGGGAGCGTCGGGGCGACGGGAGAGGCCGATCCGGGGCGGGCCGCCGGGATCGGGTCCTGGCCGGCCGCCGAGCCCAGCCCGATCAGCCCGATCGCCGTCGAGGACACGGGGGGCGTCGTGCGGGCCGAGGGGCTCGTGAAGGCCTTCCGACGCCGCCGGGTGGTCGACGAGGTCAGCCTCCGGGTCGCCCAGGGCGAGATCGTCGGGCTGCTCGGCCCCAACGGAGCGGGCAAGACGACCACCTTCTACATGATCGTCGGGCTCCTCGGGCCGGACCGGGGTCGGGTGTTTCTCGACGACACGGAGGTCACCGACTGGCCGATGTACCGTCGCGCCCGCGCCGGGATCGGCTACCTGTCGCAGGAGCCCTCGATCTTCCGGAAGCTCACGGTCGAGGAGAACGTGATGGCGATCCTGGAGACGCTCGACCTCTCTCGCGAGCAGAGGAAGAGACGTCTCGAGGAGCTGCTGGACGAGCTGTCGATCAAGCACCTTCGGAGGAGCAAGGCGTACGCGCTCTCCGGCGGAGAACGCCGCCGGCTCGAGATCACCCGGGCGCTGGTGACCCGCCCGCGGTTCATGCTGTTGGACGAGCCGTTCACGGGCGTCGACCCGATCGCGATCGACGAGATCCAGCGGATCGTGGCGGAACTGCGCGCCAGGGGCCTGGGGGTGCTGATCACGGATCACAACGTTCGCGAGACGCTCTCGATCACCGATCGAGCCTACCTGATGTTCAACGGCCGCATCCACATCCAGGGCCCGGCGGAGATGCTGGTGAACGACCCCGAGGCCCGGAAGCTGTACCTGGGGCAGGACTTCCGCCTCTGAGCCGGCGGTGGCCGCGCCGTCGCCGGCCGGCAGCGGCCCACCTCCGGCGGATCTCGACGTGCCCGGACTCCCAGACGCCGTTATAATGTTCTGGCACGATCCTTGTGCCATCGTGTAGGACGAGGCGAGTGAGCCCTGCGGATCCCGGCCGGGCGTTTCTCCGCCGGCGGGCGACCTCTCCGTGGGTCCATGGAGCAGAGAAGGGGGTTCATCCATAATGGCCAATCTCCGCACGGGTCTGTCGCAGCAGGTGCGGATGAAGCAGGAGATGAAGGTCAACCCACGCCTCTACCAGGCGATGGATCTCCTGTACATGCCTCTGCTCGACCTCCAGCAGCATCTCAAGCAGGAGCTCGTGGGCAACCCGTTCCTCGAACTGGTCGAGCCCGGCGAAGGAGAGGACGAGCTGGCGGACGAGGTGGAGGAGCTGGAGGATGAGGAGGTGGACTGGGAGGAGATCCTCCTGAACGGCTTCGACGCGGGCGGTCGCCGGGCCGAGTACGAGGAGAAGGAATACTACGAGCCCACCCCCGTGGCGACGACGGACCTCTGGGATCACCTGCGGGACCAGCTCAAGCTGCTGCGGTTGAGCGACCGCGAGATGCTGGTCGGCGAGGAGATCATCGGCAACATCGACCGCGAGGGTCTGCTCACGTGCAGCCTCGAGCAGATCGTCGAGTCCGTGAACAACTTCCTCTCCGATCCCGCCAACGACCTGCCGGACGATGTGGATGTGGAGCCGTGGGAGGAGATGGGCCCGCTCGACGTCGAGGAGGCGGAGGAGATCCTCCGCGTGGTACAGGGATTCGACCCCCCGGGAGTGGCCGCGCGGGACCTACGGGAGTGCCTCCTGCTCCAGCTCGAGGACCGCGAGATGCAAGAAACGCTCGCGTATCGCATAGTCCGGGACCACTTCGAGGAGCTCGTGAACCATCGTTGGAGCGAGCTTTCGAAGGAGCACGGGATATCGCCCAAGGAGGTCCAGTCGGCGGCGGACGAGGTGGCGAAGCTGGACCCGAAGCCGGGCCTCAAGTACGCGGACATGCGCGACCAGTACGTGACGCCCGACCTGATCGTCGACAAGATCGACGGCCAGTACTACGTCTTCCACAACGACACGTCGCTGCCCCGTCTGAAGCTCTCCCGCGCCTACCGTGAGGTCGCGGCCGACAAGAGCAAGTTCCAGGGCGACAACAAGGCGTTCATCTCGAAGAAGCTCAACAGCGCCCAGTGGATGATCCAGGCGATCGAGCAGCGCCGGCAGACGATGCTGAAGGTGATGAACTTCATCGTCGACCGGCAGCGGGACTTCTTCGAGAAGGGGGTCGAGCACCTGAAGCCCCTGACGCTTCGCGAGGTGGCGGAGCACATCGACATGCACGAGTCCACGGTCTCGCGCGTCACGAACGAGAAGTTCTGCCAGACGCCCCGCGGGGTCTACTCCTTGAAGTTCTTCTTCTCCAGTGGCCTCTCGACGGACTACGGCGAGGACGTCTCGGCGCGCGGCGTTCGCGCGAAGATCCAGCAACTGGTGGAGGAGGAGGATTCGAAGAGTCCGCTCACGGACCAGGCGATCGTGGACGAGCTCAAGAAGGAGGGAATCCAGATCGCGCGCCGCACGGTCGCCAAGTACCGGGACCAGCTCGGCATCCTCTCGGCCCGGATGCGCAAGCGGGTATGACGAAGGCGGCGCCGGCCTCCTCTTCCCCACCGGCCCCGAGCACCGCCCCCGCCCTCTCCGTGGTCGTGCCGGCCTACGACGAGGCCGACAACATGCCCGACCTCTTCGCCGAGCTGGCCGACACCATCCGCTCCCACGGTCTGGACGCCGAGGTCGTGCTGGTGGACGACGGGTCGACGGACGGGACCCTGGAGGCGGCGCGCGAGGCCGCGGCCGGAGCGGCGCTCCGGCGGGTCAAGCTGCTGCGCCATCGCCGGAACCGCGGAAAGACGGAGGCGTTGCTCACGGCGGCGCGCGAGGCCGAAGGGCGGTTCCTGGTCCTGTTCGACGCCGACCTGCAGCACGCGACCGAGGAGATCCCCCGCTTCCTGGGCAAGCTGGAGGAGGGGTACGATGTCGTGACGGGGCGCAAGATCGGCACGTACGAGAAGCGCTTCGTGTCGGGCGTGTACAACTGGCTCTGCCGCCGGCTGTTCGACGTCCCGGCGCGCGACCTCAACGCCATGAAGGCCTTCCGGCGAGAGATCCTGGACGAGCTCCAGCTGCGCTCCGACTGGCATCGCTACCTGGTCGTGCTCGCGCACGCTCGTGGCTATCGGGTGGGCGAGATCGACATCGGGCTCCGGCCGCGCCGTCACGGGAGGACCAAGTACGGGGGGAGAGGCCGGATCCTGATCGGGGCGCTCGACCTGCTCTCGGTGTGGTTCCAGCTGACCTTCAGCCGGAAGCCGATGCTCCTGTTCGGGATCACCGGCCTCGCGCTGCTGGGGCTCGGCGGGCTGACCGGCCTGGTCGCGCTCTACCTCCGGTTCGGGCTCGAACAGGGCTACCGACCACTCCTCACGCTGGTCCTGCTGCTGGTCGTGGTCGGCCTACTGCTCTTCGCGGTGGGATTCCTGGCCGAGCTGATCGCGAGCCTCCGGGCGGAGGTCGACGAGCTGCGCCGGGAGCGACGCGGGTGAGCGCGAGCGGCTTGGGAGCCTGTCCCTTGCGTGCGGCCGCACCCCATGACTCGGACAGGCTCCCAGGGGGGTGAGCCAGCCGCCGCTGCCCGGACCGCTCGGGTTCCGGGCCTGGGCCGGGCTCATCGTCGTCCTCCACCTGGGCCTCGGATTGCTCCTCTGGGAGCCGACCCTGTTCGAGGGCGGGGACAACGCGGGCTACATGATCCTCGGCGAGGCCCTGCGGTCCGGGGAGGGTTACCGGGACCTGTACCTTCCCGGCGAGCCTCTCCACGCCAAGTATCCCCCCTTCTATCCGGCGCTGCTCGGGATTCTCGGGTGGTTGGGCGGCGTGCAGCTGTTCAAGCTCCTCTCGCTGGCCTTCACGACGGGGGCGGTGGCGCTGACGGCGCGTCTCGGGCGGGAGATGGCCGGGACCGTCCCGGCTCTGGCCGCGGCCGCCGTCCTCGCGCTGAACCCGGTGCTCCTGGAGTACGCTCACTGGATCCTCTCCGAGGCGCCGTTCGTCTTCCTCGTGCTCCTCGCGCTAGCGCTGCTCCCCGCGGAATCCGGGAGAGTCCACGCCGCCGGCCTCGCCGCCGCGGCCGCCGCCTTCCTGACACGCACCGCGGGGCTCCCCCTCCTGATCGCGGCGGCGGCGGTCCCCCTCCTGCGGCGGCGCGGGCGTAGGGCGGGGCTCGCCGCCGGGGTCGGCGCCGCGACAGCGGGTGGCTGGGCCCTGTACCAGGGGCTGGCGGACCCGGGCCAGCCGGGATACCTGCGCCAGCTCGTCCTGGCGGATCCCTACGATCCGGCGGCCGGCACGGCCGGTCCGGCGGACCTGCTGCAGCGGGCGGCGGAAAACCTGTGGAGCTACGCCGGCTCCGTGCTTCCCGGAAGCCTGACGGGCGCCGCTCCCACCTCGGAGGCGGCCAGCGCGGTGCCCGTGCTGTTGGGGCTCGCGGTATCGGGCCTCGCCCTGGCCGGTTGGATCCTCCGGGCCAGGCGGCGCATCGGATACGCGGAGCTCTTCGCACTCCTGTACGCCGGGCTCATCGTCGTGTGGCCGCAGGTATGGACGGACCGCCGCTTCCTGCTCCCCCTCCTGCCCCTGATCCTCCTGTACGCCGCCCACGCGGCCGGCGAGGCCGCGGCCCGGGCGTTCGGGCGGCGCGGCTCCGGGGCCGGGACGGCCGGCGGCCCGGGGAACGGGGGAGGGAAGCGCGTCGAGCCCTCCCTCCACCCGACGCCGGGGGCCGCGGGCGCGCTGGGACTCGGCCTCCTGCTCGCCGTTCCCGGCCTCGCCGATGCCGCCGCCCGCATTCCCGACCGCATCGCCTGCGTGGCCCGTTACCGGGCGGGCGATCCGTGCGTGGTCCCCGAGCTGGCGAGCTTCTACGCGGCGGCGCGGTGGGCCCGCGAGCACACGGAGCCGGACGCCGTGATCGCGAACCGGAAGCCGACGTTGTTCTACTGGCACTCCCGCCGGAAGGGCGACGTGTACCGGTACTCGTCGGAGCCCGCGCTCGTGCTGCGGAGCCTGGAGGCGATGGGCGCGACCCACGTCGTCGTCGATCGCCTGAGCGCGACCACGGTCCGTTACCTGCTCCCGGCGATCCGTGCCCATCGAGACCGTTTCGAGATCGTGTATCCGGGCGGCGAGCCCCCGACGCCGATCCTGCGCTTCCGCCCGGCTCCGGACATGGCCCTGAGTCGGCCGTGAGGGTCGTCCACATCGCCACGGCCTTCCCGCGGCACGAGGAGGACCCGATCACCCCGTGGCTCGTGCGGCTCCTGCGCGAGCTGCGCGAGCGCGACGTGGCGGCCGAGGCGCTCGCTCCGGCCTATCGCGGCCGCGGCTCGGGTCCGGTGGCGGGGATCCCCGTCCATCGCTTCCGATACGCGCCGGGGGCGTGGGAGACGCTGTCGCACGATCAGACCGTGCCGGACCGCCTCCGGAGCTCGCCGGCGCACGCGGCGCTGCTGCCCGGCTACCTGGCGGGTGGGATCCTGGCGGCGGGCCGGCTGGGTCGAGGGCGGCCCGACCTGGTCCACGTGCACTGGCCCGTGCCGCACGCCCTGTTCGGGAGCGCGCTCCGGCTCGCCTCCGGGGGGCGGACGGCCATGGTGTGCAGCTATTACAGCGTGGAGCTGAGCTGGGTGGAGCACGATCTGCCCTGGCTCCGCCCGTTGCTGCGCTGGAGCGTCCGTACGGCCGACGCGGTCACGGCGATCTCCACCTTCACCGCGGAGCGGGTCCGGGAGCTGGTGGACCGCCCGGTTCGGGTGGTGCCGTTCGCGGCGGCGCTCGACGCCGGGGTGGGCGCGGGGGGGGAGTCAGGGGGAAGGGTCGAGGTCACGCGGCAGCGGACGGAGCCGCTCGGTGACCCCGAGATCCACCTGCTCTTCGTGGGGCGTCTCGTGGAGCGGAAGGGGGTCCACGTGCTGGTGGAGGCGCTGCCGAGGGTGCTGGAGGAGCGTCCGGTCCGGCTCACCGTGGTGGGCGAGGGGAGCTGGGAGCGCCGCATCCGCGAGCTCGCCGAGGCGCGCGGCGTGGGATCCCGCGTGCATCTGACCGGGTTCGTCCCGCGCGAGGAGCTCCATCGCCTCTATGCCACCTGCGACGTCTTCGTCCTTCCCGCCGTGGTCGACGCGCGCGGCGACAGCGAGGGGCTGGGCGTCGTCCTGCTCGAGGCCCTCCGCTTCGGTCGCCCGGTCGTCGCCTCGCGGACCGGGGGGATCCCCGACATCGTCCGTCCGGGTACGTCGGGCTGGCTGGTCCCGCCCGGCGATCCCGAGGCGCTGGCCCGGACGATCCTGGAGGTCGCGGCCGATCCGGAGGCGGCCCGCCGTCGCGCCGAGGAGGGTCGGCGGTGGGCCGCGCGCCGCTTCTCCTGGAGCCGGATCTGCGACGAGCTGATCGAGGTCTACCGCGAGGCGGTCGAGCGCCGCTCCGCGGAGCGGCCGGCCCGGTCGTGAGGAGCGGGCCCGGGGCGCGGCGCGACTTCTACGAGCGCTTCGTCCGGTCGGAGCGCTATCGGGCCGAGCGGGCCCGCAAGGCTCGGGTGATCCTCG
>CAYMQZ010000001.1:92984-123932 GCA_964392705.1 uncultured Gemmatimonadota bacterium
GTCCGGTCGGAGCGCTATCGGGCCGAGCGGGCCCGCAAGGCTCGGGTGATCCTCGGCCTCTGCGGCGATCGGCTGAAGGAGGCGGGCCGGGCCGCGGACCTGGGCAGCGGAACCGGACTCATCAAGAAAACACTGGAGACCACACTCGATAAGTATATACATGGATTTGAGTTGGATGTCACATTCATCGAGTGGGGGCGGGGCACGGTCGCGGCCGACGTGTGTCGACTGCCGGTCGCCGACGGGACGTTCGACTTTCTCCTGCTCAACCACCTGTACGAGCACGTGGGCGATCAGGGGGCCCTGTTTCGCGAAGCCTACCGGGTGCTCGACGAAGGCGGCGCCGCGTACGTCTCGGCCGGCAACGCCCTGGCCGTCATGGAGCCCCATTACCGGCTGCCGTTCCTGAGCTGGTTGCCCCGCCGGCTGGCCGACGCCTACCTGCGGCTGACGGGGCGGGGCTGGGCGTACGAGGGGATCCGCTTCCGGAGCTATCGGGCGCTGCACGGCGTGATGCGGCGGGCAGGGTTCCGGGTCGAGGACCTGACCGAGCGCGCCCTGGAGACGTTGATCGGTCCGCAGCGGGGGCGCCGCTGGCTGCTCGCGCGAGCGCTTCTGCGGCGCTTGCCCGGGCGCGCCCGGCGTCGCCTCTTGCAGCGGCTCTCCCCCCAATGGTTCTTTCTCCTCCGGAAGCCGTCGGGGGGCACGGAGAGATCACGGCCCGCCGACGCGAGGGAGGTGGCATGAGGGGCGGGGCCCGCCCGCGAACCGAGGAAGGGGAGGGAGCAGACCGCTCGGCCCGCGGGGACGCGACGCGCTGGCTCACGCCCGCCTTCCTGCTCGCGGCGGCCGCCCTGGCGATCCTCTTCTACCGGGACTTCGTCTTCCGCCCGGAGCGGCTCCTGTTCGGGACCGACATGGTCCTCGAGGGCTTCCCCCTGCGGCGCTTCGCGGTCGACGAGCTGCGGGCGGGCCGCGGATTTCCGCTCTGGAACCCGTTCGTCTACGGCGGGATCCCGTTCCTCGCCACGCTCCCCGGGCCCGTCTTCTACCCGACGAGCCTGCTTTACCTGGCGCTTCCGCTCCATCGAGCCATCGGTTGGACCTTCGTGCTCCACACCTTCCTGGCCGCCGCCTTCGCCTATTTCGCGGCTCGCTCCTTCCAATTGGAGCGATCCTCGGCGGCCGTGTCGGGCGCGGCGTTCGCCCTCTCGGGATACCTGCTCTCGACCCTGTACGGCGGTCACGACGGGCGGATGTTCGCGATCGCCCTCGTTCCGCTGGCGTTCGGGATGGCGGAGCGGGGGCTTCGCACCGGGGCGGGCGGCTGGTTCCTGGGGGTCACCGCGGCGGTGGCGCTCCAGATCTTCACGCCGCACACGCAGGTCATGTACTTCTCCTGCCTGTGCCTCCTCGTCTACGCGGTCTATCGCCTCGCGTGGATGGGAAGGGGGCGGGAGAGCGGCGCCGCTCCGCTCCGCTGGCGCGCCCTGTGGATGGGGGGCGCCTTCGCCCTGGCGGCCGTCATCGGGGCGATCCAGCTCCTGCCCACCTACGCGCTCCTCGAGCACGCGAGCCGGGCCGCGACGGAAGAGGGATACGCGTTCGCGGCCTCCTGGGCGCTGCCGCCCCAGGAGCTCACGGCGCTCGTCCTACCGGACCTGATCGGCTCGCTCGAGACGTACTGGGGCAGCAACCCGTTCAAGTTGCACACCGAGTACGTGGGTGGCGTGGCCGCGGCCCTGGCGGCCGTGGCGCTGGCGGGCAGCCTCGCCGGCGACGCGGCGCGGGAGGAATGCCGCGCGGTCTGGTTCTTCGCGGCCGCGGCGGCCGGATGCCTCCTGTTCGCGCTGGGATCCGCGACGCCCGTGCATCGCGTGACGTACGAGATCGTCCCCTTCATCGGCTCCTTCCGGGCGCCCTCGATGATGCTGGGGCCGGCCTCCTTCTTCGTGGCCCTGCTGGCCGGCTTCGGCTGGGAACGCCTGCGGGGCGCGGAGGCGCGATCGTTCCCGTGGACCCTCGTCTGGCTCGCGGCGGCGCCGTTCCTGGCGCTCGGCCTGGCGGCGACGCTGGCGCCCACGGGCCTGCTCGATTTCGCCTATCACGCCTGGTACCCGACGGGCTGGTCTCCCCGGCCGCCGACCGAGCTCGTCGCCCCCCTGCGGCTCGGCGGGGCGCTGCTCCTGCTTTCCTGGCTCGGGGTGCTGGGCGCCGCGTGGGGCCGGGCGTCGGGCCGCCTGGGCGCCTGGGCCGTGCTGCCCCTCCTGGCGCTCCTCGTGTTCGACCTGTGGCGGGTCGACGCCCGCTACCTGCGGACGGCCCGGGTGGAGGAGGTCTTCCGGTCGGATCCCGTGATCGAGACGATGGCGGAGCGGAGTCGGCCAGGGGAGCGGGCGTGGGGCCTCGAGGAAAGCTACCGGGCCAACGAGCTGATGTACCACCGCGTCCCCACCGTCTCGGGCACGCAGAAGTTCATGCTCTCCTGGTACCGGGAGCTCGTGGGCGGCATCCGACCCGAGAACCTGTACCGCAGTCCGACCCTGTGGGGGCTGTTCGACCTGCGCTGGGTCGTGCTCCGCTCCCCCCAGGACGTCCCGCTGCTGCGTCCCGTCCAGACCGGAGACGCGGGAGCGCCGCGGCTGTACGAAGTGGCGACCGACGTGCCCCACGCCTTCTTCCCGGAGCGGGTGGAGAGGGCCGAGGGCGGCGGCGAGGCGGTCCGGCTCACGCTGGCCCTCCCCTCGCCGGCTGCCGCCGCCGTGGTGGAGGAGACGGGGAACGCCGTCGCGGCCCCGATCGCGGCGGGCCGGGGCACCGCGACGGTCGAGCGCTGGAGACCGGACGAAGTGGTGCTCTCGGTCGAGGCGGAGCGCCAGGGATTGCTCTTCGTGAGCGAGATCTGGGCGCCCGGCTGGCGGGCCTACCTGGACGGCGCCCGCGTGACCGTCCACCGGGTGAACGGGGCCTTTCGGGGCGTCGTGGTTCCGGAGGGACGCCACGAGGTTCGATTCGAATACGTCCCGTCGGCGGTGCGCTGGGGGGCGTGGCTCTCGGCGCTCGGCCTGATCGGACTGCTCGCCCCCCTCGGCCTTCCCTCGGTCCGGCGGGGCGGGGAGCCGTGAAGCGCTCCCGGGTCGGCCCGGCCGCGGGGGCGGTCCCCCTGCGATGGCTGCTCGTCGGCTTCCTGGTCCTCGCCGGGTCGTTCGCGCTGGTCGCCGTCGTGGACCGCTGGAGCGATCTCGTCGCGCTGTGGGACCGGGTGGCGGGCTATCCGTGGCGCCTTTCGTCGGGGCTCCTGGTGGCCTCCGCCGCGGCCTGGTCGGGGGCGCTGCTCCTGACCGGGGCCGCCTGGGTGCGGTTCTTCCGGGCGGCCGGGGGCCGGATCGCCTACGGGACCGGCACGTTGGCCTGGCTGGCCACCAATCTCGGTCGGTACATCCCCGGCAAGGTCTGGCAGGTGACGGGCCTGGCGGTCTACGTGCGGAGGAAGGGCGATTCGGGCGCGCTGGCCGTCTCGACCTCGGTGGCGGTTCAGGGGGTGACCCTGCTGGCGGGTGCGGGTCTCGCAGCGGCGCTGCTCGGCGGCGACCTGGCGGTGGGCGGCGGCCTCGCCCCCCGCGCCATCCTGCTCCTGGCGCTGCTCGGCCTGTTCCTCCATCCGGCCGTGATCCGGTTGTTCACCCGCTGGCTGGCGCGCTGGCTGGGCGAGTCGGCGGAGCCGGAACGGATGGGGAAGGGAGCCGTCGCGTGGCTGGCGGTCGCGCTGACCGCGGCATGGCTCCTCCAGGGCCTCGCCTTCTGGCTGTTCCTGCGCGGCGTCGTCGGCCCGGACGCCCCGTCTCCAGGAGCCGCGACGGGCATCTTCGCCGCCTCCTACCTGGCCGGGTATGCGATCTTCCTCGCTCCGGCCGGTCTCGTGGTGCGCGAGGGGGCGATGGCCGGCCTCCTCGCGGCCCTCACGCCCCTCGCGCCCGGCGTGGCGGCCGCCGCCGCCCTCGGGGCGCGGCTCTGGGTCACGGTGGCCGAGATGGCGGCGCTGGGAGCGGGCTGGGTCTGGGCGCGCTCGCGGCGAGGGGTCCGCGGGGAACGGTCGCGGCCCACGGGCGAGGAGGCGGGGCCGTGACCGAGGCCTCGCCTGGGGGGAGCGGTGGGGAAGAGCGCGGCGACGCCCGGGCCCGCCACGGCGGAGGACGCGGCCGGGCCCTGGTCATCCTTCCCACCTACAACGAGGTGGAGAACCTGGGGACGGTGGTTCCCAGGGTCCTGGCCGAGGACCCCCGGCTCGACGTGCTGGTGATCGACGACGCCTCCCCCGACGGAACCGGGGAGCTGGCGGCTCGCCTGGCCGACGGGGAGCCCCGGGTGCGGCTCCTTCGGCGTCCGGCCAAGCTGGGGCTCGGCTCGGCTTACCTGACGGGCTTCCGCGAGGGGATCGCGGCCGGCTACGACCTCCTGTTCGAGATGGACGCCGACCTCTCCCACGACGCGAAATACCTGCCGGACTTCCTGCGGGCGGCCGAGACGCACGACCTGGTGGTGGGATCCCGCTACCTGCGCGGCGTGAACGTGGTGAACTGGCCGATGGGTCGGCTCCTCTTGAGCTGGTTCGCCAACAAGTACGCCCGCTGGGTGACGGGGCTGCCGCTCACCGACTCCACGAGCGGGTTCAAGTGCTTCCGTCGCGAAGTGCTGGAGGCGATCGACTTCGAGGCGGTCGAGTCGACCGGATACGCGTTCCAGATCGAGATGAACTTCCGGGCCTGGAAGCGAGGCTTCCGGATCGCCGAGATCCCGATCGTGTTCGTGGACCGGGAGACAGGCTCCAGCAAGATGACGGGCGCCATCGTCCGCGAGGCCGTGTGGCGGGTGTGGTCGCTGCGGCTGAGGGCGTGGTTCGGGCGGCTGTGAAGGAACGGGAAGGGTGAGCGGCCTGCCGGCGCCCGGGGACAGGAGAACCACTAGTTTACATAATGTATCTTATGCGCCATCCAAGGGACGTCGTACGAACGGGCATACGCCCTTGGTTCTCAGCCACCCTCGCTCGTGCGGGAGCCGGTGGGCTCGCTGCCGGAGGCGTCCTGGGGCGCGGAGCCGCTGGCGGCGGCCAGCGCGCTCGTCTCGCCGTGGCGGAGGCGGTATTCGGCCGCCTCGTCGGGCGCCTCGGCTTCCTCGGCGCGCCGGGCGAGGTCCTCGTAGATCGCGGCCGCCTCCTCGAAACGTCCCTCCTCGGCGAGGAGGCGCGCGCGGTCCGCCAGCGCGTGCCGGCGCTGGAACGGGAGCCGGGCCGAGGCGCCCAGCTCGGCGTACAGGCGGAGAGCCGGGTCACGCTCGCCCTGCTGCTCGTGGGCGGCGGCGATCAGCATGCGCGCGGCGTAGCCGATCGGCGTGTCGGCGCCTCGTTCCGCGGACGGCCGCAGGACCTGGATCGCCTCGGCTGGCCGGCCGGCGTCGAGGTGGACCCGCCCCAGGAGGACCCGCGCCTCATCCGCCGCCGGCGCGCCCCGGTAGCGCTCGACGAAGGAGCGGAGCGTGTCTGTCGCGGAGGCCGTCTCCTGGGTTCCGAGCGTCGCGGCCAGGTTCTGGAGGTCGACCGCGGCCTGCTCCCTGACGCTCGCCTGGTAGCTCCGGTAGTACAGGATGCCGGCCACGCCGAGGGCGAGGATGGTGACGGCGACGATGACGGTGGTGAGGTTCTCCTGGGCCCAGGTGCCGGCCTGGAGGATCTTCTCGACGAAGACGTCCTCGTGCTGCGGGCCGCCTTCCTTCGGGCTCTTCGCGTAGGGTCGGGCCATTTATCTCGAAATCAGCTCAAGTAGCGGCCTATAACGACAATAATAACAATATATTAACCTTACACATCGGCTGACGGTCGTCCAGGCGGGCCAGCTCGAAGCGAGGCGGTCGCGGAGCTCGAGCCGTGATCCGCCGGCGCAGCCGGGGCTCGGCGAGAGCCGGACCCGCCGGCGACGCCCCGAAAAATGGAGCTTCCGGCCCGTCCCTCGCGGGCGCCTGAACCTACCCCGGTAGCCACGGATCCGCCAATCCGAGGCGGGAGCTCCGGCCACCCCGACGTGGAGCCGGCGACCCGGCGGGCGCGGGGGACTCAGAGGAGGAGGCCGACGGCCAGGAAGCCGGCGATGAGGAGCACCGCGAACAGGATGGTGAGCAGGTTGAACCAGCGCTCGATGAACTCGCGGATGGCGGGACCGAAGACGCGGATCAGGCCGGCGACGAGGAAGAAACGGGCCCCGCGGCTCACCGCCGAGATGGCCACGAAGGCGCCGAACGGGACCTCGAAGGCCCCCGCCGCGATGGTGAACACCTTGTAGGGGATCGGGGTGAAGCCCGCCGTGCCCAGCGTGAGGACCAGGTGGCGGCCGTAGAGCTCGCCGAGCTCCTGGTACTGCCCGACGTATCCGTAGAACTCGAGGATCGGGCGGCCCACGGACTGGTACAGCCCGCTGCCGATCAGGTATCCGAGGACGCCACCGGCCACCGACCCGAGCGTGCAGATGAGCGCGAAACGGAGCGCGCGCAGCGGCTTTCCCAAGGCCATCGGGATGAGGAGCAGGTCCGGAGGGATCGGGAAGAAGAAGGACTCGGCGGCCGCGATCCCGAACAGCGCCCCGGGCGCTCCGGGCCGCTCCGCCCAGCCCAGCACCCAGTGATACAGCCGGCGAAGGGGACCTTCGCGGTCCGAAGGCTTCACGCCCCCGCTTCCTCGACCAGCGGCACGAAACGGGCCGAGTCGACCTCCTCCGCCTCCCAGCCGTCTCCGCGCCGACGGACGCGCACGAGCATCTGTCCTCCCTCGGCCGCGATCGGGACCAGCAGCCGCCCGTTCTCCTCCAGCTGGCGGCACAGCGGCCGGGGGATGCGGGCGGCGGCGGCGGCCACCAGAATGACGTCGAACGGGGCGGCATCGGGCCATCCCCGGCTGCCGTCCCCGACCCTCAGCCGCGCCTCGATCCCGAGCCGCTCGAGCCGCTCGCGGGCGTCCTCGCCCAGCTCCGCGATCCGCTCGATCGAGTACACCTCGCCGGCCAGCCAGGCCAGCAACGCCGTCTGAAAGCCCGAGCCCGTTCCGATCTCCAGGACCCTCTCGCTGCCCTCGAGCTCCGCCAGCTCCAAATATCGGGCGTGGACGGAGGGCCGGGAGATCGTCTGTCCGAACCCGATCGGGAGCGCCGCATCCTCGTAGGCCCTTTGCCGAAAGCTCTCGGCCACGAACAGATGCCGCGGCACCCGATCGAAGGCGTGCAGCACGGCGAGATCGCGGACGCCCCGCCCCCGGAGCCGTTCCACGAGCCGCCGCCGGTCCCGACGGTAGGCCGTCACCCCGTCGTGGGCGTCCACGAGCGGACCTCCTGCATGAGCTGGAAGTTCGTGAGGTCCAGATGGAGGGGCGTGACGGAGACGTATCCCGCTCGCACGGCGCGGAAGTCGGAGTCCTCGCGGCCGGTCCAGCGGGACTCGCCGCCGCCGATCCAAAAGTATTCCCGGCCCCTCGGATCCAGGCGGCGGGTCAGCGAATCCGAGTACACCCGACGGCCGAGGGACGTGACCTGGATGCCGCGGACCTCGTCCGCCGGGATGTCGGGGATGTTCACGTTGAAGAAGGTCTCCTCCGGAAAGTCGTCCCGCCGGACCAGGAAACCCAGGATCTCCCGGACGATCGGCTCGAACTCGGCCAGCCGTTCCTCGTCGCCCCCGACGAAGGATATCGCCACGGAGGGGATGCCGAGGATGGTCCCCTCCATGGCGGCGGCCACCGTGCCGGAGTAGAGGACGTCCTCGCCCATGTTCGGGCCGTGGTTGACGCCCGAGAGCACGAAATCGGGCGGCCGATCCAGCAGCATGTTCACGGCCACGAGCACGCAATCGGTCGGCGTGCCGTCGATCGTGAAGCGACCTGCCTCCAGCCTCGTGGCGCGAAGCGGCCGGTGCAGGGTCAGGGAGTGGCTGCTCGCGCTCTGCTGGCGGTCGGGGGCCACGATCTCCACCCGGCCCAGGGGAGCCGCCGCCGACTCGAGGAGCTGGAGGCCGCGCGCGTGGATCCCATCGTCGTTGGTGAGCAGCAGCTGCAGAGGCTCGTCCGCCTGGCGGCGCTCGGTCCGAGTCTCTTCTCCCTCCTCCTCCGGCGCCGCGGCCGCCCCCCCGGCTCCGGCGGCCGCCGCCGCCTCCGCGGCGCTCACGGAAGGTCGGTGAGCAGCTTGACGAGCTCGTCGGCCTCGCGCCGCAGGTCCTTGACGGTCTCGGTGTCCCAGGCCACACGTGCGGCGCGCTGGAGCTTTCCTTCCTTCCGCAGCTGCTCGAGCTTCTGACGGGCGCCCTCGATGGTGTACTTCTCGCCGTAGAGCAGATGACGGAGCAGCTGGATCAGCTTGATCTCCTTCCGCCGGTAGACCCGGTTCCCCGCCTGGTTCTTGGAAGGGCTGAGGGCCGGAAACTGGGTCTCCCAGTAGCGGAGGACGTGCGGCTTGAGATCCGCGATCTCGCCCACCTCCCCGATCGAGTAGTACTCCTTCGGAGCGATCCGATCGTCCAAGCTCGTCAGCTCCAGCGCTCGGGTTTCGGCTCTCGCGACATCAGCGCGGCCAGCGCCGCGCGCGGCGCCAGGTCCTCGTACAGGATCGAGTATACTGCGTTCACGATCGGCATTTCCACCTCGTGCCGGGCGGCCAGCTCCCGGGCGGCCCGGGCCGTCCGGAACCCTTCCACCACGGACTCCATCTCGTCGAGCACCTCCCGGGGTGAGCGCCCGGACCCGATGGCGAGCCCGACGCGCCGGTTCCGGCTGAGGTCGCCGGTGCAGGTGAGCACGAGGTCGCCGATGCCCGCCAACCCGGCCAGCGTCGCCTCCTGCGCGCCGAGCCGTACGGCCAGACGGGCCATCTCGGCGAGTCCGCGGGTGATCAGGGCGGCCCGCGCGTTGCTTCCGAGCTCCAGCCCGTCGCTCATGCCGGCCGCCAGGGCGATGACGTTCTTCAGCGCCCCGCCGAGCTCGGTGCCCACCACGTCGGCCTGCGTGTAGACCCGGAAGTAGTCGTTCTGGAACAACTCCTGGGCGCGCCGCGCGCTCCCGGCCTCCGTCGAGGCCGCCACGACGGCGGTGGGAAGGCCGCGGGCGAGCTCGTGGGCGAAGCTGGGACCGGAGAGAACCACCGTCCGGCGGGCGGCCTCCGGTCCCACCACGTCCGAGAGCACCTCGGTCATCGAGAGTCCGCTCGAGATCTCGATCCCCTTGGTGGCCGAGATCAGGAGGCGGGCTTCCAGGTGGGGCGCCGCTCGCTCCATCACCTCCCGCAGGACGTGCGATGGGACGACGCACACGGCGACCTCGGCTCCCTCGAGCGCGGCCTGCAGATCGGTCGTGGCGGCGAGCCCCTCGGCGAGATCGACGCCGGACAGGTACCGGTCGTTCCGTCGCTCCTCGCGGATCTGGCGGGCGGTGCCAGGATTCCGCCCCCACACCGTGGTCGGGTGCCCGTTGCGCTGCAGCGTGTCGCCGAGCGCCGTCCCCCAGCTTCCGGAGCCCAGCACGGCGATCCGCTCCTCGCTCACGACGGGCCTCGGCGGCGCCCGGGTGGCTCCTCGCCGGGGGCCCCGAGGCGCAGCTCCTCTCCGCGCAGCAGGCGGCCGACGTTCTCCCGGTGGGTGATCCACACGACGGCGGCCAGGGCGGCCGCGAACAGGACGGTCGTACCCCGGGCGGCCGCCAGGTAAGCGACGACGGGAACGAGCGAGGCGGCGACGAGCGAGGCCAGCGAGGCGAAGCGGGTGATCAGGGCGAGGCCCAGCCATACCATCGCGCCCACCAGGACGGCCAGCGGCGCGAGGGCCAGCAGGGCGCCGGCCGCCGTGGCGACGCCCTTCCCTCCCGAGAAGCCCGTGAAGGCCGACCAGACGTGACCGGCGATGGCGAGGAAGCCGTACGCCAGCGCCCAGTCGGGGGCCGCGGGCCCGTCCCAGAGGGGGAAGAACCAGGTCGGACCGAACCCTTTGGCGAGGTCGACGCACACCACGAGGAGAGCGCCGGGCGCGCCCAACGCGCGGTAGACGTTCGTCGCCCCGAGGTTGCCGCTGCCCAGCTCCCGCAGATCGTGTCCCCGCAGCCGCCCGTACAGGTAGCTCGTGGGAAACGCGCCGAGCAGATAGGCTCCGAGCAGGAACGGCGCGACGCTCAACGCTTCTGCTCCCTCTTCTTCAGCTTCAGGCGGATCGGCGTGCCCTCGAAATCCCACGCCGCCCGGAACCCGGCTTCCAGGTAGCGCACGTAGTGACGCGGAAGATCCTCCGGGCGATTGCACCAGAGTACGAAGAGAGGGGGCTCCGTCGCCACCTGGCTTCCGTAGTAGATGCGGACGTCGCCGCGAGCGCCCTGGGGGGGCTGGCGCCGGGCGAGGAGTTCCTCGAGGACCCGGTTCACCTCCGAGGTGGGAACCCGGCGTCGGCGCCGGTCCCGGACCTCGAGGGCCAGCTCGAGCGCCCGGCGGACCCGCCGACCGGTGCGCGCGGAGGCCGTGAGGATCGTGACCCAGCGCAGGTAAGCGGCCCGCTCCCGCAGCGCGCGCTCGAACCGCGCGACGACGTCGGGACCGCGATCCTCGATCAGGTCCCATTTGTTGGCCACGAACACCAGTCCCCGGCCTTCGTCCCACGCGGACTGCCCGATGCGGAAGTCCTGGTTCGTGACCCCCTCGGCGGCATCGGCCAGGAGGAGGCAGACGTCGGCCCGCCGGATGGCCGCCGTGGCGCGCAGGCGGCTGTAGAACTCGATGTCGTCCTCCACGCGCGAACGCCGGCGCAATCCGGCGGTGTCGATCAGGCAGATCGAGCGGCCGTCGTACTTGAGATACGTGTCGATCGCGTCGCGCGTCGTGCCCGCCTCGTGATGCACGATGACGCGCTCCTCTCCGAGCAGGCGGTTCACGAAGCTGGACTTCCCGACGTTCGGCTTCCCGATGACCGCCAGCCGCAGGTCGACGTCGAGGGTGGCGGCGACCGGCTCGGGAGGCGGCAGAAGCTCGACGAGACGGTCGAGCAGGTCGCCGCTTCCCTTCCCGCTGATCGCGGAGACCGGAATGGGCTCGCCGAGGCCCAGCTCCCAGAACTCGAGGTGCTCGGTCGCCTCGGCCAGCGCGTCGAGCTTGTTGGCGGCCAGCACGACCGGATGGTCCGCCTCCCGCAGCAGCTGGGCCACGTGCCGGTCCAGGGGATGCAGACCCGCCCGCGCGTCGGTGACGAAGAGGATCGCGTCGGCGTGCTCGATCGCCACCATCACCTGGCGCCGGATCTCCTCCTCCATCGGACGCTCCGGCGCCTCCACGATCCCCCCGGTGTCGGCGAGAAGAAAATCCCGGCCGGCCCAGGCGGCGTCGGCGAACTGGCGATCGCGGGTCACCCCGGGGCGCTCCGCCACGATCGCCACGCGACGGCCGACGATGCGGTTGAAGAGCGTCGATTTGCCGACGTTCGGCCGCCCCACGATCGCGACCGTGGGGAGGGTCACATGCGCGCCAGGACGTCCGTCACGTGTTCCGAGGGCCATATCTCGATGGAGGGGCAGGCGCCGCGCAGTTCGTCGAGCGACAGGTCGTCCAGGAAGAGCTCCTCGTCGTTGATCGCGCTCCGGCTGAAGAGCGCGGTGTCCCACTCCGCGTAGTCCACGATCGCCTCGAGATGGTCGCGGCCCGACAGCAGGCCCGCGGTCGTGACGAGCGGGCCGTACAGGGTGTTCACCCGGGCGACGGTGGCGATCTCGGCGCCGGTGCTGGCCTCGATCTCGCGGGCCAGCTCCCGCAGGGTCGGGCCCATCGACGCTCCGGTGACGAGCACGATGCGGCGGCCCGGCAGCGAGGGGAGGTCGTCGAGGTCGGATCGGACCCGCTCGCGGAGCTCGGAGATCGCGCCGACGCCGTTGGCGATCAGGTCGCGATCGTCGAAATAGTCGGGCCCCGGCGGCTCGAGGTTCGCCTGCAGGAACAGCTCGTCGGCCGCGTAGCACCATCCCCTTCCCCGCTCCGCCAGGCCGCGCTCGCGAACGGCGTCGATCCGCTCGAGCGCGCGCCGGGCGTCCGGCGGCTCCAGAGATCGGATCCCCCGGTCCGTGTTGTGGGTCGTCAGGCCCACCGGCACCACGGAGAGAGAGAGACAGGGCTCGCCCCGGCCGTAGAGGTCGTCGATCGTTCGCTGCAGCACCGGCCCGTCGTTCAGCCCCGGGCACAGCACGATCTGCGAGTGGTAGCGGATCCCGCCCCGCTCCAGCCGGTCCAGGTGCCCCTCGATCTCGGCCGACCGCGGATTCTTCAGCATCTCCAGGCGCACCTCGGGGTCGGTGGCGTGCACGCTGATGTACAGCGGGGACAGGCGCTGCTCGACGATCCGCTCCCAGTCGTCTTCCCGCAGGTTCGTGAGGGTCACGTAATGGCCGTACAGGAAAGAGAGACGATAGTCGTCGTCCTTCACGTACAGGCTCGAGCGCAGCTTGTCCGACTTCGGGTTCCCCTTCACGAAGCAGAAGGGGCAGGCGTTCGTGCAGCGACGGATCTTGTCGGGCTCGGGCACGAGGCCCAGGGTGGCGTCCGGGTGCTTCTCGATGTCGTAGATGACGGGCCGGCCTTCCGGCGTCTCCGCCTCGACCTCGAGCCGCTCCTCGGCCTGGAGGAACAGGAGGTCCACGGAGTCCCGAAGCTCCGCCCCGTTGATGCGCAGGAGGAGGGTGCCGACCTCGATGCCGAGGTCTTCTCCGATCGAACCCGCCCGGACGTTCGCGATGCGGATCACGGCGCCTCGGGCGGGTCGGTCACGGCCGCCGCCCCCCACGCCGGGGAGCGGCGGCGTGGAGCTCGCGGATCGGGAACGCTACTCCCGGATGCCGTCGCTGCCCACCTTCTGATAGCGGAAGCCGGCCACTTCCGCGTCGGTCTCCACGGAGACCCGGAAGGGCGACGTCTCGCCGGCCGGCGGGACCTCGATCTCGATCTCCTGCGTGGCCACCACGCTGCCGTCGGGTCCGATCAGCTGGAAGGGAACGTTGATCGTGGTGCCGGCGCCGGCCTCGCGGCCTTCCACGGTTCCGCGGATCACGTACGTCGCCTGGTCGGCCTCGGCCATCTGGACGGACTGGAACACCATGGGCGCGTCCTCGATGGTCTGCATCAACGTTCCCGCTTCCTGGGCCCGGTCCGTGCTGACTAGGATCCGCGCCAGCAGGGCGTAGTTGGCCTCGTCGTAGGGATAGCGGTCGACCAGCTCGGGGGCGAGATCCCCCACCTCCCCGGCCGTCTCCGCCTGGACGTGCGAAGCGACGAGGTTCTCGAGCGCCTCCTTGTTGTACGGGTTGGCCTCGTACGCCTTCCGGAAGGCCTGCGCGGCCTCCGCGTACTGCTCGGCGTTGAAGAGCCCGACCCCGACCTGGTTCCACTGGGCGTTGGTGAGCCCTTCCGCCGCCAGCACCTCGTCGAAGAGCGGGGTCGCCTCCTCGGTCCTTCCGGCCTCGGTCAAGGCGAGCGCGTACTGGATCCGCATGACGTTGTCGTCCGGGTGCTCCTCGAGGTAGGCGCCGTAGACCTCCAGCGCCTCCTCGGTCCGCTCCTCGGCCACGAGGAGGTCGGCCAGGTTGATCGTGGCGTTCTGGATCTGCTCCGCGTCCCCGTCCGCCTCGCTCGCCTGCCGGTAGAGCTCGATCGCCCGCTCGATGTCGCCCTGTTGCTGATAGAGGAAGGCCGCGTTGTTCAGCGAGCGGGCGTCCGCGTAGATCAAGTTGGCGGTCTCGAACTTCTCCAGCGCCACCTCCGAGTCGCCCTCCTGGTAGGCCGTGATCGCCTCGTTGTAGAGCCCGACCCACGCGTTGTACCGCGTGTTTCGCGCCGGCTCCGCGCAGCTCGGCGCGAGCTCCAGGAAACGGTCGAGCAGCTGGTCGGCGGTCTCGTAATCGCCGAGGCCGATGTGGGCCACCGCGCCCATGAGCACGGCACCCGCGTCGTCGGACCCGAGCCGGTCCTCGACGGTCGCCAGCGCCTCCTGATACTTGGCGGTCGCGGCCTCGGGGGTCTCGGCCTCCTGGGCCTCGGCGACCAGAGTCTGGGCCTGCACGGCCGTTTCGCTGGGCTCGAGCTCGCACTGCTGCTCCTCCTGCGCCTCCTCCTGGGCGGCGAGCCCGGTCGGGATGGCGGGGAAGCCCAGGATCGCGGCCGCGGCCGCGAGAACGAACGCTCGCTTCATCATCGTGAGTCGCATCCTTCCGAGGGTCGTCGTTGTCGTCTGCCGTCTCGTCTCTTCGCGGCCCCGGCGCCGTCTTCGGCGCCCCCGGGCCGGGTCCTACTCCAGGTCCGGCCACTCTCGCCGGAGCCGCCCGAGCAGCGCCGCGGCCTCCATCCCCTCTGCTGCGGCCGCGGCGGAGACGTCCTCGAACTCCGGCTTCGCGCGTGGGCCGTTCGGGCTCCGGCGTACTTTGACCCGGATCGCGTGCCCGCGCCAGCGGCGGGTCTCGATACGCCGGACCAGGGTGCGGCGCCGCACGCTCCAACTCCGGATCCCCAGCGTGGTGGAGTGACGGAACACCGCCTCCTCCACCGGATCCCGGCGCTCCGGACCCACCAGCGCCTCCAGGCGCCAGCCGGGCCGCCCCTTCTTCATCTGGAGCGGCTGCAGCACCGCGTCCAGGGCTCCCGCCTCCAGACAGGCCTCGATCAGGCCCGGGAGGTACTCGGGCGACAGGTCGTCCAGGTCGGTTTGTAAGACGAAGACCGTCGCCGGGGCGTCACTCTCTCGACGCGCCAGCCATACCCGGAGGCAGTTGGGATGGTCCGAGGGATCGCGGGTTCCGGCCCCGTACCCTACCCCCAGGACCTTCGCGTCGCCCGACGCCTCCCGTCCGCCACAGAACTCCGCCAGCAGCGCCGCGCCGGTCGGCGTGACGGTCTCGTAGGGGTACCCGGAGGCCCGGACCGTGGTCCCCTCCAGAAGGTAGGCGGTCGCCGGCGCCGGCACCGGGTAATCTCCGTGCTCGATCCGCACGGTTCCGCCGCCCAGCGCGACGGGAAGCGCCGACGCCTCCCGGATCGCGAGGCGCACGTAGCCGTCGGCGGCCCCGCAGATGTCCAGCAGCGCGTCGACCGCCCCCACCTCGTGGAAATGCGCCCGTTCGGGCGGCACCCCGTGGACCCGCCCCTCCGCGGCGGCCAGGCGGCCGAACGCCCCCAGGGCGAGGGCCTTCGCGCGCTCCTCGAGCCCGCTGGCCTCGATCGTCTCGCGAATCTCCGAAAAGTGCCGCCCCGTCGCCGCGTCGGCCGAATCGACGCCCGGCTCGATCGTGACCTTCACGGCCGAAAGACCGGCGCGGCGCACCCGGTCGACCTCGATCGCCTCCACGCGCAGCTCGAGGAGGTCCGCCACGCCCACCAGCCATTCGCGGTCCAGGCCGAGGTCGATCCAGCAGCCCAGGACCATGTCGCCGGCGATTCCGGCGAACGGGTCGAAGATCGCATGGACTCCGTCGTCCGGGCCCGTCATCGCTCCCGTGGAGCTCACGGCCGCGCTCCTCCCTCGTGGCTCAATACGTCCCCAGGCCCGCGGTGTTGAACAGGACGACGGTCTCCCCCTTCCGGAGGCGACCCGCTCGAAGCATTCGCCGGACGGCCGCCAGGGTGGCACCCCCCTCGATCGCCGCGCTCAGTCCCTCGCGCCGACCGAGCTCGGCGGCCCCCCGCTCCATCTCGCCGTCCGGGACGGCGACGGCTCCGCCGCCCGATTCCCGGAGTGCGCGCAGGATGAGCCGGTCGCCCAGTGCCGCCGGAACCCTCAGCCCCCAGGCCCGCGTCTGGGCCTCGGCCCAGGGCCGCGCCTCCGGCTCGCCGGCCTCCCACGCCCGTACGATCGGCGCGCAGCCGCTCGCCTGCACGGCGTACAGTCGCGGCCGGCGCTCGACGAGCCCCAACTCCTCCAGCTCGTCCAGGACCTTCCAGCTCGCGATGAGCCCGGTGCCGCCGCCGGTCGGATAGACGATGGCATCGGGCGCCCGCCAGTCCAGGGACTCGAGGATCTCGAGCATCATGGTCTTCTTGCCCTCCGCGCGGTAGGGCTCGCGCAAGGTGGAGACCGCGAAGGCGCCCGTTCGGGAGGCGTGCTCGGCGGCCCTCCGGCCGCAGAGGTCGATGAGCCCGTCCACCTTCTCGACCTCGGCACCGAAGTGGCGACAGCGGCGCTCGACCGCGGCGGGCGTGTCCCGCGGGATGAACAGGGTCACGGGAAGCCCGGCGCGCGCGCCGTAGGCCGACAGCGCGGCCGCCGCGTTCCCGGCGCTCGGCACCACGAGCGAGGGGGCGCCGTCCGCGGCCGCCCGCGTGACGGCGGCCGAGAGGCCGCGGTCCTTGAAGCTGCCCGTAGGGTTCCGTCCTTCGTCCTTCGCGAGCAGGCGGAGCCCGAGCTCGCCGGAGAGCCGCTCCAGCGGGAGGAGGGGCGTCCCCCCCTCCCCCAGCGAGACGGGGACCTCGTCGGGCCGGAGCGGAAGGAGCTCGCGGAACCTCCACATACCCGCTTCCCGCGTCCGGCCCGCCCAGCGCGCCGGAAGCTCCCGCGCGGAGAGGCGGTCCAGCGGGTATCGCGCGAGGAGCGGCCGACCGCACGCCTCGCAGGTGGTGGCCAGCGGGGAGCCGGCCCGTTCCAGGCCGCAGTCGCCGCAGCGGAGCCGCCAGGGAAGGCCGGGCTCGACGCCTCCCTCCGTGGCGAGGCGCTTCATTCCCTCTCCCGCGCGGGCCTCGCGACAGCGCGGAGCCGGGCCACCGCCCGCTCGCGGCCCAGGGCGTACGCGAGATCCGGCAGCTCGGGGCCGTGCAGCTCGCCCGTCAGCGCCGCCCGGACCGGCCGGTACAGGTCCCGCCCGCGGGCGCCGACGCGACGGCCGGCCGAGCGGAGCGTCTCGCCGATCGGCTCCGGACGCCAGCTCTCCAGCTCCTCCCACGCCTCGGCCACGGCGGCCAGGGCCGCGGCGGCGGGCGGGGCCTCCAGGGCCGCGGCGGCCTCGGCGTCGGGCTCGGGGGCTCCGAAGATGCGCTCCGCCTCGGCGGCCGCTTCGGCCAGGAGGTGGATGCGCTCCCTCGTGATCTCGGCCAGCGCGGTCAGGTCGCGCTCCGAGATCCCCAGGCGCCCGCGATCCAGCCAGGGCTCGATCCGGCGGGCGAGGGTCTTCGGCGCCTCGCGTCGGATGTGCTGGCCCGAGAGCCAGCGCATCTTCTCGGGGTCGAGCGTCGGCTCGGAGGTGCCGAGCCGGTCCAGGTCGATCTCCCGCACCAGCTCTTCGCGGCTCAGCACCTCCCGTTCGTCCGGCGCGGACCAGGAGAGGAGCGAGAGGTAATTGACCACGGCGTCCGGATGGTAGCCCTCCGCCCGGTATCGGGAGAGGCCGGGCGCGCCAGACCGCTTGGAGAGCTTCTCGCTCCCCGGGGCCAGCACGTTCGGCACGTGGATGAAGGCGGGAGGTCGGGCGTCCAGGGCGCGGTAGAGCAGGACCTGCCTGGGCGTGTTCGAGAGGTGGGCGCTGCCGCGGATCACGTGCGTGATCTCCATCAGGAGGTCGTCCACCACCACGGCGAAGTTGTACGTCGGGCGCCCGTCGGAGCGGAGGATGACCGTGTCCCCGAAGTCGGATCCGTCCACCTCGATCTCGCCCCGGAGCCGGTCTCGGAAGCGCACCGGGCCGGGCTCGACCCGGAAGCGGATCGCCGGCTCGCGTCCGGCCCTCCGGAAGGCCGCCTCCTCCTCGGCCGCGAGGTCGCGACAGCGGCCATCGTAAGCCGCCTGGGCCCCCGACCGCACCCGGGCCTCCCGCCGGGCGGCCAGCTCCTCCGGCGTGCAGTAGCAGCGGTAGGCGGCGCCCGCCTCCAGCAGGCGTGCCGCCCGTGCCCGGTAGAGCTCCAGCCGCTCGCTCTGCCGGTACGGACCGTGCGGACCGCCGACCCGCGGGTCCTCGTCCCGCTCGAGGCCGAGCCAGTCGAGTCCCTCCAGGATCGCGTCCTCGGCGCCCTCCACGCCGCGCTCGAGGTCCGTGTCCTCGAACCTCAGGATGAAGCTCCCGCCGTGGTGGCGCGCGACCAGCCAGTTGAGCACGGCGGTGCGCGCGTTGCCCAGGTGCAACTCCCCCGTGGGACTGGGCGCGAAGCGCGCTCGAACCGTCACGGGGCGAGCCCCGTCACGGCGCCCGGTCGGGGGAAGGAGAAGGGACGGACGGCTCGTGACCGGCGCACGAGAGCACCGGGAGCCGCGGGTAGCGGGCGAAGCGGGGGTCCTCCTTCGAGAGCCTGCAGAGGACGAAGCGGCCCCCGCGGTCCGTCCGCACGGTCCGTCGGTGGCGGCAGGACTCGCAGAGCCCGGCCGGGATCACGCCCCGGACCCGCCGTTCCGGGAGCCGGCTCCGGCGGCCACCAGCGCCTCCTGAATCCGTGCGGCCGTCGCCGGGCCGATTCCGGGCGTGGCGCACAGCTCCTCGCGGCTCGCGTCCCGGATCGCCTCCAGGCTCCCGAACCGACGGAGCAGCTCCTGCTCCCGGGCGGGCCCCACGCCTCGAATCTCCGACAGCCGGGATCGGAGGGTGCGACGTCGACGCAGGGTTCGGTTGTAGGCCAGGGCGAAGCGGTGCGCCTCGTCCCGCACCCGCTGGAGCCAGTGGAGGGCGGGGTCGGCCCGGTCCAGGCGCAGCGGGGGGTCCCCGCCCGGCCGGAAGACCTCCTCCTCCCGCTTGGCCAGGGCCACCACCGGCAGGTCGGAGACCCCGGCGCCCTCCATCGCCTGTCGGGCCGCCGAGAGCTGGCCCCTTCCCCCGTCGATCACCACCAGGTCGGGGAGTCGACGGCCCTCGCGGATGCGGCGCTCGAAGTAGCGGCTCACGATCTCCTGCATGGCCGCGTAATCGTCGGGCCGCCCGACCTCGGCCGCGCGGATGCGGAACCGTCGGTACTCGTCCTTCAGCGGCCGCCCGTCATCCAGCCAGGTCGCGCCTCCCACCGATTCGCTGCCGCCCAGCGTGGAGACGTCGAAGCAGGCCAGCGCGCGCGCCGGCGCCGGCAGGTCCAGGAGCTCGGCCAGTCTACGGGCCGGGGCGGGCGCCGCGCCCCGACCCCTCGCCCGTTCGGGGCTCCCTTCGTCTCCGGGATCCTCGGCCCGCAATCGGTCCTGCGTCAGCACGTGCGCCGCGTTCTCGTGCGCGAGCTCCACCAGCCGCCGCTTCCGGCCGCGGCGGGGGACGAGGACGGAGAACGGACCGTCGCGGCGGGCGGACAGGTGCTCCTCCACCAGCTCGCGATCGGCGAACTCCTCCGGCGCGAGAAGCTCGGGCGGCAGGTCCTCGCGGCGAAGATAGAAGCCCTTGACGAGGGCGCCCACCACGTCCGCCTCGCTCTCCCCCTCCACGTTGCGCACGTAATGGACCTGACGGCCGAGGAGTCGACCCTCGCGCACCTTCAGCACCACGCCGCAGGCCACTCCGCCGGCGCGCGCCACCCCGAGCACGTCGCGGTCGCCGCCCCGGAAATCCACGGCGGCCTGCCGTCGCTCGATCGCCGCGAGGCCCTTCAGCACCTCCCGGAGCTCGGCGGCCCGCTCGAAGTCGAGCCGCGCGGCGGCGCTTCGCATGCGCCGCTCGACGTCCTCGCGCACGGCGCCGGTGTGGCCCGCCAGCACCTCGAGGATCTCGTCGATCATCGCCCGGTATTCGGCCTGGCTCTGGTAGCCGGCGCAGGGCGCCTCGCAGCGGCCGATGTGGTAATCCAGACAGGGGCGCTCCGGGAGCTCCTCCGGCATCCGGTAGTGACAGCTCCGGACGGTGTACATCCGCTTGATCGTGCGGAGCGCCCGCCGCATGGCGCCCACGTCGGTGAACGGCCCGAAGTAGCGGGAGCCGTCCTCCTCCAGCCGCCGCGTCACGTAGATGCGCGGGAACGGCTCGCCGGTCGTCACCTTGATGTACGGATAGCTCTTGTCGTCCCGGAGCTGGATGTTGAACCGCGGCCGGTGCTCCTTGATCAGGTTCCACTCGAGCAGCAGCGCCTCGGCCTCGGACTCGAGCACGAAGCTCTCGACCGAGCGGATCCGCCGCGCCAGCTCCCGGCGCTTCACGGAGACGCGCGCTTCGGGCCCCAGGTAGCCGCGGACGCGGTCCCGGAGCGACTTCGCCTTGCCGACGTACAGCACCTCGCCGTCCGCGCCGCGGAGCAGGTACACCCCCGCGCGGTCGGGGAGCGCTCGGAGCTGCTTCCGGAGACGGTCCTCGTCCTGTGCCGTGTCTCGCGTCATGGCCGGGTGTCGGGTCGGATGGGCGCGCCGGAGGGCGATCCGGCGATCAGCAGGTATGGTACCCCGACCGCGAGGAGCGTTCCGGCCAGCGCCACGAGGTCGGCCAGGAAGCCGGACCGCGGCACGGCTTCCGTCAGCCAGCCGCGAGCCAGCAGGCCGGTGGCGCCGCCTACGGCCGCGGCCAGAACGAGCCGGGCGATCCAGCGTCCCGAGCCGCGGGGCAGGATGGGCCCGAGCCGGGCGCGCAGCCGGCTCCACAGGAGCCCCAGGTTGGCCCAGGAGCCGAGCGCCCCTCCCAGGACCAGGCCGGCCGCCGCCACGTCCCCGGCCCCCCGGGCTCGGAGCCAGAACATGAGCCCCGCCCCGACGGCCGTGCCGGAGCCGATGGCGAAAGCGGCGATCTTCATCGGGGTCCGGGTGTCCTGCATGGCGTGGAACCCGGCCGCGAACAGTCGCGAGGAGCTGGACGCGACCAGCCCCACGGCGTAGGCGGCGAGGATCCAGGCCACGAGCCGGGTGCTGTCCGCTCCGAAGGCGGCGCGCTGGAAGAGGACGCGCACGATCAGGTCGCCGAACAGCAGGAACGCCACGGCCGAGGGAAGGACGAACCAGAGGATGCGGAAGAAGCCGGCGGAGAGGCGTCGGGTCAGCGCACCGGCCGCTTCCGGGCCGGCCTCGGCGTCGCGCGACATCTCGGGAAGCGAGGAGGCCGCGACCGAGGTGCCGAAGAGGCTGAGCGGCAGGTAGGCGACCCGCTGCGCGTAGCCGAGGCCGGCCACGGCCGCCGGAGAGACCAGGGTGGCGAGCACGACGTCGAGGAAGCTCGAGATCTGGACGATGCCCTGGCTGGCGACGACGGGCCCGGCGTTCCGGACGACGCGGCGAACCGGCTCCCACCGCCGGTTCAGCGCGGGCTTCAGGCCGCCCAGCAGCCGCCAGGCCGTCGGAAGCTGGACCCCGAGCTGGAGCAGGCTGCCGGCGAGGGTGGCCCAGGCGAGGACGTAGATGAGCCGCTCCCACCCGAGCGCCGCGCCGAGAACGAGTCCTCCGATCTGCGCCAGGTTCCACAGCACCGGAGCGGCGAACGGAAGGAAGAAGCTCCGGTGGCTGTTCAGCACGCCCAGGGCCCAGGCCGCCAGCACCATGACGCCCGCCATCGGGAAGAGGATGCGGACGAGGTCGCTCGTGAGCGCCGCCGCTTCCGGATCGAACCCGGGGGCCACGAGGCGGGTGATCCAGGGGGCGAGGAGGACCCCGAGCCCGGCCAGCAGGCCGGCGATGAGGAGCAGCAGGCCGAGCACCGAGCGAGCGAGCCGCCGCGCGTCCTCGCGGTCCTCGCCGGCCAGGAAGGCGCTGTAGACCGGAATGAAGGAAGCCGAGAGCGTCCCCTCGCCGAGGAGGTTCCGCAGGACGTTCGGGATCTTGAGCGCCGTCGTGTAGGCGCCGGCGGCGAGGGAGGTGCCGAAGAAGTAGGCGATCGCGACGTCGCGGAAGAAGCCGGTGAGGCGGCTGAGGAGGATGCCCGCCCCGACCGAGGCCGCGGAGCGGGAGGCGGTTGGCCTCAAGCGGGCCTCAGTCCCCCGCCCCCGGGGGGGCCGCGCCCGACCCGTCCGGTCCGGGCCCGAGACGAGGTTCCTCCTCGTCACGCCCCTCGACCAGCGAGCGGAGGAAGCTCGATTCCTCCCGGAGGCTCTCGACGCTCTCGTTCAGGTAGCGGATCTCGCCTTCGAGGGCCTCGAGCCGCTCGTGCAGGTCCCCCTGGATCTCGCGTCTCCCGGAGATCCGGTCCGCCAGCGCCTGTCCCACCTGCGAGTCGATCACGATCGCCAGCAGGGGGATCAGCAGCACCAGCAGGATGACGAACGCCCACACCATCATCGGACACCCCGCACGCCGGCACCGGCCGCGCGCGGCGATGGGGCGTCGCCGCGAGGCCGGAATCTCGAACCGCTGTCCCGCCGCCGGGCTCGGAGCTCCCGAGCCGAAGGTCCCGGAAGCCCGATCTTCACGGCGGGAGCCCGGATGGGGATTCTACCGGGCGCCTCCCGGAGCAGCAACGCGACGCGGCGGGGGTCCACCCCAGCTCGTCCCCTGCCCCCCTCTGGTCAGGCCGCGGGCCAGAGGGGAGGCGTGGCCTGGCGGCTCCGCTCCTCGAGCGCGTCGAGCAGCCCGGTGCCGTAGCGGGCCAGGTAGTAGAAGGGGCTCTGCACACGCTCCTGCGGGGCGCCGTCGGGATACAGGTGGAGCGCGGCCTTCCGGATCTGCTCCAGGACGACCTCGCGGCGTTCCCGCAGACGCGCGTCCACCTGGTCCTCCAGTTCCCGGGCGACAGCGAACGCCTGGCTCCTCGCCTTCCCCACGGCGGAACGGATGCCCGGCAGGTGCTCGACGACGGCCGTCTCGACCTCGTCGAGGGCTCGCCCGAGCCCGCCCCGCAGCTCCTCGAGGGCCCTCTCGAGCTCGGCCGGACGAGCGTCGCGGACCGCGCGCCGGGCGACCTCCTCGCCCCGGTCCGCGAACGCCTCGGGCTCCTCATCCAGCTTCTCGAGCACCTTCGTCACCTTCGCCTCGACCAGGAGCCAGCCGTGCCGCGGATGGACGGCCGGCATGGGGACCTCGTGGAGCGCGAACAGGTCGGGAAGCTGGCTCCAGTAGGCCAACTCGCCTGGACCGAGGACCGTCGCCCCCACCGGCAGCAGCCACGACTCCAGCACCGGACGGAGCGCCACGTTGGGGCCGAACCGTTCCGGGGCGTCCTCGAGCTCGGCGAGCGTCTCCTCCAGGGTCCGCTCCGGTCCCTCCCGGCCCGCGCGCACCCGGTTCTCCTCCCGGTACAGCCGGGCGCGCTCCGCGCCCGTGTCGTAGAACACGTCCGTCGCGCCGGCGAGGACCGGGAGGGGCGCCTCGTGGCCGAGCGCGCTGATCTTCCCGCCTCCCGATTCCAGCGCCTCGGCGGCGTCCCCGGCGTTCCGCAGGGCCGACTCGAGGAGCGGCGCGGCCGCCCGCTTCAGCGCTCCGGAGCCGGCGTCCAGCCAGGCGAGCGGCCGTCCTGGCAGAAGGCCGGCGAGCGAGCGGCCGAACGCCTCTCCGAGCGACCGTCCGGGCCGCCAGGTACCTTGAAACAACTCGAGATACGCTTGCACAAAGTCCGTGTTAGGTAGGAATTGGAACATCTGCTCGATCAGTTCCGATACCCGATCCGGCAGGGGGGCGACGCCGGCCGGCCGCCCCTCCCATCCGGCAGGAGGGGCGAGCCGCAGCTCCTGCAGCCGGTTCTCGGTATCCACGATCCGGGTCCGCCCCACCTCCGCCCAGTCGTGGTCGTCGGAGGCCACCCAGAAGAGCGCGAGGGCCGGTCGCCCGGTTTCTGTCTCCAGCCGTCGCGCGAGCTCCAGGGCCGAGATCGCCTTGTACAGGACGTAGAGGGGGCCCAGGAAGAGCAGGGGCTGCTGACCGGTGCTCACCAGCGTTCCCTCCCCGGCCAGGATGCGCTCCAGTCGCGCCGACGCCTCGGAGCCGGTGGTGCCGAACGCCTCCGGGGGCAGGCGGGCCGCCGGCCGGCCTCCGGATCTCGCGGGCCCCGAAGCGGTCGATGGCCTCGTCGGAAGCAGCTCGCCGGCCACTCCCTCGTCCCCGAGCAGGGCGGCCGCGAGCCCTTCGCCGCCCGTCAGGGCGTGGGTCCGGATCTCCAGCGTCCCGCTCACGCGCGGCGCCCCAGGACGATGAGGCGGGGCGACCCGTCGGCGTGCTCGGAGCCGTCGTAGTCCCCGAAGCGCGCGTGCGGCTCCAGGCCGTGCGCCCGGAGGAGGGCTTCGAGCCCCCCGGCATCGTAGAGGCGCACGCGCTCGTGGTGGACGCTCGGCTCCGCCCCCGGTCGCCGGATCTCGATCCGCTTCACGACCGCGTCTCCCTCGAGCCAGCGACGCTGGAGGACCGTGCGGTCGTCGAGCTCCGTCTCCTCCTCGGGCACCAGCGTCCGGCGGACGCGGGGCGCGTTGAGGTAGTCGAGCAGGAAGGTGCCTTCCGCTCGCAGCACCCGGGCGATCTCGGCGGCGACGCGGGCGTCCTCGTCGGGCGTCGCGAAGTAACCGAAGGAGGTGAAGAAGTTGGTCACCGTGCCGAAGGCGTCGGGGCTGAACGGAAGGTGGCGCATGTCGCCTCGCACCAGCCGCCGGCTCCCCTCCCCTCCGCGGCGGCGCACCTCTCGGAGCAGGGTGATCGAGAGGTCCATCCCCACGACTCGCAACCCCGCGGCCGCCATGGCCCGCAGGTGGCGGCCGGCGCCGCACGCCAGATCCAGCGCGGGGAGGGCGGGATCGGGACGTCCCGCCTCCCGGAGTAGCCGAACCGCGTCTTCGGCCTCCGCCTCGTCCCGGTGCGGATACAGGGCGAGGTAGCTCTCCCCGAACCAGGCGCGGAACCATTCCGGGGAGGCGCTCACGCGCTTCCCTTGTGGTAGGGCTCTCCCCGGAGGATCGTCCCCGCCCGGTAGATCTGCTCGGCGAGCACGAGACGGGCCATCTCGTGCGGTAGGGTCATCGGCGAGAGGGAGAGGCGGTAGCGGGCCCGCTCCAGGACGCCGGCGCCCAGTCCGGAAGCGCCGCCGATCAGGAAGGCCGCTCCCGGACGGCCGTAGGTGGCCAGGTCGCCCAGATACGCCGCCAGCCCGCCGGAGGTCATGCCCTTTCCGGACCGCGTCAGGGCGACGACGTCCGCGCCGTCGGGAATCCGGGCCAGGAGCGCTTCACCCTCTCTCTCGCGCGCCTCCTCCGCCCGCGCCTCCGGAAGGTCAGCCGGCGCGACTTCCTCCACCCTCAGGCGGAAATACCGGGCGGCGCGCGCCTCGTATTCCCGGATGGCGTCCCGAAGGGCGCCCGCGCGCGGACGGCCGACGACGGCGATCACGATCTCCACCGCGGCCGTCTCCCCGATGGGGACGCGCTCCGCCGAGAGCGCGGCCAGGCCTCGGCTCGCCTCGGCCTCGGCGTCACCGGCCCGGCCCGGCCGCCGCGAGCACCCGCTCCCGGATCGTCGATGCTCCCGCCTCCCATTCGACGACGTCCTCCACGTACCACAGGGGGGTGGCCTCTCCGACCCTCGGCGCGAGCCGCACCGCATCCTTCAGCGTGCAGAGGAGCCCCCGGTCGCCGGCCGAGCGCAGGATCGCCTCCAGCCGCTCCCGACCCGGCTCGCCGTGGTCGCCGAAGCTATGCAGGGCCACGAGACGTGGCCAGCGTCGCCGGAGCTGCTCGAAGAAGAGCCGCGGCTTCATGATCCCGGCGAGCCCGACGGCCGGGTCCGGAACGCCGGCGGCGCGGGCGGCCCGGTTGAGGGGGAGCGGAGAGCCCGGGCGGAGCGCGCAGCGTCCCACGAAGGGGGCGTGGGGAGAGCGGGCGAGGCGGGCGGCGGTCCGCCGGGCCAGGTCGGCCGCCCGGCCTCTCCTCGTCACGACGATCGCGTCGGCCAGGGCAACGAAGCCGGGGGGATGGCGGAACGGTCCCGCGGGAAGACGACGCCGGTTGGTGCGCGCCAGCGCGTCCGTGTCGACCAACAGGAGGTCAAGGCGGCGGGCGAGAGAACGGCGGGCGAAGCCGTCGTCGAGCACCGCGCAGTCCGCCCCCCGACGAGCCGCCTTCGCGACCGCCGATCGGCGGTCCGGGGCGCCGAGGACCACGGCGCCCGGCAGGCGACGGCGGTGAACCCGCAGCTCGTCGGCGTATCCTCTCGTCACCAGGGCGGGACGCCGTCCGTCCGCGAGCAGCCAGTCGGCCAGCTCGATGGCGAGCGGCGTTTTGCCGCTCCCTCCCACGGTGAGCCCGCCCACGGAGACTACCGGGATGGACGCCTCGCGCGTCTCGAGCAGCGCGACCTCGTAGAGCAGGCGGTGGGCATCGGCGGCCAGCCCGTACAGGGCTCCGCCCGCCCGCAGGCCGACCCCCGGACGCCGTCGCCAGGCCCGACGCAGCCTCCGCTCGATCCACGACCCCGCCGGGCTCACGGCGCCCGCTCCTCGAGCAGGGAGAGGGCGTGATCCGCCACCCGGCGGGCGGCGCCGGGCGTGCCGAGTCGATCCCGGACCCCGGCCAGCGCCTCTCGGGCTCGCCGACGATCGGAGCCCGGCTCCAGGAGTGGCAGCAGCGCTTCGGCCAGGCCCTCCGGCGTGGCCTCGTCCTGGACCAGCTCCGGAACGATGCGCCTGCCGGCGACGAGGTTGACCAGGGCGATGTGGTCGACGCGCACGAGACGACGCGCGATCCGGTAGGTGAGGGGGCTCACCCGGTGACTCACCACCATGGGCACGCCGGCCAGGGCGAGCTCCAGGGTAACGGTTCCCGACTTCGAGAGCGCGGCCGTGGCCGCGGCGGTCGCGGCGGCGGCGGAGACGAGACGCCCCGGGGGCCGGTCCCCGTACAGGGCGGTCGGCACTTCGGGCGCCGTGGCCACGAGGACCCGGGTCTCGGGCCGGAGCCGCCGGACCCTTCGCGCGGCGGCGGCGAAGAGGGGGAGCATCCGGTCCACTTCCTGGGGCCGCGAGCCGGGGAAGAGCGCCAGGGCCGGAGCTTCCTCGCCTCCGGGCTCGCGCGACCTCGTGGCTCGCTCGTCGGCCCGTCGGTCGAGCAGCGGGTGGCCGACGAAGCGGGCGTCCACCCCGCAGCGGCGCAGCGGCCCGGCTTCGAACGGCAGGATCGCGCACGCCCGGTCGCAGGCCCGGGCGAGGCGCCGCGCCCGACCCGCCCGCCATGCCCACACCTGCGGCACGACGTAGTAGAGAACGGGAATGCCGTGCCGCCGGGCGGCGATCGCGAGGGACAGGTGGAACGCCGGAGCGTCGATCGGCACGAAGAGGTCCACATCGCCGGGGCGCAGGATCCGGCGTCGCACCCGTCGTCGGAGGCGCCACAGGTCTGGAAGCCGGCGGACCACCTCGGCCACTCCCATGACCGAGAGCTCCTCGAGCCCGGCCAGGAGCCGCACCCCGGCTCCGGCCATCCGCTCTCCCCCGACGCCGATGAGGCGAAGCGAGGGGTCGGCGCGCAGGAGCTCGCGGGCGAGCCCGGCCCCGTGCAGGTCGCCGGACGCTTCGCCCGCGGAGAGGAAGACGGACCGGCTCCTCAGGAGATGCCGCTCAGGTAGAAGATCAGGAGCAGGACCAGGACCAGCAGGAGGACAAGCGTGATCGTCCTCGGCCCCCGACGCGCCCCCGTCCCCAGCTCCTTGCGCTCCTCTCGAATCTTCAGCAGCGACATGCATCCACTCCTTCGCGTCGTACGAACCTCTCGATCTCGCCGGTGATCTCCAGGGCCAGCGAGAGCGCCGCCCGAGCTTCCCGGGCCGAGGCCGGGCCCGCCTCCAGCCCGCGCGCCGCCCGGAGAAAGGCCGCCAGCTCGCGGGCGAGCGGCTCCTCCCCGTCGCCGACGAGCGGCATCCGTTCCAGGATGTCCTCGAGCCTCGCGCTGCCTTCCCCCACCGGGCGGCCGTTCCGGCGGCGGAGGCAGGTGCCGACCTCGTTCGCCAGGTCGAGGCTCACGTAGCCGGTCGGCTGGAAGATGCGCAAGCGCCGCTTCCGGTCGGCCGAGACCCGACTGGCCCTGACGTCGGCGACCGCTCCGTCGGCGAACTCGAGCCTTGCGTTCGCGATGTCGATCGATCCGGAGAGGACGGATACCCCGACCGCGCTCACGCGCGCCACGGGGCTCCGGACCAGGTGCAGCACGAGGTCGAGGTCGTGGATCATCAGGTCCAGCACCACGGACACGTCGCTGCCGCGACCCTCGAAGGGCGCGATGCGCAGGGCCTCGAGGAAGCGAGGCCGATCCAGCAACGGGCCGGCCTCGCGCAGCACGCGATTGTACCGTTCGACGTGCCCGACGCGGAGCTGGAGCCCGCGCGCCTCGGCCAGACGGATCAGCTCGTCCGCCTCGGCCAGGCTGGCCGCCAGCGGCTTCTCCACCAGGACGTGACAGCCGGCTTCCAGGGCGGCCCGGGCCACGGCCGCGTGCGAGGCGGTGGGGACGGCCACGACGGCGACGTCGGCCTCCGCGAGCAGCCGCGGAAGGGCGGGCTCGTGCCTGCAACCCAGATGCCGCGCTACTCTCTTCCCCCGGGTGGCATCCCGGTCGCACACGCCGACCAGGCGGGAGCCCGGCAGGGAGGCCAGGATCCGGGCGTGCTCCCGCCCCACGCTCCCGACGCCCAGCACGCAGGTGCGGAGGTCCGTCACGTTCCGGGGCTCGCGCCTCGCCGCGAGGTCACGCCCCGCTCGCTTCGACGAACGAACTCCAGCATGTGCCGCACCTCCCCGATCGGATCGCCGTCCGCCTCGAGCGCGTCGAGCGCCCGGCCGACGGGCAGCTCCGAGCGGAAGATCCGCTTCCAAGCCCGGCCCAGCGCCCGGATCGTCTCGGGCGGGAAGCCGCGCCGCAGCAGGCCCTCGCGGTTGATGCCGTAGGCGGCGCACGGGTTTCCCGCCACGAGCGTGTAGGGAGCGACGTCCTTGGAGAGCCGCGAGGCGCCTCCCACGAACGCGTGGCGCCCGATCCGAACGAACTGGTGAATCGCGGTGAGCCCCCCCACGATGGCCCGGTCCTCGATCTGCACGTGACCGCCCATGTTCACGGCGTTGGCGAGGATGACTCCGTTCCCGATCCGGCAGTCGTGCGCCACGTGCGCGTACGCCATCACCATGCAGTCCCGGCCCACGCGGGTCGCTCCGGAGGCGGCCGTGCCGCGGTTCAACGTGGCGTACTCGCGGATGACCGTCCGCTCGCCCACCTCGAGGAAGGTCCGCTCGCCGGCGTACTTCCGGTCCTGGGGGTCGGTCCCCAGGACGGCTCCCGCTCCCAGGGCGCAGTCCGCCCCCACTCGCGTGTCGCGCTCCACGAGGACGTGCGGGCCTACCCGGGCCCGCTCCCCGATCTCCACGCCGGGTCCGATCACGGCGTACGGGCCGATCGCCGCGCTGGGGGCGACTCGCGCGTCCGGGTCGACGATCGCGGTCTCGTGGCGGAGGCCGGGCTCCAGCCCGCTCGAGGCGAGGGTCACGCTCGACCTCCGGAGATCGGGCCATCTAGGATCACGTCAGCGGTCCACGACGCGGGCCATCATCGTCGCCTCGGCCACCGGGCGACCCTCCACCAGGGCTCGCCCCCGCATGCGACAGATGGCCCCGCGGAGCTGCAGCAGCTCCACCTCCAGCAGGAGCTGGTCGCCCGGCCGCACCGGCCGGCGGAACTTCACGTCGTCCAGGGACATGAAGTAGACCACCTTCTCTTCCGGACGCCCGAGCTCGTTCATCAGCAGCAGACCCCCGGCCTGGGCCATCGCCTCCACGATCAGCACGCCGGGCATGATCGGGTGGCCCGGAAAATGGCCCCGGAAGAACGGCTCGTTGATCGTGACGTTCTTGAGCCCGACCAGGCGGCGGCCGGCCTCGAACTCGAGGATCCGGTCCACGAGGAGGAACGGGTAGCGGTGCGGCATCACCTCGAGGATGCGCTCGATGTCCAGGGCCGGCCCGGCCCCCCGGCGCTCGCGCTCGACGGCTTTCCGGATCTCCTTGCCCAGCGCCACGTTCCCCTCGTGCCCGGGTCTCTCGGCCACGATGTGAGCCCGGAGTCGCTCGCCCAGGAGAGCGAGGTCGCCCACCAGGTCCAGCGCCTTGTGGCGAGCGAACTCGTCGGGGAACCGGAGCTCCGGCTCCGCGTCGTCTTCCTCCAGCACCACGGCGTTCTCGGGCGAGGCGCCGAGCGCCAGACCCTGCCCGTGCAGCTCGTCCCTCCAGGCCGCCAGGCCGAACGTGCGGGCCGGAGCGAGGTCGCGGCGGAAGGCTTCACCCGACGCCTCGAAGCTGACGAACTGGCGCCCGATCGCGGGGTGCCCGAACTCGATGCCGACCGAGACGCGGAGCCGCTCGCCGGGAAGGACCGCGTAGCGGGAATCGCCGACGGTCAGGTGGATGGGCGAGGCGGGGGCGGCGAGGCGCGCGACCTCGGCCTGCTCGACCGGACCGGCCTCCTCGAGAAGGTCGCACCAGGGCGCGGCGCTCCCGTCGAGCGCCGGGGGCTCCGGCCCGTCCAGCCGGACCTCCAGGTTGTCGATCCCCAGCGCCGTCGCCGCCGCCGCCAGATGCTCGATCGAGGCCACGCTCGCCGGCTCCTCCCCCAGCACCGTCCGCCACTTCGTGGACCGCACGGCGTCGAGGCGGGCGGGCACCACGGGCGCGTCCTCGAGGTCCACCCTACGGAAGCGCAGTCCGTGTCCAGGCTCGGCCGGGGCCAGACGGGCGCGGACGCTCGCGCCCGAGTGGATCCCGATCCCCTCCACCTCGACTTCGCGCGCTATGGTGCGCTGGCGCGCGTCACCCTGGCTGGACGCCGACTGGCTCACGGGAATCGTCCTCCTTCCGGATGCGGCGGGTCGTGGCGATCGCCGCGCACGCACCGGTTCGATCCGGCACCCCCGACCCGCCGGGGCGGCGCCGGGTGGGCGGCGGCCGGCCGCGGGCAATCTGAGGGAGCGTCGGACTCGACGCTACGCGCTCTCCCCCTTCTCGGCGCCCTCCCCCTCCTCGGCGCCCTCTCCCTCCTCGGCTCTCCTCGACGCCAACCGTCGCTCCACCTCGCGTAGCCGGCGCAGGGCCCCCGGCAGCTTGAGGAG
>CAYMQZ010000001.1:124032-134747 GCA_964392705.1 uncultured Gemmatimonadota bacterium
CCAACCGTCGCTCCACCTCGCGTAGCCGGCGCAGGGCCCCCGGCAGCTTGAGGAGGGCGGCGCTGGCCCGCATCGCCTGACGGTGCGGGCGGGCCGGATAACCGGAGTAGGCGGCTCCGTCCGGGACGTCGCCGATGACTCCCGCCTGGGCCGCGACGCGAGCTCCGTCTCCGATCCTCAGATGGTCGGCGATCCCGGCCTGTCCGGCCAGCACGACCCCGTCCCCGATCTCGACGCTGCCGGCGACCCCGACCTGGGCCACGATCACGCAATCCCGGCCGACGCGCACGTTGTGGCCGATGTGCACGAGGTTGTCGATCTTGCTGCCCCGGCCGACCACGGTGTCTCCCAGCGTCCCCCGGTCCACGGTGCAGTTCGCTCCGATCTCGACATCGTCCTCGATCAGGCACCCGCCGACCTGCGGGACCTTCACGCGTGCGCCGGCTTCCCCGACGTATCCGAAGCCTTCGGTTCCCAGCCGCGCGCCCGGGTGGACGCGCACCCGATCGCCCAGGCGGGTTCCGTGCAGGAGCGAGCAGGCGTGCCCGATCCTGCACTCGCGGCCGATCTCCACCCCGTCCTCGAGGAGGCAATGCGCCCCGATCCGCGAACCGGCGCCCACGCGGACGCCCCGCCCCAGCACGGCACCGGCGTCCACCGAGACGTCCTCGCCGATCTCGACGTGCGGGCCCAGCCCGACGCTGGGGTGGATGGCGGTGGCGGAGGCGGGCTCCGGGTACAGGAGCTCCAGGATCGGCGCGATGGCCAGCTGCGGGTCGTCGACGCGGATGATCGAGACGTCCTGGCGCTCCAGCTCGAGGTCCGGGGGGAGCAGCACGGCCCCGGGCTCGCCGCGGGCGAGCAGGCCGAGGTAGCGTCGGTTGGTGGCGAACGCGAGATCGGAGGGGCCGGCGCGCCCGGCCGGGGCCACCGAGGCAATGCGGCGATCGGGATCGCCCTCGACCGACCCCGACACCCGCCGGGCCAGCTCTCGCACCGTGTAGGTGGGCATCGCCTTCTCGCAGGATCTAGCAGGTCGCCAGCGGGGCCGCCCCGACAAGGGCGCCTGCCCGGGGGGTCGCGGAGGTCCCAAGTGGTCGGACCCGGGCCGGCCTCGGTCCCGGCCGGCGCCCGGGCCCTGCGCCCTCAGCGAGAGGGGGGCGAGGCGTTGGCCGAGCTCTCCTCGGTCCCGATCTTCTCGAGCACGAGCGCCGTGACGTCGAGGCTCGGGTCCGCCGCCACGACGCCGGAGCCCGAGATGTCGAACACGATCGTGTAGTTCCGCTCCTGGCGGACCGCCTCGATCACCTGTCCGACGCGGTCGAGGATCGGCGCGAGCAGCTCTTGCTGGCGCTGGTTCGCCGTCTGCTCGAGCTCGGTGGCCCGCTGCTGGAGCTGCTGCTGCCTGTCGATGATCTCCTGCTGCCGCTGCTCCCTGGCCTGGGCGCTGAGCATCGCCTCCTGCTGCCGGTAGGCGGCGAGTAGCGAGTCGACCTCGACGCGAAGGCGCTGCACCTCGGCGTTGTACCCCTGCAGCTCCTCCTGCCAGGTCTCCTGTGCCTCCCGCGCGCCCGGCACCTGGGGCAGGATCGCCTGAGTGTTGACGAACACCATCTGGGTGCCCGGGGGAGGCGGCGACGGCGGCGGGGCCTCGGTCTCCTCCTGGGCGGCGAGAGGCCCGGCGGCCAGGCCGACGACGAGCAGCGTGCCGAGACTGTATCGGAAAATCGAGCTCATGTCCGTAACTCCGTGGTGGTCTCCATCGTCTCCGCGCGGCGCGATCGGTGGCCCCGGTGGCCGGTGGCCGGGGGCCGGCCCGGCGTCGTCCCGGTGTCCAGGCCGCGGGCTTCCGCGACGGAGCACTGGAACTAGAACACGCGCCCGAACTTGAAGTGCAGCTCCCAGCCGGGGTCCGGTCTCCCCAGCACGTCCTTCCGGTCGAACCCGTACGCGTAGTCCAGGCCCAGCGGCCCGAACGGCGTGACCAGGCTGATTCCTACGCCCGCGCCCACCAGTAGATCCGTGGGGTTCAGGTCCCCGGCCCGGAGCCAGACGTTGCCCGCGTCCACGAAGGCGTTCACGAACACGCTGTTCGTGAGCTTGGAGCCGAACAGCGCCGAGGTCGCGAAGTAGGACTCTCCCACCCGGTCCAGCTGGCTGAAACGGGCGTTGCGGGGCACGTGGCCGCGCGGGGTCACGGTCGCCTCCTCGTATCCGCGGAGCTGGATCCCGACGTTCGTCCCGCCCATGAAGAAGCGCTCGAGGAAGAAGGGGTTGTCGCCCACGATCGTGCCGGCGCTGAACGACAGCCCCCCGGTGAACTCGATCGGCAGGCTCTCGAGGCCGCCCCCGATCTGCGCGACCGGCACGAACCACTGGCTCTCCAGGTCGAACTTCCCGTACTCCCCGCTCCCCCCGAGTGGCCCGCCGGTGAAGCGGGCCGAGAGGGCGTTGCGGCTCCCGCGGGTCGGGAAGAGGGCGTTGTTGCGCGTGTCGCGCACGAGCCGGAGGCTGGCCGTGCTGCGCGTGCCCTGCGTGATCAGCTGGCGCTGCGCCGGCGTCACGAACGTGGTGTCGAGGTCGTCGACCTCGTCCCGGAAGAGCGAGTAGCCGATGAACAGCCGGGTGGCCCGGAGGCCGAACAGCGGCGTGCCGACTTCGACCAGCCCGCCCGTCTGTCGCCGGTCCCCGAGGCTGAAATTGATGAAGCGGTCGCGCGAGCTCCGGAGGCTGACCGTGGCCGACTGCTTCGAGCCGAAGACCTCGGGGTCGGAGTAGCTGAGCTCGATGTCCTGCTGACGCCCGCCGAACAGCCAGCGGAAGCGGCCCGTTTTCGCCTGCCCGAACAGGTTCGGCTGCTCGTAGCCGATGAAGCCCGCAAGCCCGGTCGCGGCGGAGGCCGAGAGGCCGAAGTTCAGCGTCCCGGTCTGCTTCTCCTTCACCCGGATCACGATGTCGATGTCGCCGTCGTCGCGCTCGCGGATGTCGATCGCCTCGTTCGGCGGCAGCGGCTCGAAGAAGCCCGTATTCTGCAGCGTCTGGACGCTCTGCACCAGCCGTTGCTGCGAGTAGATGTCCCCGGGGAAGACGAGGAGCCGGCTCCGGATGATCCGGTCGTGCGTGTAGCTGTTGCCGACGATCCGGACCTCACGGATGTAGGAGGGGTTCCCCTCGCGGATGAGCCACGTGGCGCGGACCCGGGGTTTCCCCTCGCCGCCCTCGGGCGGCAGCTTCTCGACGTCGGGCGTCACCCGCGCGTAGAGGTAGCCGCCGTCGCGATACAGATCCTCGACCCGACGCCGCGCGTCCTCGAACGCGACCTGGTCGAACGGGACCTCGCGGGCCTCGCCGTCCTCCCCCTCGAGCCCGTCCAGCGGACCGTACAGCTCCCTCAACCGGTCCGTCGGGAAGCGCCGGTTGCCGATGATCTCGAAGTCCTCCAGCAGGTACTGGGGTCCCTCCTCGACCTCGATCTCGATCCTTCCCTTCCCCGTCTCGCGGTCCACCAGGATCGTGTCGTCGACGACGGCGAAGTCCAGGTAGCCGTGGCGGGCGTAGTGGTCCGGAAGCCGCTCGGAGAGGTCGGTCCGGAACTGGTCGCGCCGCAGCTCGCCGGAGCTCCACCAGAAGAAGCCCTCCTCCCCCGTGCCCATCGCGTCCTTGAGCCGCCCCTCCGGGAACGCCTCGTTGCCCCGGAAGGCGATCTCGGTGAGGCCGAGGCGCGGGCCCTCCTGCACCCGGAAGACGACCTGGAAGGCCTCGGGGAGCAGTGGATCTTGCGCCATCGCGGTGTCGACGCGGGCCTGCGGGAAGCCCTCCGAGGCCAGTCTGGCCTCGATCAGGCTGCGGGCGCGCGCGACCCGCGCCGGATCCAGAGGCGCGTTCCGGGCCAGCCCCGCCGAGTCGCGGATGGCCGTGGCCCCGACGTTCTCCATCCCCTGGAACAGGTAGCGGGTGACGAGCGGGCGCTCCTCCACCTGGATGTGGAAGACGTTCGGAGGTCGGGGGGTCACCCAGATCTTCACGTCCGAGTACTCCCCGGTGGCGAACAGGCGCCGGATCGCCTCCTGGACCTGGGGATAGTGGACGGTCATCCCATGGCGGAGCCCGCTCCGGTCGATCACCTCGGTCTCCGACATCCGCGTGGCGCCGTGCACGACGATGCTGTCCAGGCGGACGCTGAGCTCCTGCGGAACCTGAGCCTCGAGCGACGCGACCCCCGGGGCCGCGAGGGCGCCGAGGGCCGCGAGGGCGAGGGCCGGACGCCGGATCACGTGGCCGAAGAGGGGGAGGCCACCTGGAACGCGAGCGATTCCGTGTCCTCGGCGACATCCACCAGGATCTCGTCGCCGGGGGCGAAGTCCGCCATCAGGATCCGCTCCGAGAGCGGGTCCTCGACGTAGCGCTGGATCGTCCGCTTGAGCGGCCGGGCGCCGAACTTCTCGTCGTAGCCCCGCTCGACGACGAACCGGACGGCGGCGTCGGTCAGGCGGATGGTCAGGTCCTCCTCTGCCAGGCGCTTCTGCACGTCCCGCAGGAGGATGTGGACGATCTCGCCGATCTGCTCCTTCGAGAGCGGATGGAAGACGATCACGTCGTCGAGCCGGTTCAGGAACTCGGGCGTGAAGGTGCGCTCCACCTCCTCCTTCACGTGCTCCTTGATCCGCTCGTAGTCCATCCGCCCCTCCTCGGCGGTCGTGAACCCGAGCTTCGACGTGGAGGCGATGTCGCGGGTCCCGACGTTGGAGGTCATGATCACGACCGAGTTCTTGAAGTCGATCACGCGGCCGTAGTTGTCGGTCAGGCGACCCTCGTCCAGCACCTGGAGCAGGATGTTGAACACGTCCGGGTGGGCCTTCTCGATCTCGTCCAGGAGGATGACCGAGTAGGGCCGCCGTCGCACGGCCTTGGTCAGCGCACCCGACTCCTCGTAGCCGACGTAGCCGGGAGGCGCGCCGATGAGCCGGCTGACGGAAAACTTCTCCATGTACTCCGACATGTCGACCCGGATGAGCGCCTGCTCGTCGGCGAACAGGAAGCGGGCGAGCTGGCGCGCCAGCTCTGTCTTCCCCACGCCGGTGGGCCCGCAGAAGATGAAGCTGCCGATCGGCCGGTCCGGGTCCTTGAGGCCGGCGCGGCTGCGCCGGATCGCCCGGCTCACCGCCTCGATCGCCTCGTCCTGGCCCACCACCGCCTCGTGCAGCTCGTCCTCCATGCGCAGCAGCCGCTCCGTCTCGGCCTCCTTGAGGCGGGTGACCGGGATGCCCGTCCAGCGCCCGACGATGAAGGCGATGTCGTCGGCGTCCACCGTGGGGCGATGCTCCTCGCGCTGCCGCTCCCACTCGTCCCGGCGACGCTTGATCTCCTCCTGCACCTCCTTCTCGCGATCCCGCAGATAGGCCGCCCGCTCGAAGTCCTGGTCGCGGATGGCCTGCTCCTTCCACTGGGCCAGCTCCTCGAGCTGCTCCTGCAGCTCCTGCACCTCGGGCGGGGGGACCTGCGCCCCCAGCCGGGCCCGCGCGCCGGCCTCGTCCACGACGTCGATCGCCTTGTCGGGCAGGAACCGGTCGGTGATGTAGCGCTCCGAGAGCCGCGCCGCCGCCTCGAGCGAGGGATCGGGGACCGTCACCCGGTGGTGATCCTCGTAGTACTTCTTGAGCCCGCGGAGGATCTCGATGGTCTCCTCGACGGTCGGCGCGTCCACGATCACCGTCTGGAAGCGCCGCTCGAGCGCTCCGTCCTTCTCGATGTACTTGCGGTACTCGTTGAGGGTCGAGGCGCCCACGCACTGGAGCTCGCCGCGCGCCAGGGCCGGCTTGAGCATGTTGGAGGCGTCGATCGCGCCCTCGGCGGCGCCGGCCCCGACGAGGGTGTGCAGCTCGTCGATGAACAGGATGATCCCCTCGTTCTGGGAGATCTCGTTCACGATCGCCTTCAGCCGCTCCTCGAACTGGCCGCGATACTTGGTCCCCGCGATCACGGCCGCCATGTCGAGCGCCAGGACCCGGTGGTCCCGCAGGCTGTCGGGCACCTCGCCGCGCACGATCCGCTGGGCGAGCCCCTCCACAATCGCGGTCTTCCCCACCCCCGGCTCGCCGATGAGGACGGGATTGTTCTTCTTGCGGCGGGAGAGCACCTCCATCACCCGCTCGATCTCCTTCTCGCGGCCGATGGTCGGATCCAGCTTCCCCTGGCCCGCGAGCTCGGTGAGGTCGCGGCAGAAATGGTCCAGCGCCGGCGTTTTGGATTTCTTCTCCCCGCTCTTCCCGCTCGGGGCGGAGCCTCCCGGCGTCGAATCGGGCACGTCGGTCCCGAGCAGCTTCAGCGTCTCGGCCCTCGCCTCCTCGATTCCGATGCCCAGCTCGCCCAGCACCTTCGCAGCCAGGCCCTTCTCCTCGCGCAGCAGGCCGAGCAGCAGGTGCTCGGTCCCCACGTAGCTGTGGTTCAGCTCGCGAGCCTCGGCCATGGCGTACTCGAGCACCTTCTTGGCTCGGGACGTGTAGGGGAGCTCGCCGATGCTCGAAGACGACTTGCCGCGGCGCACGTTCTCTTCGATCAGGCGCTGCAGCTCGTCGAGGTCCGCAGCCAGGTTGGTGAGCACGGCGGCGGCCACCCCCTCGCCCTCCCGGATGAGGCCCAGCAGGATGTGCTCCGTGCCGACGTAGTCGTGCTGGAGGCGAATGGCCTCCTCCCGCGCCATGGCGAGAACTTTGCGCACCCGATCCGTGAAATTGTAGTTCATGCGGACCTCGCGGCCGGGGCGGACTCCGGGTCCGCCTTACCCATCCTCATCGTCTCCCGTCTCTCTCGCGGCGGGGGCTACCGGTTCGTCGACGGCCAGCGCCTCTCTGACGAACGACGCCCGGAACGTGTCGGCGTCGGCCTCGTCGAGGCGGCGGCGGGCGGCGCTCTCGAGGTGCGCCGTCTGCCCGTAGATCATGATCTTATTGAGCGTCTCTACCCGGGGTGTTCGGAGAAGTTTCAGCGTAATCCCAAGCCTGACGCCGCTTAACAGGTTCATCATCTCGTCGAACGCGAGGCTGCGCGCGTGACGGAGGATGCCGTAGGCGCGCCACACCTTGTCCTCCAGGACCGAGGGCGCCTCGCGGAGCAGGACGGCCCTCGCCTGCTTCTCGTACTGGATCACCTGGCCCACGATCTTCTGCAGGTGATCGATCAGGTCCTCCTCCGTCTTCCCGAGCGTGGTCTGGTTCGAGATCTGGAAGAAGTTGCCCACCACTTCCGATCCCTCCCCGAACAGGCCGCGGAAGGTGAGCCCGATCTGCCCGATGCCCTGGAGCACCTTCGAGATCTGCTTGGTCAGCACGAGCGCGGGGAGATGGATCAGCACCGAGGCCCGGAGCCCGGTTCCCACGTTGGTCGGGCAGGAGGTGAGGAAGCCGAACTCGTGGTGGAACGCGTACGGGAGTCGCTGGCCGATCTCCTCGTCGAGCTGATCCACCACGCGCCAGGCTTCCTCGAGCTGGAATCCGCTCCGCAGGGTCTGCAGGCGCAGGTGGTCCTCCTCGTTGACCATCGCGCCCAGGACGTCCACGTCCGCGAGCACGAGGGCGGCGGCGGGCGGCGCCTGTCCGTCGGGGGGGCCGATGAGCTCGCGGCTCACGAGGTGGCGCTCGAGCAGGAGGTTGCGATCGGTGGCCTCGATCTCGTCCATCCGCCACAGGGTGGGCACCGGGAGCACATCGCTCGCCTCCAGGGCGGCGAGGGCCCGGTCCAGGATCCGGCCCCTCTCCTCGCGGTCCGCCCGCACCGCGAACGGGAACCCCTGGAGGTTTCGGGCCAGCCGGACGCGGGTGGAGAGCACCACGTCGGCCTCCGGGCCGTTGCCGCGCAGCCAGCCGGTTCCCTGCTCCTCGACCCTCCCGGCGGGCTGGAGGCTCACTGCAGCACCTCCAGCTTCCGGATCTCGTCCCGCAGCCGGGCCGCCGTCTCGAAATCCTCGATCTCGACGGCGCGCTCCAGCCTGCGCTTCAGCGTCGTCAGGCGAACCTCCGCGTCGTCCGTCCCCTCCTCGGGGCTCACGTACACCTTGCCGACGTGCTGCACGGCGCCGTGCACCCGGCGAAACAGCGCCTGGAGCTGGCTCTCGAAGTGGGGATAGCACTGGGAGCAGCCCAGGCGACCGGTCTTGCGGAAATCGGCGGGAGAGGTGCCGCAGAAGGGGCAGCTTTCCTGGACCCCGGCCAGGGATCCGCCCTCGCCACCGGACTTGCTGATCTGGGCGAGGAAGTCCGTCAGCGGCGCGCCTTCCGACGGCAACTGCGTGCCCACGCCCTGCTCCGCGGCGCAGAGGGGACAGAGACGGACCGTGGTCATCTCGTCGTCCACGATCTGCGTCAGATGGATCTCGGCTTCCCGCTCCCCGCAGTTCTCGCAGCGCATGTCGCCTCGCTCGAGTCGCCTCCCCTCACCGGGGGAAACGGAAGCATTCCCCGTTCCCCCTTCGGCCCTTCCCTACCCGGCCGGCCTCCCTCGGGTTCGAAGCCCCGCTGCGGCCGCCGGTTGGGCCACCGCGGCCCGTCTCGCCGGCCCGCCGGGGGCCCGCCCGCCCGCCTCGCAGAGAGCCGCGACCCTGGCAAATTACACGGGCGAAGGTCCATCCGGAGAGGCTTGGTCGGCCTCCGTCGGTTCCAGCACCCCGCCTGCGAGGCGCAGCCTCACGTCGGCCCGCGCCGCGAGCGACCGGTTGTGGGTCACCAGGACCAGGGCGCTCTCGTGCCGCTCCGCCAGGTCGAAGAGAACGTCGTGGAGCCGCTCGCTGGTGTCGACGTCCAGGTTACCGGAGGGCTCATCGGCCAGCAAGACGGGTGGCTCGTTGGCCAGCGCGCGAGCCACGGCGACCCGCTGCCGCTCGCCGCCCGAGAGCTCGGCCGGGCGGTGGCCGGACCGCGTCGCGAGGCCCACCTGCTCGAGCAGTCCCCGGGCGCGCGCCACGGCCGCCTCCCGGCCCATCCCGGCCAGGAGCTGCGGCACGACCACGTTCTCGAGGGCCGTGAAGTCCCGCAGCAGATGGTGGAACTGGAAGACGAAGCCCACGTGGCGGTTCCGGAGCGCCGCGAGCGCCTCGTCGTCCAGGTCCGAGACGCGGTGGCCGGCCAGCCGGACCTCGCCCCGCGTCGGTCGGTCCAGGGCCCCCAGCAGGTGCAGCAGCGTGGATTTTCCCGAGCCGCTGGGGCCCACGATGGCCACGGCCTGTCCTCTACGGGCCGCGAAGTCGAGGCCTCGCAGCACGTGAATCTCGTGACCGTCCGTGTCCAGATAGGTCCGGTGCAGCCCGCGCGCCTCGACCACCGGGGCGAGGTCCGCGTCGCCGCGCTCGTCGGTTCCCGGGCACGGCCGCGCCCGCCCGGCCTCACTCATGCCGGATCGCCTCCACGGGGGTCAGCCGGGCCGCCTGGCGGGCCGGGTACAGCGTGGCCAGGAAGGAGATGAGCAGTGAGGCGCCGATGATCGACAGGATGTCGAGGGGATCGAGCTGGACCGGCAGCGAGTCGACGAAGTAGACGTCGGCCGGGAGCTGGATGAACTCGAAGCGGTCGAGCGCCCAGGCCGCCCCGCTGCCCAGCCCGAGACCGATGGCCGTCCCCACCAGCCCGATGACCACGCCCTGGTACATGAACAGCCGCATCACGGAGCGCCCGGTGAGACCCATCGAGCGCAGGATCCCGATCTCTCGCGTCTTGTCCGCCACCACCATCACCAGCGTGGAGACGATGTTGAAGGACGCCACCAGCACGATGAGCAGCAGGATGACCGTCATCGCCAGCTTCTCCAGCTTGAGGGCCGAGAAGAGGCTCGCGTTCTGCTCCTGCCAGTCCTCCACCGTGTAAGGGTAGCCGAGCGTCGCCGCGACCCGTTCCGCCACGAGATCGGCCCGCCAGGGATCCTCGACGTCGAACTCCACGCCCGTCACGCCATCGCCCAGCCGCAGGAGGTCCTGCGCAGCCTCGAGGCTCACGTAGGTGAACTTCGTGTCGTACTGGAACAGCCCGGTGTGGAAGATCCCGGTCACCTCGAAGCGCCGCATCTGCGGCTGGAAGCCGGTCGGCGTGATCTCGAGGCTCTCGCCCCCGGCCGCGATCAGGGTGACCGGCTTTCCCTCGTAGAGACCCAGGCGCCGGGCCAGCCCCTGGCCGACCACGATCCCCGGGTGCCCGGATTCCGTGGGTCCGAACGGCATGCGTCCCGCCGTCAGGTAGTCGTCGATCCCGGTGACGGCCAGCGCCGCCGAGTCGGACTCGAGCCCCCGCAGCACCGCCTCCTCGCTGTAGCTCTCGCCCGCGTTCATCAGCACCCCGGTATAGATGAACGGGGTGGCTTCCGTCACACCCTCGCTCGCCCGCACGCGCTCCAGCACTTGCCGCCAGGCGTCCATCCGGAAGGCGCTCCCGATCTCCAGCACCATGCCGTGCGGGCTCGCCCCCAGGATCTTCTCGCGCAGGTCGTTCTGGAGCCCGGTCATCACGCCGATCACCACGATCAAGGCCATGACGCCCACGGTGACGCCGCCGATCGCGATCAGCGTGATGAGCGAGAGGAAGCCGCGGCCGCGGCCACCCGACAGGTAGCGGCGGGCCAGGAACCACTCGAGACGGCGCGTGCCGCCGTCCGTCACCGGCCCTCGTCGGGCCGGAGGATGGGGTACAGGATCACCTCGCGGATCGAGCTCCGACCCGTCGCCAGCATGGCGAGCC
>CAYMQZ010000002.1:0-2840 GCA_964392705.1 uncultured Gemmatimonadota bacterium
CAGACGGGCAGGTGGAAGGTCCACAGGGTCCGGTCCACCGCCAGGCTGCGGCCGGCCTTCCCGACCGGCGCGATCAGGTCGAGCACCCGCATGGAGATGTCGCCGTCGGAGCGCTCCAGCTTCAGCCGGTCCTCCGGATAGCGGGGCCGGAGGTTGTCGAAGGCGATCCGGTGCTTGGCCTTCTCGGGATCCTCCCCGTTGATCGCCTCCACCTTGAGGAGCGCCAGGTAGCGCTCGCCCTCCTTCGGCGGACGGACCTGCCCCAGCACCGTGTCCCCGGTGCGCATGTCGAAGCGCTTGATCTGGGACGGCGAGACGTAGATGTCGTCCGGGCCGTACAGATAGTTCCAGTCCTGGCTGCGGAGGAATCCGTAGCCCTCGGGCAGGATCTCCAGCACGCCCTCGCCCCGGAGGACCGTGTCGGCATCGAGCAGGCTCTGCTCGATGCGAAAGATCAGGTCCTGCTTCCGGAGTCCGGAATAATTGTGGATGTTCAAGTCTTCGGCCAACTCGTGGAGCTCGCCGATCGACTTGGCCTTCAACTCGGCGATGTCCACTTCGTCGACTTCTTGCAATTTCTGAATTTCGGTCATGGTTACACGTAAATCCCCGGCATCAACGTGGCATGCGCAGATCCGGCCTCGCTAGGTTCAAGCAGTGAACGGGAATCAGCTGATTGCGATCTCGACCAAAGAAGGGCGTGATGCGCTACGGGTTGGCCGTCGCCAGGATAACGAACCGGAGGCGCGCGGTCAACCTGTGCTACACGTCCTGTGCATGAACCGTTCCTGAACAGCGTCAGGCGCTGAGCGGCGTCGGGGCGCGCTACGCGGACGCGGGAGGACATCGATGGCGCGGCACAACCGCGAGGGAAAGGGCCTGGACCAGCACGGAGATCTGTGGATCGTCTCCTACCAGCCGGACTGGCTCCGCTGGGTCAAGATCTCGCGCGAGCTGCCGGATGGACGGCGCCGCTCGACGCTGACCCTCTTCCGGAACGCGGCCCGGCGCGCGAAGGACAGCCCCGGGCGCGTGGTGCGCACGCAGGTCCGGGCGGCCGACGGCTCCGCCGCCTTCCAGGTCTCCCTGGAGGATCGCGAGGACCTGGTGCAGCGGATCGTGGTGGAGGTCGAGAAGCCGCGCGGGAAGCGTGCCGAGCTCATCAAGTTCATCCTGGAGGGGGGGCTGCCCGGCCCCTGAGCTCCGTCGTCCCTTCGAGGCGGGCCCTATCTGGCCGGCCCGACCCGCGGCCCGTATCGTGAGGGCTCGCGGTCGGGGGATCCGGTCCGACGATTTTTGGCCCACTCCACGGATAGCAGCCAGGATGTCCACGCAAGCCCGACTGTCTCTCCGGAGCCATTTCGCCGAGCGCCTCGAGGCCCGGCGGAGCGAGCTGGCCCAGGCCTGGCTCGAGCGCCTCAGCCGGCGGCTGAGGATCCGGCCCCGACGGGTGTTCCCCACCGAGCGTCTCCTGAACCACATTCCTCACGTCATTGCCGGGGTGGCGCGCAACCTGGCCGAAGGGCACGGCACGTTTCCCGCCGACGAGCTCGTCCGGGACATCACCACCATGACCGGACTGCGGCTGGACCAGGGGTTCGACCTCCAGGAGCTGGTGTACGAGTATCGCATCCTCGGTCGGCTCCTGTTCGACACCCTGGAGGAGGAGCGCCGCTCCTACCCGCACGACGTCGAGTCCGACGAGCTCGTGGGCCTGTCGGCTCACCTCCACCAGCTGGTGTTCGGCCTCCTCACGGTCACGGTCGGGGCCTACCTGGAAGAGGGGTTCAGCCGGCGACTGGACGTGGCCCGCCGGCTCGACGACTACGCGGCGGCGCTCGAGCACGAGCTGCGGAACGGCCTCCAGAAGGCCCTGGTCTCGGTGGAGGTCCTCGCCAGCGAGCGAGCGGCCGAGGAAGGCTTCCGTCAGGAATGGGCGGGGCGCACCAGGGAGGCCGTCGGCTCCCTCGTCGAGAAGCTCGAGGCCGTGCGCTCCGTGGCCCTGGGGTATCCGACCGACCACGCGAAGGAGGCGACGCTTCGGGAGGTGGTCGCGGCGGCCGTCGACGAGCTGGCCGACGATGCCGAGGAGTCGGATGTCCGGATCGACGTGGCCGACGCCCTCCCCGGCTTCCTCGTGGACGGCGCCCGCGTACAGACGATCCTCATGAACCTGATGCAGAACGCGATCAAGTACAGCGATCCGGAGAAGGATGTGCGCTGGATCCGGATCCATGCGGAGTGGCTGGAGGACGAGGCGGCCTGCCGGGTCAGCGTGAAGGACAACGGCATCGGGATCGAGGCGGGGGAGCGCGGACGCGTGTTCGACCGGTTCTTCCGGGGCCGCGGCGTGACGGCGGACGGCTCCGGGGTCGGACTCTCGATCGTGCGGAAGGCGGTGGAGCAGATGCGGGGCCGGATCTGGGTCGAGAGCGAGCCCGGCGCGGGGAGCACCTTCCGCTTCACGATCCCGGCGGAGCACCTGGAGACGATCTCGACCGATGGGGAAGCCGTCGAGGCCGGCGAGGGGGAGGCGGCGGGCGTGGGCGACGTCACGCCCGCCTCCTAGCGGCCCGCCTCCTAGCGGCCCGCTAGAACAGCCGGACCCGCAGCCAGCGGAGCGGGTGCTGCAGCAACTCCCGGCGCAGGCTGTCCGTCCTCGCCCGCAGCAGGCGGGTCTGCTGGAGGATCGCCGTGTCGTGGAGGGCCCGACCCAGCGCGCCGCGTCCGCGGCGGAGGTCGCGCTCCAGCGCCAGGAGCGACCCCTGGAGGCCGTCCAGGGTTTCGAGCAGCTCGCGCAGGGCGGTCTCGGCGCCGCCGCTCTCCCTCGCCGCCGCGAG
>CAYMQZ010000002.1:2940-19450 GCA_964392705.1 uncultured Gemmatimonadota bacterium
CGCGACTCCTCCATCGTCGCGCGCAGGGTGTCGAGGAGCGCGAGCGTCCGGTCCTGATCGAGCAGCGTCACCGATCCCCGCAAGGTGTCCCCGAAGTCGAACGGGGGGCGATCGGGACTGCCCGGGTCGAGGCTGAGCACCGTGGGAGCCATCACGCCCTCCTGGGTGATCCGGGCGCTGGCGTCCGCGCGCAGGACCCCGGCCGCCTCCCGGTGCAGCGCGGCCTCGACGACGATCGCGCCGGCCCGCCGCGGGTCGGGGTCGTCCCGGAACCGGACGGAGAGCACGCGCCCGGCGGGTCGCCCGGCCACCCACACGGTGGCGCCCGCCGCGAGATCGGGCGCCGCCGGGCCGACGACGACGAGGCGCGGTCCCTCCTCGACGGCGCGGCGCAGCTCGTCCAGGAAGAAGACGGCGAATGCCGCCGCCGCGAGCCCGGAGATCAGCCACAGGCCGCCCCGGACCTCTCGCCACCCGACTCGTCGCTCGCGCCCGCGCCGTGCCATGGGATCAAGATACCGGCCGGCGAGGCGCCTCGCCGGGGCGTGGCGCGGCCGCACACGCCTGCCCGGACAGGCTCCGCGCCTTTCCCGGGGCCGGGCGGGCCCGTAACGTGGGTGGGTGCGTATCCTCGAGCCCGTAGCCTGGGTCGGCAAGGGCTCGGTCGGCCTCCTGGCGGGCCTGGGCCGGGCCGCCCGTTTCGCGTGGTTCGCGCTGCGGCGCGTCGCCGAGGTCCGCACCTGGGGGCCCGTGGCGGCGCTCCAGGCGCGACGGATCGGCGTCGACTCGGTCCCGGTCGCCATCTTCATCGCGATCTTCACCGGCGTCGTCCTGGCGCTCCAGAGCTCCTACGCCATGACGGGGCTGGTTCCGCTGTCCTTCGTCGGCACGCTGGTCGGCAAGTCGATCATCCTGGAGCTGGGGCCCGTCCTCACGGGCCTCGTCCTGGCGGGCCGCGTGGGGGCGAACGTGGCGGCGGAGCTGGGCACGATGCGGGTCACCGAGCAGGTGGACGCGCTCGAGATGCTGGCCTACGATCCGGTCAGCTACCTGGTCGTGCCCCGCATGGTCGCGGGGATGGTGACCTTCCCCCTGATCGTGGCCTTCGCCATCGCCTTCGGGATCGCGGCGGCCTGGATGGCCTCCATCAACCTGCTCGACCTCTCCACCCAGGAGTTCGTGCGCGGCCTGCGGACGTTCCATCGCGGCTTCGACGTGCAGTTCGCGCTGCTCAAGTCGGCCAGCTTCGGGCTCGTGGTGACGGGGGTCGGGGCCTACTACGGCCTGCGGGCCGGTCGCGGCGCGGAGGGCGTGGGACGCGCCACGACCCGGGCCGTCGTCGCGGCCTGCATGCTCATCCTCGTGCTGGACGCCCTGTGGGCGCTGTGGCTTATCTGATCCCCCGCGCCGGAGGTTCGTCGGTCGCGGCCGCGCCAGGAAGCGGCTCGTGATCCGGGCCGAGGAGGTCTCGAAGTCGTTCGGCGACCTGCGGGTCCTCGAACGGGTCACGCTGGAGGTCGGGACCGGCGAGACCGTGGCCGTGCTGGGCCGCTCCGGCACGGGCAAGTCGGTGTTCCTCAAGCAGATCGCCGGGCTCCTCCAGCCCGACGCGGGCGAGATCTGGGTGGGCGAGGAGCGGATCACGGGCGCGCCGCCCAGGGCCGTACAGCGGCTGCGGCTTCGGATGGGATACGTGTTCCAGGCCGGGGCGCTGTTCGATTCGATGACGATCGGCGAGAATGTGGGCATGTCTCTCCGTCGCCACGGAGCGCCGCCGGAGGAGATCCCGTCGCGGGTGGAGGAGGTGCTGGAGCTGGTGGGCCTCGCCGGCCGGGCGGACCTCTACCCCGCGGAGCTCTCGGGCGGCATGCGGAAGCGCGCGGCCGTCGCCCGGGCCGTGGCCGCGCGGCCCGAGTACCTGCTGTACGACGAGCCGACCACGGGGCTCGACCCCGTGACCACGGCCATGATCGACGAGCTGATGGTCGGCCTGAAGCGGGAGCTGGGGGCCACGAGCGTCGTCGTGACGCACGACCTGACCAGCGCGTTTCGCGTGGCCGACCGGATCGCCATGCTCTACGGAGGCGAGATCCGTGCGGTGGGCACGCCGGAGGAGATCCGGGCCTCCGGGGATCCCGCCGTTCGCGCCTTCGTCGAGGGGCGCCGGGACCTGTGGCCGGAGGGGAGCGCGTGACGCGCAGGAACGAGGTGCTCGTCGGCGCGTTCGTGCTCGCGGCGGTAGCCCTGATCGTCGTCGGGGCCCTGTGGCTGGCGGACGCGGGCTTCGGCGCCAGGGATCAGGAGCTCACCGCGAGATTCCAGACGGTCGGGCAGCTCAAGCCGGGCAACCAGGTGACGCTGCGCGGCGTGTCGGTCGGGAAGGTGGAGCAGATCGGGCTCTCGGCCGACGGCCGGGCGGTCGAGGTGACCTTCCGCGTGAGCAGCGACGTGGCCCTTCCCGAGAACCCCGTGGTGATCCTGCAGCCCTCGTCGATGTTCGGCGAATGGCAGGCGGCCATCGTGCCCGCCGCCGAGCGGCCCGACATCCTGACGGACACGCTCGCGCTGCCGCCGGGCCGGCTGCCGGGCGTCACGATGGCGGCCTTCTCGGAGATCAGCGAGAGCAGCCGGGAGATCGCCGAGAACCTCCAGGGCCTCACCGAGCGCTTCCAGGTGGCCTTCAACGAGAACACGGCCCGGGAGCTGGCCCGCGCGATCACGAACTTCTCCAGCGCGAGCGACGAGCTCGTGACGCTGATGGAGCGTCAGCGCGAAGGGTTCGGGAGCTTCACGGCCGACCTGGCCGAAGCCGGCGACGCGGTGCGCGGCGCCGCCGGTGACCTGGACGCCGTGGTCTCCCGGCTCGCCGCCGCCACGGAGGAGGGCGAGCTGGAGGCCATCTTCGACGACGCGCGGCAGGCCTCGGCGGCGATGCGTGACGTCTCCGGGAGCCTGCAGGGCACCGTCCGCGAGCTGGACCGCGGGATCGCGCGAGCCGACAGCGCCGTGCGCGAGGTCCAGGCCCTGCTCGCCGCGGTGAACCGGGGAGAGGGCTCGATCGGCCTGCTGACGCAGGACCGGATCCTGTACGAGAACACCGCCGCCGCCCTCGAAGAGCTTCGGGCGCTGCTGGACGACCTCAAGAGGAACCCGCGGAAGTACTTCAACTTCTCGGTGTTCTGACCGTCCTCCGCCGTGTCCGACCCGCCCTAGGCGCCCGTGATCCACACCGGCCCTCCGGTGCATCCGCCGTCAAGGGCGCTCGTGACGGTTCGTCGACTGTCACACGAACGGTACCGAGACGTCGGCGGCAGGCCGATCCTCCCGGGGGAACCGCGTGCCTCTGTGACGGCGCGCCGAGACGACCCGAAGCGCAGGAGGCGAGAATGCCGCGATCGGTGAACCGCGTGACGCTGGTGGGAAACGCCGGCTCGGACCCGGACCTGCGGGAGACGGGGAACGGCACTCCCGTGGCGCACCTGTCCCTGGCCACGGATCGGCAGTTCCGCAGGAACGGGGAGGTGGAGAAGCGAACCGACTGGCACCGGCTCACGTTCTGGGGAAAGGCCGCCGACACCGTGGGGCGCTACGTGAGGAAGGGCTCGAGGCTCTACGTGGAGGGGCGGATCGAGTACGGCTCCTACGAGCGTGACGGCGTCCAGGTGCCCAGCGTGGACATCATCGTCCGCGACTTCGTGATGCTGGACGGGCGAACCGGAGCGGCGGGCTCGCTCGAGGAGGAGGACGCCGCCTGATCGCTCCGGCCGCGGGCGGCGGGGCGTCCCGGTCGGGCGGGCCGTTGCGCCTCCCGGCGGCCCGGGACAGCTTCAGGGCCTCGAAAAGCTTGCGGACACGTTCCCGCCGGGAGCCTCCGACGGGCGTCCGTTCCTCGCGAGCCGACAGGTGCCGAGAGCGCCCATGTTCCGGGGGCCCGCATCGCCATACGGCAGCCCGAGCCACAGTGCCTCGACGGAGGGCTCGACGGAGACCGTCGAGCCCCGCCCGGCCGCGGACCCGCTCCTGGCGGGCCTGGAGCGGCCTCGGAGCCTCCTGGTCGCCGGCGCGTCCGGTTTCGTGGGGGGGCACGTGGTGTCGCGTCTGGTCTCGCGGGGCCATCGGGTGCGGGCCCTGTCCCGCTCTCCGCTTTCGGGGCCGCGGCGGGAACGGGTGGAGTGGGTCCGCGCAGATGTGACCGACCCGGACAGCCTGCGCGGCGTCGCGGAGGATCAGGACGGCGTGATCCACCTGGTGGGCATCGCCGAGGAGCGGAGCGGCCAGTCGTTCGGCGAGGTGCACGTGACGGGAACGCGCAACCTGCTCGACGAGGCGCGGCGAGCGGGGGTGGAGCGCTTCATCCTCATGAGCGCGGCCGGCGCGAGGCGCGAGGGAAGCCCGTTCTTTCGCACGAAGTTCGAGGCGGAACGGGCGGTGGCGGAGTCCGGTCTCGTGTACGTGATCTTCCGGCCTTCCGTCATCTACGGACCGGGCGACCGCTTCACGACCGCGCTGGAGCAGCTGCTGCGCCGTCTGCCCGTGTTTCCCGTTCTGGGCGTGGGCTCGCTCCGCCTCCAGCCCGTGGCGGTCGAGGATGTCACGGACGCGCTGGCGCAGGCCGCCGAGCGCGCGGATCTGGACGGGGACGTCTACGAGCTGGCGGGACCGGAGCGCCTCAAGTTCACCAAGATCGTCCGCATCGTCGCCCGCTCCCTGGAGTTGCGCCGGCCGGTCGTGCAGCTTCCGGGCTTCCTGGCCCGTCCGGCGCTCCGCATGGCGGGTTGGCTGGGCCTGCCCGAGCCCCTCACGCCCCAGCAGCTCGAGTTCTTCCGGGAGGCGAGCCTGTTCTCGAAGAGGGACAACGCGCTGCGGACGGTGTTCCGGGTGGAGCCCCTTCCGTTCCGCGATGCGGTGGGTGACTACCTGTGACCCGACCGGGAGGAGAGCCGGCCGGCTCCGGAGGCGGCGGCGGGGAGCCGGACGCGTTCGGCGGGATGGGCGCGCCGTGGCTGTACGGCGTCCTCGCCCTGGGCTTTCTGGCGGTCTTTCTGGCGAGCGTTCGCTCGGTCCTCTCCCCGGTGGTGCTGTTCATCCTGGTGCTCTACATGCTGTGGCCCCGGGTGAGTCGGCCGGCGTACCGGCGGCTGGCGACGGTCGCGGCCGTCGCCTTCGCGCTCTGGGTGGTCGACACCACCGGTTGGCTGCTGGCGCCGTTCATCCTCGCGGTGATCTTCGCCTACATCCTGGACCCCCTCGTCGATCGGCTGGAGGGGCGGAAGCTGCCCCGCTCGGTCGCGGTCGGTCTGCTCGCGATTCCGCTGCTGGGCATCGTGGCCTTCGTCGCGTTCGTGCTGGCTCCGGCCGTGGCGCGGCAGGCCTCCGACTTCGCCGCCGACGTGCCCGAGTACGTGGAGGCGGTCCGGAGCTGGTTGGAACGGGCGCGGAGCTGGGTCGTGGGTCTGGGCGTCCCGGGCCTGGATGCCTCGTCCATCCCCCGACCGGAGGAGATCGACGCCGAGGCGATCGTCCGCTACCTGCAGAGCCGGCGCGAAGCGGTCGCCCGGGGAGGGATGGAGGCGGTGCTCGGGATCGGACGCGGCGTGGGAGCCGTCCTCACCGGGATCGCGTACCTGGTCCTCCTCCCGATCCTCACCTTCTACCTCCTGCGCGACTGGCACCGCATCCTCGAGCGGCTGCGCGAACTGATTCCGCCCGAGCGTCGGGAGCGGATGGTGGGATTCGCCTCGCGCTACGACGATCTGCTGAGCCGATACCTTCGGGGACAGGTGCTCCTTTCGGCGATCGTCGGCCTGGTGGTCTGGTCGGGGTTCAAAATCGTGGGCTTCCCGTACGCGCTCCTGCTCGGACTCCTCGCCGGCGTCTTCAACCTCGTGCCGTACCTGGGCTTCGCGGTCACGCTCGTGGCCTCGCTGCTCGTGGCGCTGTTCAGCGGCGCGATCGTCAGCTCGCTGGGAAAGGTGGCGGTCGTGATGGCCGTCGAGCAGGTGGTGGAGCAGGTGGTCGGACCGCTGATCGTGGGCGAATCGGTGGGACTCCATCCCGTATGGGTGATCCTGGCGCTGGCGCTCTTCAGCTTCTTCTTCGGCTTCGTGGGCCTGATCGTCGCCGTTCCGGCCGCGGTCCTCCTGAAGCTGGTGGCCGAGGACTGGCTGACCAGCTACCGTGGTTCGACGTTCTACCGGGGCGAGGGGACCGCCGTGCCCGAGCCGGGACGGGCTCCGTCCGGTTCCCGGAGCTGATCCGGGGAACCGGGAAGGCGTGACGAGGGAGGAAGAGGCGAGAGTCGGAGGACCAGGTGGCCAGCGGCGTCATGGAGGGAGAGAGCGCGGACCGCGAGGACGCGTCCCCGGACCGCCCCGGGGCGCAGGGTCACGACCCGGGCTTTCTGACCGTGTCCAACCTGCTCTCGCTCAGCCGAATCCCGCTGGGCGTCACGTTTCTCGGCCTCCAGGACCCGTTCTGGATGGCGGGCGTCGTGTTCCTCGGCGGGCTCACGGACCTCCTCGACGGGATGATCGCCCGGCTCAGTCGCACGGTGTCTCACGTCGGCCTACTGCTCGATCCGTTCTGTGACAAGCTGTTCGTGCTCCTCTGCCTGGTCTCTTTCCTCCCGGGCCCCCACCTGGATTGGGCCGGATTCCTGATCCTCATCCTCCGGGACGTGTTCACCGCCGGCTCCTATCTGCTGGGTCGGCTCGTCGGACGGGTGATCCCGTTCCGGCCCCGCTGGGGCGGCAAGGCGGTCACCTTCCTGCAGCTGCTCACGTTGCTCGCTCTGATCTTCTGGCCCGAATATGTTCCTCTCCTGATCGTCCTGCTGGGCGCGACATCGGTCTACTCGATCATCGACTACGGCACTTCCGCCATCCGGGAGGAGCAGCGCGGCCGAGCGGTGACGTGAGCTCCCGGGTGGTCCGGGCGCTGGTGCGAGCCGGGTCGCCGCCGCGGTGGGAGTCGGCGACGCGGTGAGGACGGAGCGGAGGTTTCGAGAGGCGGCGTGAGCGCGGATCTCGTCGACATCACGATCATTGGGGGCGGTCCCACCGGGCTGTACGGGGCGTTCTACGCCGGCATGCGGGGCGCCTCCTGCCGGATCATCGATGCGCTGCCGGAGCTGGGCGGTCAGCTCACGGCGCTCTATCCGGAGAAGGACGTGTTCGACGTGGCGGGCTTTCCGCGCGTGCTCGCGAAGGAGCTCGCGCGCGACCTGATCGAGCAGGGGACGCAGTTCGACCCGGAGATCTGCCTCGAGGAGCGGGTGGAGGCCTTGCGGCCGGCCGACGGCATCTTCGACCTCCGCACCGACGCCGGCGAGCGCCCCACGAAGACGGTCGTGATCGCGGCGGGGAAGGGCGCCTTCAAGCCCCGTACCCTGAACGTGCCGGGCTGGAATCGCTTCTACCGACGCGGGATCTGGTCGCACGTTCGGGACCCCGAGACGTTCCGGGACCAGCGCGTCCTCATCGTCGGCGGGGGCGACTCGGCGTTCGACTGGAGCTGGGGGCTCCACGAGGTGGCCCGGCAGGTCAGCCATATCCACCGCTCGGATCGCTACCGCGCCCACGCCCACACGGTCGGCCTGGTCGAGCGGGCGCACGAGCGGGGCGACCTCGATCTCCTCACCTACCACGAGGTCGAGGAGATCCACGGCGAGGAAGAGCTCGAGGCGGCGACGATCTACCACAACAAGACGAAGGAGAGGCGGCGGCTCGAGGTGGACAGCGTTCTCGCCCTGATCGGCTTCGTCCCCAACATCGGTCCGATCGGCGAGTGGGGGCTCGAGCTCGAGGGGAACACGATCCGGGTGGACTCCAGGATGCGCACCAGCGTTCCGGGCATATACGCGGCGGGGGACATCGTGACCTACGAGGGAAAGCTCGAACTGATCAGCACGGGCTTCGGGGAGGCGGCGATCGCCGTGAACAACGCGGTCCACTACATGGACCCGAGCGCGAAGGTGGACCCGGGGCACTCGACGAGCTCCGCCGCCTTCCGCGGCAAGTAGCGACCGGAGGGCCCGCTGTTCTCGCGCGAGGCGTCGCCGGGGAGCGAGGAGCCGTGATCCGGCTGCTGCATCTGGCCGACGTCCATCTCGGGGCGCCGTTCGGGGCGTTCGGGAAGATCGCCGAGGAGCGCTCCCGACAGCTCCTGGACGCGTTCCGGGCGCTTCCGGACCTGGCGGTCCGGGAGGAGGTGGACGCCGTCCTGCTGGCGGGCGACCTGTTCGACGGTCCCCGCCCCACCGACGCCACGGTGGCCGCCGTCCAGGAGGTGGTCCGCCGGCTGGTCGCCGCCGAGGTTCCCACCTTCGCCGTCCCCGGCAACCACGACGCGCCGAGCCTGAACCCGGGGCTGTACGAGCAGGCGCTGCGGGACGCCGTCGTGTTTCTCGGGCCGTCCTTCGGCCCGCCGGCCACCGTCGCCCTCGCCGAGGAGCCGCTCCACGTGTACGGGATGGCGTACGATCCGGCCGAGGAGCCGGATCCGCTGCGTACCTATTCCCGCGCCGATGCGCCGGGGGCTCACGTCGTCCTGCTGCACGGATCGGTGCAGGACGCGCCCCACTGGGAGGGGGGGAGCGCCCTGCGGCTGCCGGTGGAGCGGCTGGCGGCGCTGGAGGCCGACTACATCGCGCTCGGCGACTATCACGGCTTCCGGCCTCCCGAGGCGTTCGACGCCGGATCGCCCGCCTGCTATCCGGGCTCCTTCGCCGCGGTCGACCTTACGGAGACCGGTCCGCACGGGGGGGCGATCGTCGAGCTGGAGCCGGGGAGGGCGCCCCGGGTCCGCCTCGTGGACTCCGGGGTTCCGCCGGTCGTGCGGATCGACGGGCTGGACGTGACGCCGTGGCCCGACGAGGCCGCCGTGGCCGACGCGGTGGGGGAGCGCCTGCCCGGTGACGCCGTGCCGGTCGTGCGCCTCGCCGGCGAGCCCGCGTTCCCGCTGGACGCCGAGCGGATCCGGGTGCGCCTCGAGGAGCGCTTCGGCTGCGCGGCGGTCGAGGACGACACCCGCTACTACGACTCGGCCCGTCTCGAGGAGCTGGCGCGCCAGAAGACCGTGGCCGGCCACGTGGCCAGGTTGGGGTTGCGGAGCGTGCGGGAAGCCGAGGCCGAGGCGGACCGACGCGCCTCGGAGGAGGGGCTGCGGATCGCCCTGCGCGCCCTGGGGGTCCGATGAGCGGGGGCGACGCCCCCGCGGGCCGGGCGGGGAACGGGGCGGGCGACCCGGCGGGGGACCGCACGGCCGGCGGAACGGGCAACGGTGCGGGCTCGCGGTCCCGGGAGCCCGGTCCCCGGCTCCCGCGTCGCGAGGGACCTGTCCGCTTCAGCTTCCTCGACCTCGCCTACGGCTGCCACCACCGACGGGTCGAGTTTCCCGACCGCGGGACGCCGTTCGTGATCCTCGGGCCCAACGGCGCGGGCAAGAGCACGCTGGTCGAGGCGGCCGTGCGTGCCCTGTACGGCTTCAACCGGCAGCGGAAGGACGACCGGGAGCTGTACGAGGCGCGGCGTCCGTGGTCCGGGGAGGCGTACCGGGCGACGCTCGGGCTGGAGGGGCCGTTCGGCCGCGTGCGCGTGGACCGGGATTTCGAGACGGACGAGGTCGTGGTCCGCGGCGAGGGGACGCCGCTCTACGAGGGCGAGGCCAACCCGGCGGCCTCCGGACGCGAGGCGCGCGCGTACCGCGACCTGCTGGAGCGGCTTCTGGGCCTGGCGGAGCTGGAGGCCTACCAGCGGACCGCCTGCCTGCGCCAGGGCGAGCTGATCCGGACCCGTTTGAGCGAGGATCTCCTCCAGCTCGCGGCGGGCGGGCACGCCGACGTCGAGGAGGCGCGCCAGGCCATCCGCGAGGAGCATTACGCGCTCACCAGGGAGCCGGCCGGCGAGGGCGAGTCCCGCCGCCGGAAGCCGGGCGAGATCGAGAGGCTTCGCGACCGGGCCTCGGCGCTCGAGGAGAGGCTGGCCGAGGCGCGGGAGGCCGAGGAGCGCCGTCGCCCCCTCGTGGAGGAGCGGGACGCCGTCGAGGCGCGCCTGGCGGAGGTCGGGGACCAGACGCGGCGCCTGCGCGAGGCGTTCCGGGGGCTGTCGGAGCTGGAGAAGCTGGACGCGCGGCGCGAGGCCAGCCGGGGCCGGATCCGCCGTCTGGAGGAGGCGCACCGGGAGCTGGACGAGGCGATCGCGCGCGTCGACCTGCTGGAGGAGCGCTCGGAGCCCTCGCCCCCGGCCTACCCTCCGGACTTCCTCGAGCGCGTGGCGGCGCTGGAAGAGGGGCTGTGGCCGCGCCGCGCCCGCCTGGCCGAGGAGGCCGAGCGGCAGGCCGCGGCGCTCGACGGGCTCGGCTCGACCTCCGCGGCGTGGGTTGTCGGTCCGGCCGTCGCCGCCGCCGGCCTGGGGCTCGCGGCGGCCGTCGCCTTCGCGGCCGGCGAGCCTCTGGCCGGAGGGATCGCCCTGCTGGTCGGGGTGGCGCTCGGCGGGTGGGCGGCGTGGCGGCGCGTGGCCCGCGCGCGGCGCCGGACGGCCCTCGAAGCCGCCCGGGTCGCGACGCGGGAGGAGCTCGATCGGGTGGAGGAGAGGATCCGGAGGCGGCTCTCCGGCATCCCCGACGCCGGGACGCTCGGTCCCGGGACCCTCCCGGACCGTCGGCGCGAGTTCGAGCGGCAGCGGCGCGAGGCCCGCACGCGGGAAGACGCCCGCGGGGGTCTGCGCGGGGCGATGGACCGGGCTCGGGCCGCGCTGGCCGAGGTCGAGGATGTGCGGGCCGAGAGCGAGGGCGCGGCCGCGGGACCGCCGCCGGGACCCGGGGACGCCGCCGGCGCGGGCGGGGAGAGCCTGTTGCGCCGCGGGCGGGAGCTGCTGGCCCGCCTGGCCGAGGCGGTCCGCGAGGAGCGCAACGAGCGACTGGCCCCTCTGCAGCTCGAGCTTCGCCAGGTGTCGCGGGCCCAGTTCTCGCTGCCCGACGGCGTGCGGCCCGACGTCGAGGCCGTGGACGCCGCGCTGGCCGCCGCGGCCGAGGAGGAGCGGACCCTGCGCGACCGGCTGGACGGCCTGCTCCGTCGCCTGGCCTACGAGGCCCGCCCGGAGGAGAGTCCGGTGGCCCTACGGGCTCGCCTCCGGGAGGCGGGCCAGCGGCTGGCGCGGCTGGAGGCGCGGGCCGTCGCCTACCGGCACGCCTTCCGCCTGGTCGCGAACGCGTACGACGAGTTCCGGCGCACCGACCAGGAGCGCTTGCTCGACGGGGTCTCGGCGCATCTCCGGCGGGCCACGGGCGGCGAGCTGGGCCCCGTCAAGGCGGGCCGGGGCCAGCTCGAGGAGGCCGGTGTGGAGAGCGGCGGCCGGACGCTGTCCCTGGCGTCGCCGCCGCTCAGCTACGGACAGCTGCACTCCGTCCTGTTCGCCGTGCGGCTGGGAGCGTCCGACTTCCTGGCGGGGTTCGGCGTGCGGCTGCCGCTCATCGTGGACGACCCGTTCGTCCACCTGGATGCGGGGCGAGCGGGGGAGCTGTGGGACGCGCTCGCGCGGATCGCCGCGGAGCGGCAGGTGGTGGTCGCCACCCAGGACCGTCTCCTCATAGAGCACCTGAGGGTCGAGCCCGACCTCGAGCTCGTCTAAGTCTAAGTCTAAGAAGCCTCTCGGTGTGTGGCTCCGGGCCGGCGGGTCGCCGCTAGCCGGCGGTCCCCGTCAGCCGGCGATCGCCGGTCAGCCGGCCCTCGCCTCCCGGTCGGCCGCGGCCGCCAGGAACGGCTCGATCCTCTCCCAGTTCTCCTCGGCGTCGTTCTCGCCCAGCTCGATCAAGCGCGAGATGTAGGCGCTCTCGAACAGGAGGTAGCTGAGGAAGTCACCGGTCCGCGTCTCGGGCGTCCCGAGGCCTCGGACGAAGAAGCGGAGCGTGCGCGGGAGCCTTCCCTCGTACTCGGCGGCCAGCTGCCCGATGTCCCGGGACGGTCGCAGGACCAGGAGGTCGACGGGACGCAGGCCCAGCTCCGCCCTTTCCTCCTCGGAGATCCGGGCCAGCAGCGTGTTGACGCGCCGCAGCCGGGCGGCGTCGGCATCCAGCGTGTCCAGGAAGACCGAGTTGAAGATGAGCCCGAGGATCTGCGCCGGCGGCGGATAGCCCAGCGTGTCGGGCTGGCGGGCTTCCGAGCGGCTCTGCTCGTAGCGGGCGGAGACGGCCAGGATCCGGTCCGACCCGAGATGGATCGCGGGCGCCAGGGGGGAGGTGTACCGGAAGCTCCCGTCGCCGTAGAACTGCTGTCCGATCTTCACGGCCGGGAAGAGGAGAGGAATGGCGGCGGAGGCCATCACGTGGTCGATCGTGATCCGCGCGCGCACGGATCGGTGCTGCACGCTTTCCCACGGCTCGATCGGCCACCGCCCGTGCACGAAGGTGACGGTTCGCCCCGTCTGGTACGAGAGGGCGGAGAGGGCCACGGCCTCCAGCCGTCCGGTCCGCAGGTTGCCGGCGATGCCGCTCGAGTCCATGCTGCGCCGCAGGAAGACCCGCAGGGGGGCGGTGTCCACGAGCCCCCGCGCGCGGGGGTAGATTCGGGCGCCGCCCGAGAGCAGCGCCGCCCCCCACCGGGCGGCGATCCACAGCAGCGACCAGGGGTCGGAGCGGAACACCTCTTCGGTGGTGAGCGAGCGCCACCTGCGCTTCAGCGCGTCCGTCGCCTCACCGAACCCCCCCTGGTGGGCCGCCAGGAACCCGACGTTGATCGCGCCCGCCGAGACGCCGGTCAGCACGGGGATCTCGAGGTCGGGGATCCGTCGGCCGATGTGACGGAGGACGCCGGTCTGGTAGGCGGCGCGCGCGCCGCCGCCTCCCAGCATCAGACCGATGCCCGCCACCCGGAGGTTCGGCCCTCAGCCGCTTCCGGATCTCGCGGGCCCGGAGGCCCCCTCCGGAAGCAGGCGAGCGTGCCACGAGCGGCCCGCCGGCTGTTCGAGCCGCCCGGCGCGCAGCTCCTCCAGTGCGGCGAGCGTGGGGTCGAAGACGGGCGTGCGCTCCGTGATCTCGCCCTCACCGGCGCGGTGCCGGAACTCCTCGCGCGGGACCGCCTCGATCTCGCCGTCCGGGCGCCGATACCAGACCGGAGTGCCGTCGAGCAGGCTCGCCTCCAGGTCCCGCTCCAGGCTACTCAACTCGCGCATCAGGGCGTCGATCGAGCAGCCCGAGGCGGCCGCGTCGCTTTCGTCCACCGCCACGACGAGGAACCGACCCTCGCGCAGGTCCCAGGCCGCCCGGAGGTCCCGCCGGTGCGCCGTCCACCGGGCGAGGAAGACGGGCATGCGCCGTTCGAGCAGGGCGACGTCCTTCTCCTCCAGAGCCCGGGACGTGCCGAACACCCATACGCGGGCCCCGTCGGGCAGGGCCTCGATCTCGTGCACGCTCATGACGCGTCCCGCGTCTCCATGGCCGCTCCGATTCGATGACGGGTGAGCTCTGACCAGGTCGCCGATTCTCCAGCGACCCGTTAATGATCCGAGCCGCCACGGTCGCGGGCAAGCCGTCGACGGCGGGCGGGGATGGGGAGGTGGGTCGAGCCGACGCCCCGGCTACTCGTACCGCAGGGCCACGATGGGGTCCAGCTTGGCCGCCCTTCGTGCGGGCCATATGCCGAAGAACAGCCCGACGGTGACCGAGAAGAGGACGGCCAGGAGCACCGCGTCGGCGGAGACGGCCGTGTTCCACTGGGCCAGCGAGGAGAGGAGCGCGGACGCCCCGAACCCGAAGGCGATTCCGAGCAGCCCGCCCACCACGCACAGCGTGGTGGCCTCGAGCAGGAACTGCAGAAGCACCGCCCGACGGGTGGCCCCCAGGGCCTTCCGGACGCCGATCTCCCGCGTCCGCTCCGTCACGGAGACCAGCATGATGTTCATGATCCCGATGCCGCCGACGAGCAGGCTCACGGCCGCGATGCTGGCCAGCAGGGCGCCGAAGGTCCGGGTGGTCTCCTGTTGGGTCCCGAGTAGCTCGGCCCGGTCCTGGATCCAGAAGTCGTTCTCCTTGCCCAGGCCCAGCCGGTGCTTCCGCCGCAGCACGGTTTCGATCTGCATCATGGCGGCCGGCATGGAGGCCCGGTCCACGACCGTGAGGTTGATCGCGTCCAGCCGCTCGTTGCCCATCACCCGGAACTGGGCGGTCTCGAGCGGGATGAAGATCTGCTCGTCCTGGTTGAACCAGCCGGTGCCGCCCTTCTCCCGGAAGACTCCGATCACCTCGAAGGTGACGTTCCGGATCTGCAGATGGCTTCCGAGGAGCAGAGCGGCGTCGACGCCTAGCACGGCGGGCACGGCGGAGCCTAGAACTGCGACACGCCGTCGCCCCTGGTTCTCGGCCTCCGAGAAGAAGCGCCCCATCGCGAGGTCGTAGTTGTTGACCTGTGGGAAGGCGGGCGTGGTGCCCATGACGCGGACGTTGGCGTTCGTCCGCCCGAACTCCACCTGGTAGTTTCCGTCCATCTCGGGGGCCAGCTCCAGGACGGCCTCGGCCTCCCGGTCGATCGCCCGCGCGTCGTCGACCGTCAGCCGGGCCGTGCCGGATCGGACTCCGCGGAACCACCCCTGGCCGGGCCTCACGGTGAGCACGTTCGTGCCCAGGCTCCGGATCTGCTCCTCGACGGCGCGCTGCGCGCCCTCGCCCAGCGCCACCATCGTGATCACCGCTCCCACGCCGATCACGATGCCCAGCATCGTCAGGAAGGACCGGAGCTTGTTCGCCCGGATCGCGTCCATCGCGACCCGCAGGATCTCCAGATAGATCATTGCTCGTCCGGTCTCAGTTCCGGCTCACGCCGGGGACGCCGGAGCGGCCCCGGATGCGCTCCAGGAGCTCCTGCTGCTGGACGAGCGACTGCGGGATCTCCAGCACCCGGTCGCCCTCCTCGAGGCCCTCGATCACCTGTGTGTAGTCGAAGTTGCTGAGCCCGATGGTGATCGGCTGCAGTCGGATCGCGCCGGAGGCCGTGTCCCGGAGGAAGACGACCGCCGGCTTCGGCCGCCCGGGGTTCACCCGGTCGGCGACCGCCGTCCGCTCGCCCTGGCCCCGGAACCGGGCGAAGAGCCGCTGGCGGTCCTCCTCCGAGAGGCTCTCGAGGTAGCGCCTGCGCTCTTCCTGCGACATCGAGCGGAGCCGCTCCATGTCGACCTCGCCGGAGGCCTGCCCTTCCGCCGCCCCTTCCCCGGCCCCTTCCGCGTCGCCGGCCTGGGCATCGTCTTCCGCCCGCCCGCCCGGGGCGGGACCGGCCTCGAGCGCCTCGGCGTCCAGCCCGAGCGCGCCCGCCAGCTGCCGCGCCTCCTGGGGCGTCTTCACGGCCGCGTTCGGCAGCGCCAGCACGTCCTCCTCGCGCCCCAGGACGATCTCCACGCTCGCGTTCATTCCGGGGCGCAGCAGGTCGCCCTCGTTCACGATGCGGGTGAGCACCGCGAACATCGTGACGTTCTGCTCGACCACCGCCTGGGGCTCGATCTTGAGCACGGTGCCCCGGAAGGTGCGGTCGGGGAACGCCTCGACCGTGATCGCGGCGGGCAGGCCGGGGTCGACCCGTCCGATGTCGGTCTCGTCGACCAGGGTGCGGACCTGCACCTCCGCCAGGTCGGCCATGCGCATCAGCACGGTGCCTCCCGACACCTCGCGCGCTCCGGTGATGATCTGGCCATCCTCCACGTTCCGCTCGACGATCGTGCCGGAGAGGGGCGCCCGGAGCGTGACGTCGCTCAGCCGGTCCCGGGCCAGCTCGAGATTCGTCTCCGCCTTGACCAGCGCGGCGCGGGCGTTCGCGTGCTCCAGGATGGCCGATTCGAGCTCGTCTTCGGTCACGACGGCCGAATCCCGGAGCGCGCGCGTCCGCTCGAGCTGCCGTTCGGCCACCTCGAAACGGGCCTTCGCCACGTCCAGGTCCGCCTCGGCCTGCTCGTAGGCGTTCTGCACGTCCCGCGGGTCGATGCGCACCACGAGCTGCCCCTGCTCGACGCGGTCGCCCAGCTCGACCGGAAGCTCGAGGATCTCGCCGGAGGCCTGCGACTTGATGTCGATGACCCGGATCGGCTCGATGGTGCCGGTCGCCTCGACGCTGGAGACGATGTCGTGGCGCCCCACCTCGGCCGTGGTGAGCCCGGCGCTCGCCTCGTTCGCCTCGCCGGTGCTGCAGCCGACCAGCGCCAGGGCCAGGAGCCCCAGGAGCCCCAGCCCGACCGTCCGGCGGGCGTCCACCTCACTCGTGTATCCCATATGCCGCGCGTCTCCTCGGTGCGTTCCCTGACAGACCTCATCCGGCCGGACGAAGCGGGACCGGGTCCGGTCCACTGCCGTCCGGCGGTGTGGCGGGTGTCGATTCCACCCCGCCGAGGCATTCAACAAGACACCCGGCCGGGCCGTGGCGTTGAAGCGGGTTGGAAGGAGAAGGGTGGCGCCGCGCCGCGCCGGCTCGTCCCGCGCCGGCTCGCATCAGGGCAGGTCGGCCGCCCCGTCCTCCCTCAGGCTCCGGCCCAGGAGG
>CAYMQZ010000002.1:19550-22878 GCA_964392705.1 uncultured Gemmatimonadota bacterium
CTCGCATCAGGGCAGGTCGGCCGCCCCGTCCTCCCTCAGGCTCCGGCCCAGGAGGGACTCGAGCTGCGCGAGGCCGATCTGGTAGTCGAAGCGCCGGTTGATGAGGTCGACCTCGGCCTGCTCGAGGGTGATCTGGGAGGACTGGAGGTCCAGGATCGTGGCCAGGCCGAGCCGGTAGCGCTCCTGCGTCACCCTCAGATCCTCGCGGCTCAGCTCGACCGTCTGCTCGGCGAGGTCGATCCCGCCCAGGGCCGAGCGAAGCGTGCTGAACGCCGCGTCGACATCGGCCTGCAGGGCGAGCCGCGCGGCCCGCTCCTGCGCCCCGGCCACCTCGGCCTGGGTCTGGGCGCGCCAGAGCTGGGTCTCGCGCTGGAAGCCGTTGAACAGCGGGTAGCTGCCCTGGAGGGAGAGCCTCCAGCTCCGGTTGGACGGCGGAAACCGCTCGTTGGACCAGGCGTAGCCGCCCGAGAAGCTGAGAGTCGGCAGATAGCTGGACCGGGCCGCCGCGATCGCCGCCTCGGCCGCCTCGACGGCCGCCTCCGCGCTGGTCACGGCCGGGCCCAGGCGCAGGGCCGTGGCCACCAGCTCCTCGCGGCCGAGCGGAAGCGGCTCGACCTCCAGTCGCGCCTCCTCCGCGGGCGTGACGGGCTCATCGACGCCGAGCGCCTCGGAGAGCCGGAAGCTGCTGGTCCGGGCCGCGTTCTCGGCGTTCAGCACGGCGAGGCGTGCGTTGTTCAGGTCCACCTGCGAGCGCAGGAGGTCCGAGCGGGTCGCCCGCCCCAGCTGCACCTGCTGCCTCACGAACTCGAGCTGGTCCTCCTGACGCGCCACCCGGTCGCGCTCCACGCGCACCAGCTCCCGATTGGCGACGGCGTTGAAGAACGCCTCCTTCACGATCAGCAGGGTCTGGAACTCGCTCTGTCGGAAGCGGGCCTCCTCGGCCCGCACGTCGAGCCGGGCGCTGCGAAGGTCGTTGAACCGGCGGAAGCCCGTGAACAGGTCGTAGCTGGTCCCGAGCTGCATCGAGTAGCTGGTGTTCGTGATGCTCTGGCCCGTGGGGTCGAGCCGACCCGTGCTCGAGTTCGAGTAGCCGTAGCTCATGTCCAGGCGGGGGAGGAAGCTCCCGTACGCGCTGAGGCGGTCGAACTCCCGCTGGTCCACGATGGCCCGCGCCTGCTCCAGCGAGGGGTTCCGCCGTCGGGCGATCTCGACCGCTTCCTCGAGCGTCACCTCGCGCATGTCCTCGAGCCCCGGGACGACCGGAACCTCCGGCTCGGGGGTCGGCTCCTGCGCCGCCAGGGGGGCGGCCGTCGGCGGGCCGGCCGGCGGGAGGACGGCGATCGCCAGGAAGGCGGCGGTCGCCGGGGCGGCCAGGCCCCGTCTCACAGGTCCCCTCCGTCGCGACCTTCGGTCCCGCCGCCTCCGTCCCGCTTCGATCCGGCGTCCTCGCGCTCCTCGCCCCCCTTCGATCGGCGCTCTCCGTCGTCGTCGTCCCGTCGCTCCTCGCGCTCCCTCTCGAGCAGCGTCCGGTACTGGCTCACCTGCTCGGGCGTCAGGACCGCCTCGATCCGCGTCCGCGTCGTGTCGATCAGGGCGTGCCAGCGGGGATGGAATTCCGCCCGGAGGGATTTCACGCCGCCGCGGAAGTCCTCCAGGATCTCCTCGATCCGGGCGCGCTGCTCCCCGGTGAGCCCGAGCTCGTCGGCGAAGCGCTCGATCGTGGTCTCGCGCCGCTCCCGACCCTCGTCCTCGTCCGAGTCCGTCGTGGCTTCCTCCGCCCTCGCCGTGTCCGGAAGGAGGTCCAGCCGGTCAGCCGCCACGCCGGCGGCCGCCCCGGCGGCGAATACGAGCAGAAGCAGCGCTGCGACTCTGGTCCGCGATCCGGTCATCTCTTCGCTTTCGGCTCCGTCAGCGGTTCTCGCCCGGCGGGCTCTGGTCCCGCGGGTACCCGTTCTCGTGCCGCATGACGGCCGTCAGGGCCCAGTCGCGGCTCGGCTCGGCGGTCGACGTCAGGGCGCCGAATCCGTCCTCCGGATCCTGCTCTCCGATCAGCTCCTCGAGCGTCACGGGCGCGGCCGCGATGGTCCGGGGGGTCGCCTGATAGGCGAGGCCGCCGAAGAAGAGGAGCAGCACGGCCGCGATCGGCACCAGCATGGTGGCCCAGCCGGCGGCCACGTCCTGCCAGGAGCCCAGCCGCCTGGAGTCGAGGATCGGGGTCGCGCGCCCCCGGATCGTCGCGCGCAGGCGGGCCCGGGTCACTTCGTCCGGTCGCAGCGGGTCGAGCCAGGCCGGCCAATCCGGTCGCTGTTCACGCTTCATCGGTCTCTCCCTCCTCGGGCCCGAGGATCTTCCTCAGGGCCTTCCGACCGTGGTGGAGGTTCGCGCGGGAAGTGCCCGGCGCGATCTCCAGGATCTCGGCGATCTCACGATGCTCGTATCCCTCCAGGTCGTACAGCATCACCGCCAGTCGCTGCTGCTCCGGCAGCCTCTCCAGGGCGGCCAGCACGCGCTCCCGCGCCCGCGTCCTCTCCAACTCCCGGGCCGGGTCCGAATCTCCCGACGCGCCGGCCGGAATCTCCCCGTGACTGCGCAGCGCCTCCCGCCTCCGCAGGTTCAGGCACGTGCTCCGAAGCACCCGGTAGAACCAGGGGCCGAACGGGCTTCCCGGCCGCAGCTGGTCGACCTTCTCCAGGGCGCGGATGAAGGCGGCCTGCACGGCATCCTCCGTGTCCTGCTCGTGCCGCATGATCGACAGCGCCACGGCGTATGCCGGATCCAGGTAGCGCTCCACGAGCGCTCCGTACGCCGCGCGGTCGCCCTGCTGGACCGCTCGCACGAGCTCGGCCTCGCGGGCGAGTCGCTCCTCGTTCGGGCGACGCTTCGCGTCGGAGCGCGATTCCGCGTTCGAGCCGGTCGTCGAGGCGCCCTCGTCCCCGCGGTTCACCGTTGCGGCGCGCTCTGTCCCGCTCGACATTGCCTCACGCGCACCCCGATAACACGCCGGCGCTGGGCGACGTTGAACCCGGGTCCGCGACTTCCGGCGGCGCCTCGTTTAACGAATTCACGCCGTGCTCCGTCCTGGTCACGAGCTCGCCTCACCCGGATCGAGCGTGCCCAGGGTGGACGATGCGATCCATCGTAGCCGATGCTAGACGACGGCCAGGCTGTCGAGCAAGCGCGCCGGGGTGACGAGCGCGCCTGGCGCGTTCTCTACGAGCGTCACGTCGATCTGGTCTTCGGGCTGGCGCGGGATGATTCGGACGGGATGATGGAGAAGGAAGGACCCGAAGAGACGGAGGACGGTCCGCGAGGACGCTCGGCTCCGGGA
>CAYMQZ010000002.1:22978-35444 GCA_964392705.1 uncultured Gemmatimonadota bacterium
GAAGGAAGGACCCGAAGAGACGGAGGACGGTCCGCGAGGACGCTCGGCTCCGGGACCACCGTGGCTGTCGGCGGCCTGGAAGGTCGCGGCAGCGGCGGCCGTGGTGGCGATGGGCCTGGGCGTCTGGCAGGTGAACCGCCACGCCGGCGCGGCCGACGAGTGGAATACGGCGGCGGCGATTCGGGGCTGGGAGGAGGATCTCGAGGACCTTCGGCCCGCGCCCGAGGAGGTGCGCGCGGCGCTCGGTTACGAGGTCGAGGAGACGGGCGTTCCCTGGGAGGCGCTCGTGGAGCGCTTCGCCGCCCGCGTCGGCGAGGCGCTGGGCCTGGAACGGGCGCAGCGCGAGAGGCTGGCCGCGGAGCTCCAGCGCTCGCGCCGGGAGCGGGCGGAGCTGGCGCAGCGGAGGCGCGAGCTGATGCCGCAGCTCGCCCGGCTGGTCAGGACGGGCGCGCCCGACCAGGGGCGCGTCGGGCGTCTGTTCGAGGAGTTGCTCGAGCTCCGGGTGCGTCAGGCGCGGATCGACGTGGAGGAGGATCGCCGGCTCTCCGGGTTCCTGACCCCCCTCCAGCGGGCGCGACTGTTCCATCTGAAGCGGCGTCTGGCCGAGCGGGCGCTGGACCGGGTCGACCGCCGTCCCTGAGAGGGCCCCCGCGTTCCGGGAGAAGTCCGAGGGCCCACCGCTCGGGGCTCACCTCTCGGTGGCCGGGGGGCTGCACCGCGCGGCCGAGCGGGGCCGGGAGCTCGGGATCCGCGCCCTTCAGATCTTCACCAAGGCTCCGCAGCGCTGGGCCGAGCGGACCGTGAGCGCGGGGGAGGCCGAGGCGTTCCGGCGGGCCGTCGAGGCGGCGGGGATCGTCTTCGTGGCGGCGCACGACAGCTACCTGATCAACCTGGCATCGCCGGACGCGGCCCTGCGCCGGCGGTCGGCCTCGGCGTTCCGGGCCGAGCTCGAGCGCTGCCGGCTTCTCGGCCTGGACGCTCTCGTGACCCACCCCGGAAGCGCCACGGACGGCGACCGGGAGACGGCGCTGCGGCGAAACGCGGAGGCGATCGTCGCCGCCCTCCGGGAGAGCGAGGGCGAGACCCGGGTCCTGCTCGAGACGACGGCGGGAAGCGGAACGGCGCTGGGGAGTCGGTTCGAGGAGTTGGCGTGGCTGCTGGAGGCCGCGCCCTCGGACCTGCGGGATCGGCTCGGCGTCTGCCTCGACACGGCGCACGTCTTCGCCGCGGGCTACGACCTCGTGGGCGAATACGAGGCGGTGGTCGAGCGCTTCGACCGCGCGGTGGGGCTGGAGCGGCTGCGGCTGCTCCACCTGAACGACTCGCGAGCGCCGCTCGGAAGCCGGGTCGACCGGCACGCCCACATCGGCGAGGGACGGATCGGCGAGGCTCCCTTCGCCGTCCTCGCGCGCGACCCCCGCCTCCGCGATGTCCCCCGGGTGCTCGAGACCCCCAAGGGCGAGGACCCCGTCGCCTCGGACCGCCGAAACCTGGAGCTCCTCCGTGGCATGGCCCGGCGCGCCGAGCGATGAGTCTTGTACCTTCGGGAGCGGGAGCCCATTTTCGATGCCCCGTGAACAGAGGATTGGGCGTGAACGAGAGCGGAGCGATGTCCGAGGAGCCGTACCTGGAAGACGCACCGGCGAGCGTGCTTCCCCAGGGGGAGGTGGGCATGGCGGCCCGCATCCTCCTCGAGGAGCGGCTCCGGGGGCTGCGGAAGTCGGTGGACCGCGACCTGGGGCCGGTGGACCTCGTGGTGCGGCCGGCGCGCCCCAGCGTGCGTCGGCACCTGTTCGAGGAGGCCTGCGAGCTCTATTGGAACGAGCTGCGCTGGGAGGAGATCAGCGACGAGGAGCGGATCGGCGACGGGGAGCTCACCGAGATGGTCTTCCCGGGGCTCCTGGCGCTCGTCGATGCGCTGCTGCCCCGCAGCGCCAGCGGAGAGCCCGACCGCAGCCGGGAGCACCGCGACGTCGCGCACGACTTCCTGCTCTGGCTCGCGGGTCGGCTCGTGGAGCTGAAGAAGACGCGCCCGGACGACAACGGCGACCGCACGCGGATCCGTCGCGAGACGACGGTGCTCGACGAGCTCATCGACCTCATCCTCTTCCGCCTCTACTCGCTCACGAACCAGGAGATCGAGCGATATCAGAGGCGCTGAGCCCGACCCCGAGAACGTGAGATCGATCGTGTGCATAAAGCGCGTCCCCGACTCGGCGACGCGCGTCCGGATCGCGCCGGACGGGAAGAGCATCGACCCGGAAGGCGTGAAGTACGTGCTGAACCCCTACGACGAGTTCGCCGTGGAGGAGGCGCTCCGTCTGAAGGAGGCGGCGAGCGAGGGGGCGGTGGCCGTCGTGAGCGTGGGGCCGGAGGAGGCGAAGGAGACCCTGCGGACCGCGCTCGCGATGGGGGCGGACGAGGCCCTGCTGCTGCGCGCTGACATCCCGCTGACCGCGACGGTGGACGGGCTCACGGTCGCCCGAACGCTGGTCTCCGAGCTGGAGGGGCGGGAGTTCGACCTCCTCCTCTTCGGCCAACAGGCGATCGACGACGACAACATGCAGGTCCCGGTCCTGGTGGCGGAGCTGCTGGGGCTGCCCTGCGCGACGGTCGTCGTCCAGCTCGAGGTCTCCGACGGGCGGGCGATCGCGCGCCGTGAGGTCGAGGGCGGCCACGAGACGGTCGAGTTCGACCTGCCGGCCGTGGTCTCGGCCCAGAAGGGCCTGAACGAGCCGCGCTATCCGAGCCTCAAGGGGATCATGGCCGCGAAGCGGAAGCCTCTCGAGGAGAGGGAGGTGACCCTTCCCGACCCGAAGCTCGAGCTGCTGGCGCTCGAGGAGCCGCCGCCTCCGGAGGAGGGGGAGATCCTGGGCGAGGGGGCGGAAGCCGTGCCGGAGCTCGTGCGCCGGCTGCGCGAGGAAGCCGGGGTGCTGTGATGGCCCCCGAGGGGAACGGTCCGGTCCTCGCGTTCGCGGAGACGCGGGGCGGCGAGTTACGGGTCGCGGGCCGGGAAGCCGTCTCGGCGGGGCGGCGGCTGGCGGCCGACCTGGGGGTCGCCACGCACGCGCTCGCCCTCGGCGCGCCGGGACTCGGCGAGGCCGTCGCCGAGCTGGCCGACTACGGCGCCGACCGGATCTTCAAAGTCGAGGGCGAGCCGTTCGCGCACTATCAGCGGGATGCCTCCGTGCGCGCGGTCGAGACGCTCCACTCCGCGCACACCTACGCCGCGATCCTCTTCCCGGCCACGGCCCTGGGGAAGGACCTGGCGCCGCGGGTCGCCGCACGGCTGGATCGCGGGCTGGCCACCGAGGTCACCGCGCTCGAGGTGGAGGGCGGCCGAGTCGTCGCGAAGCGGCCGACCTACGCCGGCAAGGCGTTGGCGCGGGTGGCGTTCTCCGAGCGCCCGGCCCTGGCGAGCCTCCGGCCGAACGTCTTTCTCCCGGAGCCGGCGGACGGCGCGGGCGAGGTCGAGTCGCTGGAACTGCAGGTCGAGCCGTCACGGATGCGCTCGCGGGGGATCGAGACCGGCGAGCGCGAGCGGCTGGATGTCGCGGAGGCCCCGATCGTCGTGTCGGGGGGGCGGGGGATGCAGGATCCCGAGAACTGGCATCTCCTCGAGGACCTCGTGGGGGCGCTGGGCGAGCGCGCGACCCTGGGAGCGAGCCGCGCGGTGGTGGACGCCGGCTGGCGGCCGCATCCGGAGCAGGTGGGCCAGACGGGTAAGACGATCTCCCCGAACCTGTACGTGGCGATCGGGATCAGCGGGGCGATCCAGCACCAGGCCGGCATGCGGACCTCGAAAGTGATTGTCGCGATCAACAAGGATCCCGAGGCCCCGATCTTCAAGATCGCCGACTACGGGATCGTGGGGGATCTCTTCGACGTGGTCCCGCGGCTGACGGAGGAGATCCGGAAGCTGCGGGACGGCGGCTGAGGTCTCGGGCGGTGCGGCCGCGGGCCGAGGGGTCCCCGCCGACCGTCCGGAGGAGGCCCGCGTGAGCTTTGGCGAGGTGCACGAGCCGCTCCGGCGGTGGACGGAAGCGGGCCGGCGGGCGGCCGTCGCCACGCTGCTGAGCGTGCGACGCTCCGCTCCCCGGTCCCCCGGGGCCCGCTTCGCCGTGAGCGAGGGCGGCGACGTGGCCGGCTCCGTCTCCAGCGGCTGCGTGGAAGGGGACCTGCACGAGCGCCTCCAGGCCGTGATTCGGGGCGCCGCGACCGAGGTCGTGGAGTACGGGATCACGGACGAGATGGCGGCCGAGGTGGGACTGGCCTGCGGCGGCGAGATCCGGGTGCTCCTCGCGCCCCACGACCCCGGCGACGCCGCGTGGGCCGAGTTGGCCTCGGCCGTGGAGCGGACGGAGCCGGCGGTCCTGCTCACGGGGATATCGGAGGGGATCCGGGGGCGGCGCCTCCTGCTGCGGCGGGACGCCGACGGCGCGGGAGGGCTCGGGTCCGCGGCGCTCGACGACGACGCCGTGGCGGCCGTGGCGGAGGCCGGGCTGTTCGACGTCGGCGGGAGTCGTATCCTCGAGCTGGAGCCTTCGGGCGAGGGTCGGGAGCGCGGCGGGTCCGGGCCCGCCGCCGCCGACCGACCGGACGCCGAGCCCGGCGCCGGGCCGCATCGCGCCTTCGCGGAGGCGTTCCTTCCGCCGCCGCGTCTGGCCATCGTCGGCGCCACGCCCGTGGGAGCGGCGCTCTGTCATCTGGCGGCCTACGCCGGATGGCGGGTCTGGGTCGTCGATCCCCGGGAGACGTTCGCGGATCCCGACCGCTTCGCGGATGCGGAGGCGGTGCTCCACCTGTGGCCGGAGGAGGGGCTCGACCGGGTGGGGCTGGACCGCTACCTGGACGTCGTCGTCCTCGGCCACGACCGGAAGCTCGACGTGCCCGCCCTGGCCGCGGCCCTCCGCGCGGGCTGCCTGTACGTGGGCCAGATCGGCGGCGGGCGGACCCAGCGGCTGCGGCGCGAGGCCCTGGAGGAGGCGGGGTTCGGCGACGAGGAACTGGATCGCATCCGGGGACCCGTGGGTCTCGACATCGGCGCCAGCTCGCCCGAGGAGATCGCGGTCTCCATCCTGGCCGAGATGATCGCGTCCGGCCGGGCGCCGGGCCGACGCGGTCCGTGACCGGGCGCGTCGCCGGCGTCGTGCTGGCGGCCGGTCTCTCCTCCCGCATGGAGGACCGGTTCAAGCTGCTGCTCCCCTACGGAGACGGCACGGTGGTGGGGTCGGTCGTGCGCACCACCCTCGCCGCCGGGCTGGATCCGGTGCTCATCGTGGCCGGGCACCGGGCCGCCGAGCTGCGGCGTGCCCTGGGCGAGACCGGGGCGCGGGTCGTGGAGAACCCCGACTATCGCGAGGGCATGGGCGGCTCGCTGGCGGCCGGCGTCCGCGCGCTGCGGCGAGAGACGGAGGTGATCGCGGCCGCGGTGCTCCTGGGCGACGAGCCGGGGGTGCGGACGGAAACGATTCGCGCCGCCGTGGCCGCCTGGCGCGAGTCCGACGCTCCCGTGCTCCGTACGGACTATCGCGACCGCCCGGGGCACCCCGTCGTCTTCTCCCGTCCGACGTTTCCCCTGCTCGCCGGGCTTCGCGGAGATCGGGGCCCGGCCGAGCTCCTCGTCTCCGGCCGCTCGGAGGTGGCCCGGCTCGAGATCGACCTTCCGGCGCCCGTGGACGTGGACACGCCGGAGGCGTACCGGGCGGCGCTGGCCGAGTCGGGCGCGCGCTCCGCCGACGGGGAAGCGGACGGCGCCTAGGTCACCGCATCGGCGGGGGCGGCGTCTGCTCCGCCCGCTCCTTCAGCAGGTTCTTCTGCGGTCCCTTGTTCTGCGACAGGAGCCCGCCTGAGGTTCGCGTCTAACAACAAGTGGCAACATGTGTTCCGCGCTTACGGAGGCCGACGCCAGCGCGCGGGCAGGCTCGCCTCCGCGCCGGTGCTGGTCCCGCGCCCGTGGGTGGTTCCGGAGACGGATTGGCCTTCGAGCCCGTGCGGGATAGACTGTGGGTGCGTGGCCGGGACGGGTCGGGCCGGGACCGGTCGGACCGGGCCGGGCGCAGGCAGAGGCCTCGCGGGAAGGCGCCGTTCGCCGGAAAGCCTTCGCGGGCGTGGAAGCGCGGTGGTGGGAGGAGCGAGATGACGGGACGAGGCGGCCTGGCGGCGGCGATCCTGCTGGTCTGGGCCTCCACCTTGATCTGGCACGTGAAGCGGGAGTACTTCCGCCCCTTCGAGGCTCTGCTGGCGGAGGCGGCGGCCACGCTGCCCCCGGGGGTCGCCTACTACGCCATCTACAGCGGCGAGGAGCGGACGGGGTGGGCCCAGAGCCGGGTGGACACGTTGCCGGGCCGGGCCGGGTTCCTGGTCGAGGACCGGATGGAGGGCCGCCTGGCGGGCCTGGGCGGCGCCGGCCGGATCTCGCTGGAGACGAGCGTGCGGCTCGGGCCGACGTTGGCCCTCGAGTCGTTCCGGCTCGAGTCGCGCGGTCCGCTCGGACCGGTGACGGCGCGCGGCACGGTCGAGGCGGACAGCCTCCTGCGGATGGTGGTGGCGCGTGGCGATGAGCCTCCCGACTCGATCCGCGTCCGGCTGGACGGACCCGTCGTCCCGGCCACGACGCTCGCCATGCGGCTGGCGGCCGAGGGGTCGCTCGAGGCGGGCGACCGCGTCCGCATCCCCATCTTCGATCCCGTGAGCCTCTCCCGACGAATCGCCGAGGTCGAGGTGCTGGCCGTCGAGACGCGGTCCTTTCCGGACAGCGCCGACACGGACGTGGCCGGCCGCTGGCGCGTGGCCGGGCGCGACACGGTGCGCGCGTGGCTCGTGGAGAGGCAGGTGGCGGGACTGACGCTGCGCTCGTGGGTGGACGAGGACGGCCGTCTGGTCGAAGCCGACCTGGGTGGCGGCCTGCGGCTGGAGCGGACGGCCTTCGAGCTGGCGTACTACCCCTACCGGGATCGACGCCGATGATCCGGCTCGAGCGGCTGACGAAGCGCTACGGAGACCTGGTCGCCGTCGACGGGGTCGACCTCCGGGTTCCGTCGGGCCGCATCTTCGGGCTCCTGGGTCCCAACGGGGCGGGCAAGACCTCGACCCTTCGCATGATCGCCGGCATCCTCCGGCCCGACGACGGGCGGGTGCTGATCGGCGAGCACGACGTGGTCCGGGAGCCGTACGCCGCCAAGCAGCGGCTGGGCTTCGTGCCGGACCGGCCCTTCGTGTACGAGAAGCTCACCGGCGCCGAGCTGCTCCGCTTCGTAGCGGGCCTGTACGGACAGTCGGGCCCCGAGGTGGAGGTCCGGATCGACGAGCTCCTGGCTCTCTGGGACCTGGAGACGTTCCGGGACGAGCTGATCGAGTCCTACAGTCACGGCATGCGTCAGAAGCTGATCATCTCCTCCGCGCTCATCCACCGGCCGGATGTGTGGGTGATCGACGAGCCGATGGTGGGTCTCGACCCGCGCTCGGCCCGGCTGCTCAAGGATCTGATGCGAGCGTTCGCCGATCGCGGGGGGACGCTCCTGATCTCGACCCATACGCTGGAGTTCGCCGAGGCGCTGTGCGACCGGATGGCGGTGATCCAGGCGGGCCGGATCGTGGCGGAGGGATCGATGGACGAGCTGCGCGAGGCCGCGGTCGGCGCCGACGGGCGGCTGGAGTCGATCTTCCTGCGACTCACCGGGGGCGCCGCCGAGCGGCAGCTGGTTCGGGTGCTGGGGGAGTAGGAGTCCGGGATGGAGACGGGACCGCCGGCGGGGGCCGTCCGGAGCGCCCTGCTGCTCCTGCGTCCGAAGCGAGTCGCCTTCCTGGGTGCCCGCAGTCCGCTGCGGCGCCGGGCCGGGCGGGTCGCCGCGGTGGCGGCCGCGGTCGCGGGCGGCGGCGGGCTCGCCTACGTGGTGTCCGTCCGCATGCTGGAGCGGCTGCGGGATTTCCCGGAGGTCGGTCCCATCCTGGCGACGCGGCTCCTGGGGCTGGGGCTGCTGCTGTTCCTCTCCCTCCTCCTCCTGTCCAACGTCATCGCCGCGCTCTCCTCCTTCTTCCTCGCCCGCGACCTCCCGACCGTGCTCGCGGCGCCGGTCGACTGGTTGGCGGTCTACGCGGCACGTTTGGCCGAGACGCTCGTGAGCTCGTCCTGGATGGTGGTGCTGCTGCTGGCGCCGGTGCTGGTGGCCTACCAGACCGTGTACGAGGCCGGGATGGAGTTCTACCTGCTGTCGGTCGCCGCGCTGATCCCGTTCCTCGTGATCCCGGCCGCGGCCGGGAGCGCCATCACGCTCCTGCTCGTGCGCCTGGTGCCCGCCCGACGGACGCGTGACCTGCTGGCCGTCGTGGGGTTGCTGGCGGTGGCGCTCCTGGTCGTCGGGCTGCGCGTTCTCCGTCCCGAGCGGCTGGTGGATCCGGAGGGCTTCCGGAACCTGATCGACTTCCTCGCGGTGCTCGAGACCCCCACGGTCACGTGGCTGCCCTCGGAGTGGGCGGCGGAGGTGCTGCGCGGCGGGCTGGAGGGCGGGCTGGACCCGTTCTGGCTGCTGCTGCTGTGGACCACCGCGGCCGCCTTCGTGGTGCTGGGGGCCGCGCTACACGGCCGACTGTTCGCCGCCGGCTACACGCGGGCCCAGGAGGGAACGCGCAGGCGGGGCGAGAAGCGCGACCGCGCCTGGTCGGGGGTGGGGCGGCTCCTGGGGCCGCTCGGCGTCCGCCGGCGCGAGCTGGTGATGAAGGACCTGCGGATCTTCTTCCGCGATCCGTCGCAGTGGTCGCAATTGTTGATCCTGGGCGTGCTTCTGGTCGTATACGTGTACAACATCCGCGTGCTGCCCATCCGGAGCAGCGAAGCGATCGGCCGCTTCCTGATCTCGGTCGTGGTGCTTCTCAACCTGGGTCTCTCGGGGTTCGTTCTCGCGGCGGTCGCCGCCCGCTTCATCTTCCCGGCCTTCAGCCTGGAGGGTCCGGCGCTGTGGCTGCTACGCTCCTCGCCGCTGCCGCCGTCCAGCCTCCTGTGGTCGAAGTTCTGGACGGGCGCCCTTCCGTTGCTCGTCCTGGCGCTGGGCCTCACCGTGCTCACGAACGGCATCCTGGACGTGGCGCCGGGCCTCTTCGCCCTCTCGCTCGTCTCGATCGCCGCGCTCACGCTGGCCATGGTGGCGCAGGCGCTCGCCTGGGGCATCGTCTTTCCGCAGTTCGAGACCGAGAACGCCGCGCAGATCCCGACGTCGATGGGCGGGCTGTTCTTCATGGGCGGAGCCCTGGCGAACCTGGGCGCCGTGCTGGGGCTGCAGTTTCTCGCGCTCCGGGGCTATCTGGCGAGCGGTCTCCCGGGTCGGACGCCGCGCCCCCCGTACGGCTCGGAGCTGGGCCTCGCGCTGCTGCTCACCGTGGGGATCTGTGCCGCGGGCGCCGTGCTTCCCTACGTCGTGGCCCGGCGCCGGGTGAGCCGACTGGAGGCCTGAGGCGCGGGCCGACTGCTGGGCGGAGGCGGGGCAGGCTACTGGGCGGAGGCGGCCGCCTCGAGCTCCCGGAAGGACTTGATGCGCCCGCGCGCCTGACGGATCTCCTCGTCGGTGAACAGGCCCTGCTGCTGGGCCACCAGAAGCTCCTCGAGCTCCGCCTGGGAGAGGAGCCCCATCTCGACCGCGAGCTCGCCGAACTTGTCGCGCGGCCTCTTTCGCTGCTCGACCAGCACCTGCGCGACCTCCGCGGGCGTCAGCGTCTGCTTGATGATCGCCACCGTGCCCAGTGCAAAATGCCGGGGGATTGGCACATTGCGATATTTTTCCACGTCCGTCGGGCCCCCGCCTCCGGCCTCCCCGGAGGCCGGCTCGGGGGCGTCCCGGCCGGCTTCGGACTCCGGCTCGTCCTCCGCGTCGCCGATCCCGAAGGAGGCTTGCAGGCCCTCGTCGACCGGGTAGGGATCGAGGAGCGAGGGGTCGTCCGGCTCGTCGCTGGCGTAGGGCGGGAGGAAGGAGACGTCCTCCGCGTCCGCGTCGTCCAGCACGACCTTCAGGAACGCCTCCACCCTCTCGGGCTCCTCCGCGGCCTTCGAAGCCTCGGAGGCGGCCGACCGCTTCACGGCACCCGGCCGAAGACCGGTCGATGAAGCTTTCGCCGTCCCTCCGGATGGCCCGGACGCACGGGGCTTCTCGCGCTCGGGCTCGGGTCGCTTGCGCGGGGAAGGCTCGCGTCCATCCTCGGACGCCCCGTCGGTCAGCCCGGCCAGACGGGTCATGGCATGGATGTGCACGAGCAGAAGTCCGCCGACGGCGATCGCCAGCACCGGCCACACGGCCTCCAGGAGCGGCGCTCCGGCCTCCAGGGCGGGGCCGAGCTTCGGCCATCTCCAGAAAGCCGCTCCGCCGGCGGCGGCAGCTACCAGCAGCAACAGCGACAGCGATCGACTCATTCGCATCCGGTTCTTCCCCCGAACTCTCCCACGTCTGGCCTCGACGTCCGGCACGCAAACCCCCTGGGTCTGCGGGGCGGGACACCCGCGGTGCAGGAGGGCAAGAGGCGGGCCAGGCTCCGGCTCGGCTCCTCGCGCCCCGCCACCGAGCTATCGTGCGCCCGCTAGCGCCCGCGCTCGATCCTCCAGCGCGCCACGACCTCGTCCCCGCGCACCGCGTGATACTCGTCGAAGCAAGCCGCGGTCAGGCACGAATGGTTGGGCAGGATGCGGACCCGCTCTCCGAAGGGGAGACGGGCGTCGAGAATCCCGTGCTCCTGGCTCACGGAGGCGACTTGCACGTCGTCTCGCAGAACGCCCCGCGCCGGGTCCGCGAGGATCCGGCCGTAGCCATGCGGCGCCCACTCCGGGCCCGTGTCCTTGGACAGGGCGAGCGCCCCCGCGTCGACCACGCAGCGCTCGGAGCCGGGCCGGGAGGAGACGACCGTCGCCAGCACGGTCGCCGCGCAGTCGCGGACGCGGCAACTGCCCAGGAGCACCTGGGTGTAGTCGTAGAAGGCGTAGTTGCCGGGCCGGACCTCGCTCACCCCGTCCAGCCGCCGCACGTGGGCCATGCCGGGCGTCGAGCCGACGCTGACCTCGGGTACGGCGATCCCGGCTTCCTCCAGGCGCTCCGCGAAGGCCACGGACACGGCGCGCTCCTCCTCGGCCGCCGCCGCGATCTCCTCCGGCGTCCGTCCCTTGTAGGCGTGGCCGGCGTGCGTGAGGAGGCCCGCCAGCTCGAGAGTGGGCGAGCGGTCGATCGCCTCGGCGATCCGGCGGGCGTGCTCCGACTCCGGGTCGACGCCGGAGCGCCCGTAGCCGCAGTCCACCTCGAGCCAGACACGACAGGAGCGGCCGGTCTCTTCCAGCGCTTCCACGGCCTGGAGAGAGTCGACGGTCAGCGCCAGGCCCGTCCCGTGCGACAGGTCGGCGGCCTCCCGCACCCGACTGGCCGGCAACGGGAAGGCCCAGGTGCGATCGTCGAATCCACGCTGGCCGAAGACGCGCGCCTCGTGCAGCGTGGAGACGGTGATGCCCGCGGCCCCCAGCGCTCGCTGGCGCTCGGCCACCTCCACGCACTTGTGGGTCTTGATGTGGGGCCGGAGGCGGACGCCCAGCTCGCGACACCGCGCCGCCATTCGGGCCAGGTTCGCCTCCAGGACGTCCAGGTCCAGCAGGAGGGCCGGCGTCGGGATCTCGTCGAATCGAGCGGGCGGATCGCTGGGCACGCCGCAAGGTATGCGAGGCCGGGACCCGGGTCGACGTCGGCGGTGGAACGCGGTCGGCCCCCTCGCTATTCTCCGGGCCGCGGGCGATAAGTCGCCGGGGCGTCCGTGACCCAGCGATCAGGGAGGTCGTCCATCACAGGAGAAGGTCGATCCGGTCGTCCCCCGTCCCGGCCCCCGTTTCGGGCGGGGACGGAGGACCCCCCGGATGCCGAGGTGGTCCGGGAAGTCCTGTCCGGCCGGCGCGAGGCGTACGAGCTGCTCGTCCGGCGCTACCAGGACGTGATGTACCGGTACGCGTTGCGGATGATGGGGCGGCCCGACGAGGCGGCCGACGTGGTCCAGCAGGCGTTCATCAAAGGCTTCCGGAATCTGGCGGACTGCCGGGATCCGGAGCGGGTCGGGGCGTGGCTCTTCCGGATCGCGGCCAACGTGGCCAAGGATCACCTGAAGAGTCCCCGCCGACGAGGGGTCTCGCTGGATGCGGTGGGCCCCCTGACCGCCGAGCGCGGAAACCCCGAGGAGGCGGCGGAGCGATCGGAGCTGCGGGGGGAGATCGAGGCCGCGCTGGCCCGGCTCACCGACGAGCAGCGGGAAGCCTTCGTGCTGAAGCACGTGGAAGGCTGGGCGTACGAGGAGATGTCCGAGCGCCTCGGGGCCTCGGTGTCGGCGCTGAAGATGCGCGTGCACCGCGCCCGCGAGGAGTTGCAGGTTCTCCTCTCCCGCTACCGGGAGGAGGAGCCTCGATGACGGAACGGGCGGTAGGCCCGGCGATGACGACGGCGGAGCGCTCCGCGCG
>CAYMQZ010000002.1:35544-38320 GCA_964392705.1 uncultured Gemmatimonadota bacterium
CGATGACGGAACGGGCGGTAGGCCCGGCGATGACGACGGCGGAGCGCTCCGCGCGGTCCATGGGAACGGCGAGATGAGCATGCGAGACGAAGTGCATCGATATCTGGATGGCGAGCTGGCAGCGGCGGACCTCTCCGCCGAGGCGCGGCGCGAGGCCGCCGTCTGGGACCGGCTCCTCGAGGACGTGCGGGCGGCCGGCGCGGCCGGCGCCCCGGCGGGGCTCGAGCGCGGGATCCTGGACGCGGTCCTCGACGAGGGCCGGGACCCCTGGTGGCGGCGGGCCGGCGCCTGGTGGGTCCGCCCGCGCTCGATCCGCGTCTCCCCGCTCGGACTCGGCCTGGCCGCGGCGGCGGTCGTGGCCCTCGCGCTGGTCCTGCCGTTCGGCGGGTCGGTCGGTGGGGACGGCCAGGTGGCGGGCGCCGGGGAACCCGGGCAGGTTCCCGGGGCCGTGGCCACGGCGATCGAGGGCGAAGCGGCGGGCGGCGAGGCGGCCGCCGTCCCGGATTCGGCCGTGACGCAGGTCGTGTACGTGAAGTTCCTGCTCGAGGCCCCGACCGCCCGCTCGGTGTCGCTGGCCGGAAACTTCAACGCGTGGTCGCCCGACATCCCGCTGCAGGATCCGGACGGCGACGGCATCTGGTCGGCGACGGTTCCGATGAAGCCGGGGGTCCACGAGTATATGTTCGTGGTGGACGGCTCGACCTGGGTGACGGATCCCTACGCGGACCGGTACGAGGAGGACGGATACGGCCATCGGAACGCGGTGCTCGCGATCGCGGGCCCAAGGGCGGGGATCTGACGCGGTGACGCGCGCCTCGAGACGACGCGGAGCGTGGCGCGCTCGCCTGCTCGCGCTCGCCGCCGGCCTTCTCCTGTGCGGGACCCTGCCGGCTCACGCGCAGCAGCCCGACGAGCTGGGCCGCGTGAAGGTCGCCTTCCCGGGCGCGGCGGGCGAGCGGATCGTCGTCCTGATCCGGGAGGCCGGCGAGGAGGGGTTGCCGACCTCGCTCCTGGTGAACAAAGTGCTCGAGGGCATCGAGAAGCGCCAGCCGGCCGACCGGGTCCTCAGGACGGTGACGGAGTACGCGAGGGAGCTGCGCGAGGCGCGCGCGGCCGTCGGCCGGGAGGTGGGCGACGAGGCCCTCAAGGAAGCCGCGGACGCCCTCCGACGGGGAGTGCCCGCCTCCTCGATCCGCTCGCTCGCGCGCTCGGCCCGCGGGGAGCTCGAGATCCTCTTCGTGGTGATGTTCGACCTCATGGACGACGGCGTACCGCCCGGGCCGGCCGAGGCGCTGGTGGAGGACGCCGTGCGGCACGGCGTGGAGGGCGACCGCCTGCTCTCCCTGCCGGGCTCGGTCCGCCAGCTCATCCGCTCGGGCCTCGAGCCGGGCGAGGCGGCGGACTCCGTGCGGCGCGAGGTCACGGGCGGCACGGTCCGGGTGCCGACCGGCCGTGGCCGGGGGCCGCTCGTCGGAGGCTGGTCGGACGGGCCGCCCTGGTGGGGAGCGCGCCCCCGGCCCTCCTTCGGAGGCGGCGCGCCGTAGGGCTCCTTCGGCAGCTACGCCTTCCGCCTTCTCGGCCGCTCCCCCTCGCCGGCAGCGGCTCCCGCGTTGAGGCGGGGCCGCCGCGGCCCTATACTCGCCCGCGTGATCGACAGCCGCCGGAAGGTTCGAGCTCGGCCGACGAGGCGTTTCCTTGCCCGATGACCCCACGGCCCGCATCGCGGGCTCGGGCAGCTACCTGCCCCCCACGGTCCTCGACAACCGGGCGCTCTTCGAGCTGGAGAGCATCCGGGAGAACTTCGACGTGGAGCGCGCCCGCGCCTCGCTCCGCAAGCTGGAGGATCCCGACTCCCTGTCGCCGGTGGAGGTGTTCGATCACTGGTCGGTCCAGGTCACCGGCATCCGCGAGCGCCGCGTCCTGGACGAGGCGTCCGGGCTCACGACCGAGGACATGTGCGTCGAGGCGGGCCGCCGCGCGCTCGAGATGGCCGGGATGGAGGCCTCCGAGCTCGACGCGCTGCTCGTGGCCTCGCTCACGGGGGCCGACGTGGTGCCGAACGCGGCGTGCACGGTGGCGGCCGGGCTGGGTGTGCCGCGCCTGGGCGGGTTCACGCTGAACGCCGCCTGCGCCGGGTTCGTCTACGCGCTGGCCGCGGGCTGGGCGATGATCCGGAGCGGCCTCGCCCGCAACGTGCTCGCGATCTCGGGCGATGCGCTCTCGCGGGTGACCGACTACTCGGATCCGAAGACGGCCGTGCTGTTCGGCGACGGCGCGGGCGCCGCCGTGCTCTCCCCGGCGGCCGACGGCGAGGGGATCCTGGGCCCGCCCTACATCACGGGCGAGTACGACCGCGAGCCCCTCTACCTGATCGGCCAGGGGTGGGAGCGGGAGGACGAGCCGTTCCCCAAGCTCCACATGGCCGGCGGGCCCCAGATCCTCAAGAACGCGATCCTCTCGATGGCGAGCGTGGCCGAGCGGGCGCTCGAGGCCACGGACCGGAGCTGGGACGAGGTGGACTTCGTGGTGCCCCACCAGGCGAACTACCGCATCACCCGTGGCCTGGAGAAGCAGCTCCGCCTGCCGAAGGGGAAGGTGGTCCACACGATCGAGCGCTACGGGAACCTCTCGGCCTCGACCGTCGCCGTGACCCTGGACGAGGTGCTGCGGGGCAAGCACGGTCCGATGCCGGACCCGGCGCTCATCGTGCTGACCGCGGTGGGGGGCGGCTACACGAGCGCCGGGGCGGTCTTCGAGTGGAGGGGCGGGGCGGCCG
>CAYMQZ010000002.1:38420-47903 GCA_964392705.1 uncultured Gemmatimonadota bacterium
ACGAGGGCCGTGACCGAGAGGATCGTGGGCAGGTAGCCCGCGACCCGCCTCCAGCGCCGCCCGTCCGGGCTGGCGAACAGATGCCCGGTCGAGGTCCCGAGGTACACCCCGCACGGTTCCAGTCCATCCGTGCACAGCGCCTCCCGGAGCACCGACACGTAGGCGTGCTCCTGGGGGAGGCCGTCCGTGCGCGGCGTCCAGCTCCGGCCGGCGTCCGCGGTCTCGTAGACGCGGAGCCGCGCGTCGCAGACGCAGCGCATGTGGCTTCCCTCCTCGGGCACCACCCAGCAGCGGTCCGGGTCGCCCGGGTCCAGCCCCACGACGTAGCCGAAGCCGCTCGGCAGCCCGCCCGCGCCCTCGCCGGCGCCCGGCGCACCGTTCGCGATCCCGCTCGCCCGGGGCGGCACGCCGGTGATCTCGGTCCAGCTCCCCCCCGCGTCGTCCGAGCGGTAGACGGCGTCGTAGCCCTGCAGGTAGAGCCGCTCGGGGCGGGCTGGGTGCTGGCGCAGGCAGTGCGGGTTGTGGCCGGCCGGCGCCTCGGGGTCGGGCAGGTAGTCGGCCCGCACGCCGCGGTTCACCGGCTCCCAGCTCTGGCCCCCATCCTCGCTCCGGTAGCAGCCGCCCGCCGAGACGGCGACGAACAGCCGCTCGGGGTCGCCGGGGTCCACCTGGATCGAGTGGAGGAAGAGACCGCCGCGCGCCGGCTGCCACGTTGCGCCGGTGGGGTGGTCCTCCAGCGTGCGCACCCAGCTCCAGCTCGCCCCCTCGTCGTCGCTCCGGAAGAGCGCCGCCGGTTCGACCCCCGCCCACAGCCGGCCGGGCCGGGCGGGGTGCCCGGGCGCCAGGTGCCAGATCCCCTCGAGCTCGCGGTCGGCCTCCGGCGGGAAGGCGAGGCGCCCGGCGGCGGGCGCCCAGCTCTTCCCGCCGTCCTCGCTCCGGTAGACGTGGCTGCCCCATACGGCGTGGTTGACGGCCGCCCAGACCCGGCCGGGCTCCCGCGGATCGGCCACGGCGTGGTACACCTCGTAGCCTTCCAGCAGCGGGCCCTCCAGCCGCCACGTCTCGCGATCGGGTCCGGCGAGGGCGCGGAAGAGACCCTTCCGGGTGCCCACGAGGAGAACCACGTCGGGGACCTCCATCTCAGCCCGCCAGCGGCACCACGTCGACCTCCTCGCCGGCCTCCACCCCGGCGGTCCCCTCCGGCACGATCAGCAGGGCGTCGGCCCAGGCCATGGAGTGCAGCATCCCCGAGCCCTGGGGGCCGGTGAGGCGGGCCACGGGAAGCCGGAGTCGACCCGGCGCCTCGCTCGAGCCTGCGCCACCCCCTACGCCGATCCCCGGAGGGGGATCGCCTCGGGTCCCCGGCCCTTCGAGACGCACCCGGTAGAAGTGCGTGAGGTCGGCGGCCGAGCCGATCCGCTCGCCCGCCACGGCCGGGATCGATCGCCGGTGGACCCGGGCATGGCCGGCCATCTTCCGGATCGCGGGGCGCACGAACGCCTCGAAGGCGATCATGGCCGAGACCGGGTTTCCGGGCACCCCCCACACCGGGCGGCCGTCGGCCGTCCCGAACAGGAGCGCGCTCCCGGGGCGGACGCGCACGCGCCAGAAGGCCCGCTCCAGGCCCAGGGCGTCGAGCGCCTCCTTCACGGGGTCGCGCTCGCCGACGCTCACCCCGGCCGAGGTGACGAGCGCGTCCCACGGGGACGCCTCGCGGATGCGAGCCTCCACGGCCTCCGGCTCGTCGCGGGCGATCCCGAGGGCGATCGGCACCGCCCCGGCCGCGCGGACCTGCGCCGCGAGGGCCGGGCTGTTCGTGTCGGCGATCTTCCGACCGGCCCGTACCTCCCCGTACTCGCCGGGGCCGGCCAGCTCGTCGCCGGTGGCCAGGATCGCGACCCGGGGCCGACTTCCGACCCGGATCCGCCCCCGCCCGGCGAGCGCGAGGGCCGCGATGGCGCCCGGGGTGACCTCTCGACCGGCCGGGAGCAGCGTCTGGCCCGCCCGCACGTCCTCGCCCGCCCGCCGGATGTGCCGCCGCGCGTCCGCGTCGTTCCGGATCGTCACGCGGCCGTCCCGCCCGCCGTCCGTGTGCTCGACCCGCACCACCCCGTCCGCGCCCTCCGGGACGGGAGCGCCGGTCATCACCCGCACGACGGTCCCGGCCTGGAGCGGCCCGGGCGGAAAGGCGCCGGCCGGCACGTCGGCCGCGATCGGGAGCACGACCGGGCGCTCCTCCGAGGCGCCCTCGACGTCCTCGGCCCGGACGGCGAAGCCGTCCATGGCGCTGTTGTCCCACGGCGGGTGGTCGACCGGCGAGGTCACCGCCTCGGCCAGGGCCCGGCCGAGGGCGTCGGAGGCCGCCACCTCCTCCGCCTCGAGGGGGGCGCAGCGCTCCAGGACGGCGGCCAGCGCGTCGTCGTAGGAGAGCCAGTCGGCGGCCTCGCCGGCCATGTCAACCGCTCGAGCGCGGCCGGAACGGGCATCCCGGGGGGTCCGGGGCGGCCACCGTCGCGCGCCCGCGGCTCGCCGCGGTCCCGCCCCCATCGCTCATCGCCGGCGGGGGCAGGGGCAGCCGGGATAGTCGTCCGAGTGGTAGAGGGCGAGCTGCTCGACCAGCAGGTCCTCCAGGCCGGTGGCCACGTCGCCGGGCACCTCGTAGCCGTTCAGGAGCAGGGCGAAGACGATCGTCTCGCCGTCGGCATCGGTCACATAGCCTGCCAGGCCGCGCACGCCGCCCAGCGAGCCGGTCTTCGCCCGCGCGTTCCCCTCGGCCGCGGTGGCCGCGAGCCGCCGGCCGAGCGTGCCGCTCTCGGCGGCCACCGGCAGCGCCTCGCGCAGGACATCGTACTCGGGCAGCTGGGCCACGCGCCGTAGCAGCCGGACGAGGGCCGCGGGAGTCACCCGACTGTAGCGCGAGAGCCCGCTCCCGTCGGCGAGCTGGACCGCGCCCGGCTCGATGCCCCATCCGGCCACCACCTCCTGCACGGCCTCGAGGCCCTCCTCCGGCGCGCCCGTCCCGCCGGCCTCCCGCCCCAGCGTGCGGAGAAGCGACTCGGCCACCTGGTTGTCGCTCCATCGGAGGAGGTGCTCGATCACCTCTTCCAGGGGTTCGGACTCGATCTCCCGCTGCCAGTCGACCGGTCCCCCGATCTCCTCGTCGGGGCGGGCCCGGCGGAAGCCGCCGCCCAGGCCGACGCCGGCGTCCCGCATCGCCGTCTCCAGCCGGGCGAGCAGGTGCAGGGTCGGATGGTGCGGGGCCAGCGACAGGGACACGGGGCCCGCCCCGGCCGGGATCCAACCCACGATCTCCACGGGCCCGCCCTCCGGGGGAGGCAGGAAGCGGATGCGGACCTCACCTCCGTGCGGGCCGGTCCGGACGCGGCTCCGGACCGGGGGCTTCGGCCCCGGGTCGCGAAACCGGAGCGTGGCCGGCGCCCCGACGCCCGACCCCGGCACCAGCTCGGCCCGCACCCGCGCCGGAGAGAGCTGCAGACCGCTCACCCCCGCCCCCCAGCCCGAATGGACGTCCTCCCAGGTCCAGCCGCGGCCCCAGACCGGTCCCTCGAAGTAGCGGTCGTCGCCCACCACGTCGCCCGTCACGTGGCGGATCCCCGCCTCGCGGAGGAGGCGCGGCCAGCGTATCACCTCCTCGGGCTCGAGCCGCGGGTCGCCGCCCCCCACGATCCACAGGTCGCCGTGCAGCGTGTCCGAGCGCAGGGCGCCCGCCGCGAGGAGCCGGGTGAGCCAGCGGTGGTCCGGTCCGAGGCGCCGGAGCGCGGCGGCGGCCGTCACCAGCTTCGCCGTGCTGGCGGAGACGAACAGCTTCTCGGCGTTCCGGGCGAAGGCGACCTCTCCCGTCTCGCCCACCTGGGCCAGCAGGCCCACGTGGGCCCGCTCGAGAGCCGGGTCGTCGAGCAGCCCCTCGATCCGGCGCGCGAGCTCGGCGCGGTCCGGGTCTTCCAGCGCGACCCGCGGCGGCGCGCCGGCCTCGGGCGCCCCCGCTTCCTGCCCGGCCCGATCGGCTTCGGGTCGCTCGGAAGGCTCCTGGGCCGCGGCCGCCGCGGTCGGGGCGAGCAGCCACAGGCCGGCGGCGAGGAGGGCGATTTCCGGGACGAGCCCGGGCCGGGTCGCCGTCGAGGGAACCACGGGCTACGTCGCGGTCGACGGGACCGCGGGAGCCGCCGAGATCGACTCCGGGAGCCTCACGAGCGCGGCCCCCGCGGTCGGAGGCGGCGCGGTCAGAAGTAGTACCACAGGCCGACGCCTAGCTCCAGGTTGTGGGGCCACTGGCTGTCCTCCGGGGCCGGGGCGCCCGCTTCCTCGATCGCCTCCAGCACCTCGGTGCGGAAGAAGCCCTCCGGAGCCTTGAGCCGCAGCAGGTGGTCCCGGAGCTCGAGGCCGATCCCGATCCGCCGCGACGGCTTGAGCTCGGCGCCCACGCCGCCCATGAAGCTCGGGGCGACGCCGATCTCGTAGCGGAAGTCGGCCAGGTCCGGCTCGGCGAAGACCTCGCTCGCCTGCTCGTCCAGCCCGACCATGAACCCCCCTCCGAGCAGCACGTACGGCTGGATGCCGTTCCAGGTGCGCGCGCCGGTGAGCGCCAGTTGGATCCCGGCCTGGGCGGCCAGCCAGGTGGAGGAGACCGTGTCCACCGGAGCCGGACCCTCCTCCAGGCGCGGGTCGATGACGAAGCGGTCCGAGGAGCCGAGAGTCGCGCCCAGCTCGAGGGACAGCGGGCTGCTCACCCGGATCCGGAAGCGTCCGCCGCCGACCGCGGTGGAGCCGGGGCCGAACTCGAGATTTCCCCGGTCGGCGTTGAAGAAGCCCGCCACCGGGCCCGCGCGGAGGCCCTCCGGAATCCACCGGTACGGCGAGTCGATCCGCGGTTCCTGGGCGGCGGCGGCGACCCGAACCGCCGGAAGCGGAAGCGCCGGGAGCGCCAGGAGCACGAGCGCCGCGAGCGCGGCCCCTCGGGGCCCGACGGCGCGGCGGCTGAAAGTAGAGCTCATCCCGTGTCTTTCGTTTGACACCGCTTTCGCGGGGCGCCTATACTCGCTCGCGTGACAAGTCGTTCGGCCCATCCACCCCCTGTCGTGGTGGCCGGCCCCGAATGTAGGCGGGCCGCCGGGGTGTTTCCAGTAACAGGGCAGCCCTGCACGTGTCCGTTCGCCACCTGACCCTGGCCGCTCTCTCGGCCGTGCTACCGGTCCTCCCGCTCGCGCCGCGGTCGGTGGCCGCTCAGACCATGCGCGTGGCGGCGGAGCAGGAGGTGTTTCGTCAGACCGCGGACGGAAAGCGCCTGGCCACCGTGATGGGCGACACGGAGCTGGCCGTGGTCGGCCGGGAGGGTGGATGGACCGAGGTGCGGCTGGAGGGGTGGATCTGGTCGCGCTCGGTCGCCGCCACGAATCGCGGTGGCTTCGAGCTCGTCGTCTCCGCGGTCGGCGGCGAGAATCTCCGGGACCGACCCGGGGGTCGAATCGCCGCGCGGCTCCTGCGAGGCTTCCTGCTGGAACGGGTGGAGGAGGAGGAGGATTGGACCCGCGTGCGCCGCACGGGCTGGATGTGGGGTCCGTCGCTGGCGCCCGCCTCGCCGAGCGCGGCGCCCGGGAGCGGCGCGGCGTCGGTCCCGCCCCCGGCCGAGGCGGGGACCGAAGCGTCGGGCGCGGCGTCGGGCGAACCCCCTTTCGAGCGGGTGGTCGTGGGCGAGCGCCCGCTCCGGGTACGCCTTTCGCCGCAGGGGGACACGATCGCCGACCTCCGGTCGGGCGCCGACCTCCGGGTGCTCGAGCGGCGCGAGGGATGGGCGCGCGTGCAGCTCGAGGGCTGGGTGCCGGCCGGGGAGCTTGCCGCGACGCAGCCCGATTCGAGCCTCGCCGAACTGTCGGCCGCGGACCTCGGGGCGAATCCGGAGCGCTTCGTGGGCCGCCGGGTCCGGTGGTCGGTGCAGTTCATCTCGCTCGAGCGGGCGGAGGCGGTGCGCACCGATTTCTACGAGGGCGAGCCCTTCGTCCTCGCCCGGGCGCCCGATCCGTCCCACGGCTTCGTGTACCTGGCGGTTCCGCCGGAGCTGCTGGACCGGGTGGAACGGCTGGAAGGCCTCGAGACGATCGAGGTCGTGGCGCGCGTGCGCACCGGACGCTCGGCGCTGATGGGGGTTCCGATCCTGGAGCTCCTCACGCTTTACTAGGACGGGATCCCGGGGTGGGCCCCGCGGTAGAACCCCGCCGGACCGCGGGAGGACCATGACCGACGCGCGCCAATCCGCCTCCATCCTGTGGACTCCGGCCCTCTCCGAGTCGGAGGCGGACCTCCTCCGGCCCCTCTTCCAGATCCAGCTCGGCCAGCGCGTGCTCCGGGAGGTGCAGAAGCGGATCGTGAGTGGCGCCCCCGTCGACTCGCTGGGTCTCCTGCTCGGCGAGGTGGGCGGCCGGCCGGGAAGCGCGACGGCCTACGTGAGCGTGGACCGGTTTCTGCCTTCCGTCGATCCGATCGCCGAGGACGCCGAGGCGGAGAGGATGGGCCGTGTGCTTCACCCCCTGCTGGAAGCCGCCTCGCTGGCCGGCAAGACGGTGGCGGGGTGGTATCGGGGTCACGCCCGTCTGGGAGCGACGCTGTCGGCGGCGGAGCAACGGCTCCACGAGCGTTGGTTCGGGGAGCCGTGGCACTTCGCCCTCGTCGGCCTGGCGGATCCGGCCCGGCCCGGCGGCGCCGTGTTCGCGTGGGCCGAGTCGGAGCGTCTCACGCCGGCCCCGTTCCACGAGCTCCTGGAAGCGAGCTCCCTGCTGCCGGGTGGCCGGAAGGCCACCTCCCTGACCTGGCGGAACTACCGGACGACGGACGCCGTGGTGCGTCCGGGAGAGCCCGTGGAGCCGGTGGAGCCCGAGGAGCCGGTGGAGCCCGTGGAGCCCGAGGCTCTGAGCGTGGGACCGTTCGGACTCGCCGGGACGGCGGAACGCGAAGCGCCGGATGCCGCCGGGGAATCGGTGGAGCCCGGAGAGCCGGTGGAGCCCGCCTCGCCTTCCTGGAGCTTCGGCCCGGCGGGGGGGGAGTCGCGGTCGCTCGAGCCCGACCGGGCTTCCGAGCCCAGGCGACCGGCCGCCTCGACGGACTCTCCGTCCGCGCCCCCGGAACGCGCCCCCGGACCCCTGGACCGCGCAGCCCGACCCCCGGACCGCGTCCCCGGACCCCCGGATCGCGCCCCCCGACCCCCGGACCGCTACCCGCCGTACCGTGAGCCGGCCTCGGGCCGTGACCCCTCGCCGGCCCGGCGGAGGGGCGAGGTGGCGTCCGCCTCCCCGCGCCTCGTGCTTCCCGACCCCGCGCCCTCTCGCCGTGCCGGGGGTCCGGGACGGCGGCTCGCGGCGCTGGTGGCGATCCTCCTCCTGGCCGGTGCGGGGTGGATGGCCTGGCAGCGGTGGGCCCCGGGTGGGGAAGGGACGGCGGGCTCTCCGGAGGCTCCCGACGCGATCGAATTCGCGGAGCCGGCGTCCGGGGGCGAGGGAGAGTCGGGGGAGGAGGGAGTCGCGGAGACACCCGGAGCCCCGGAGGACGCGGCCCCGTCCGGGGCGGCGGCGCCCGCGGGGACCACGCGGTCGGCCTCCTCGCGTCCGGATCCGCTGGACGTGCTGGCGGATCGGGTCTTCGCGTCGGTGGAGGCGTACCGACGAGCGCGCCGCGAATTCGACCGGGGCACGGCGGACTGCCGGGAGCTGCGGGCGGCCCACGAGCGGGTCGACGAGGCGTTCCAGGCGCTGAGCGAGCGCATCGCGGCGCTCGGGGGCCGGGTAGGTCCGGCGGCCGCGGCCGAGTTCCGGCGGGCGGCTGCCGGGGCCGAAGAGGTCGCGCGCCACCTGACGGCGTCGGGCTGCCCGCCCGCGCGCTGAGCGCAGCCCCTCGGGACACCGCCCTCGGCGCCGTCCTTCGAGACACTGCCCCTCGAGAACCGCCCCTCGGGAGGGACTTGCGATGGCTTCCGGGGGGCTTATGTTTCGCCTCCTACTTTCGGTTTTTGTTCGGTCGGAGCGTGGAGGAGATGGGCTCGACGGCGCTGCGGGAGCTGGAGCGGAAGCTCGAGGGGATACGGGCTCCGTCGCGGAGAGCGGACGTCTTCCGGGCTCGCCCCGAGGCGACTCCCACCGGCATCCCTCCCCTCGACGACATCCTGCCGGAGGGAGGGCTGCCGCGGGGACGTGCCGTGGAGTGGCGGGGGCCCCGCTCCTGCGGCAAGACGGCCGTCCTACGGGCGACCCTCGGTCGACTTCACGCATCGGGGGAGGGGGTGGCCGTGGTGGACCCCACCCGCAGCCTCTACGCGCCGGACTGGGCCGAGCTCGCGGGCCGGGTTCCGTTCTGGGTCGTGCGGCCTCCACGACCCTCGGAGGCGCCCTGGTGCGCCGATCTCCTTCTGCGCAGCGGGGCGTTCGGGGCCGTGGCGCTGGAGACGGGTCCCGCCGTTCCACCCGGCGATTCTCCGCGTCGAAGCTCCCGTTCCCGCGGTCGGAGACCGGGGAGCGGCTCGGACCTCTTCCTCTCGCGCGCCGTGACGGTCCGGCTGCAGCGGTTGGCCGAGGAGGCCGGGGCGATCTTCGTGGTCGTTGGGGAGCTCCCGCTGGCCGCCCTCCGCCTCCGCTTTCGGCCCGGCCGGCTGGAGCCGGTGACGACCTCGCCCCTCGGCCCTCTCCTTCCCCTCGTGCGCCCGGTGTGGGCGGGGGTGGAGAGCCGGGGGGAGCGCGAGGTGCCGATCCTGTGTCCCGTTCCCCCGGACCGGCCGACCCGGCGCGCCGCGCGGGATCGGAAGGGTCGACGGTGAGCCGTGGAGCGGGAGGGCTTCCGGATCGCCTCGGTGCAGGTCGCGCCGCGTCCCCCTGCGGAGCCCGGCGTTCCCCCCGAAGCCGTCGCGCCGGGCTCCCCTGGGGGAACCGGTGTTCCTTCCGAGAACGTGCCACACCTCGGAACGGCGCTGCTCGCCGCCTCGCCCCGGGTGGCGGTCGTCGGGCCCGGGCTGTGTCGGGCCGACGCCCGCGGATGGACGCGCCGGGGGGGCGAGGAGGCTCTGGCCCGCGCCCTCGGGAGAGCGGCGGAGGAAGCGGGGTTCGAGGAGGTCCGGGTGGGGGTGGCCGACGCCGCGGTCGCGGCCGACGCCGCGGCGGCCCTGGCCGTCTCCGGCCCCGTGGTCGTGCCGTCCGGAGGGGATCGGGCCTTCCTCTCGCCGCTGCCCCTCGCCTTTCTCCCGCTTCCCGCCGAGCTGCGGGAGACCTTCCGGGCTCTCGGCCTCCGCCGGATCGAGGAGGTGGCGAAGCTGGAGCGGCGCGAGCTGGAGGCTCGCTTCGGGCCGCAGGGGCTCCGCGCCCACCGCCTGGCCCGCGGGGAGGACGACCGGGTCTTCCGTCCCCTCCGCTCTCCCGAACTCCCCGGGGCCGAGATGGAGCTGCAGGGCGCCGTGGGAGAGCTGGAGCCGCTCCTCTTCGTGCTTCGACA
>CAYMQZ010000002.1:48003-54444 GCA_964392705.1 uncultured Gemmatimonadota bacterium
TGGAGCTGCAGGGCGCCGTGGGAGAGCTGGAGCCGCTCCTCTTCGTGCTTCGACATCTCCTGGGGCGGGTCTGCGGCGAGCTGACCGGGGAGGGACGGTGCGCGGCGCGCCTCGAGCTGAAGCTCGTCCTCGAGGGGGCGGGTCGGACCGGTCCGGGCGCGGCGGACCCGCCACCCGGGGAGCCGCCCGGGGAGCCACCCGGGGAGCCGCCCGGGGCCGGCGCATCACGGCGCGACCGAGCCTCCGGTGAGGCGTCCCTCCGGCTTCCGGTCGTCCCGGCGCGCCCGACCGCTCGTGAGGAGCCGCTGTTCGACCTCTGCCGCGCGATCCTCGAGCGGGAGCTCGATCCCCGCGCCGGCCCTGGCGGCCGAGTCGCCGACCGGTCCGGCCGGTCCGCCGGCCGGTCGGCCGATCGCCTCGCCGACCGGCCGGACCGATCCGGACGGCTGGACGGCCCCGTCGCCGCCCTCGCGCTCCGGGTCGTCGAGGCCACCCCGGCGGAGGCCCGCCAGGGCGACCTCTTCGGTCGCGGCTGGCGCGATCCGCTGGCGACGGCGGCCGCCCTCTCCCGCCTGCGGGCGCGGGTGGGGGAGGAAGGCGTGGTCCGGCCGGCGCCCCGCCCGGACCATCGGCCGGAGACCCGAAGCGCGTGGGTCCCGGTGGAGGCCGGAATCGGTGTCGCTGACGCGGAAATCCGAGGTGCGCCGCCCTCCCGACGGTCGGAGCCCACCTTCCGGGAGGCTCCCGCTCCCGTGCCGACCGGGCGGAAGGCCCTGCCGCCCGCCCTGCGGCTCCTGCCGCGACCGGAGCCCCTGGAGGTGCGGGTGGAAGGGGGGCGCCCGGTCTCGATCCGGGACGGCGAGGGGGTCCGGCGCGTGACCGCGGCCGAGGGGCCGGAGCGCCTCTCCGGCGACTGGTGGGGCGCGGCCTACGGGCGCGAGTACTGGCGGCTCGTCACGGCCGACGGCGAGCTCCTGTGGATCTTCCGGGAGCGCCGGGCCGGGAAGGCCCGCTGGTGGCTGCACGGGTGGTGGGACTGATGGCGTTCGTCGAGGCTCCCGAAGGCGAAGGAGGTGGAGCGCGTCGGGTCATCAGCGCTTCGCTCTCCTCAAGAACACATAGGCTGCCGCCAGGAAGTCCTTCGCTTCGGCGACGCCTCGAGCAATCGGAGGGCGGCACCGACGGCTCGCTCGGCCTTCGCCAGAAGCTTGGCGGACCGCTCCTTCATGCGGGGATCGCCTCCCGCCGGATGTTTGCCAGAAAGGGCGTCTCGGCTGCTCGGAACGCCGCCTCGTCGACGAAGACCCGACTCACGCTGACGCCGTGAGCGAGCGAGATCCGGGAAGCGAGGGCACCGGTACGATCGATCTCCTCCCCGTACCGGTCCACGCGCTCCAGTACCACGAGGACGTCCAGATCCGATGTCGCCCGCGCGTCGCCGCGCGCATACGAGCCGTAGAGATAGAGCCCCTTCAGACGCTCCTCGTACAATTCCTCCAACCCGGTGCGCAACTCGGTCAGGACGGCTCTCACCTCAGTCGGTCGTTTCCGCGGGCCCTCCTCCCCCATTCCGGTTCCTCGGGTGGCGGTCTCGTCGGGCTGTCTCAACAGACGATACCGCCCTCTGCTCATGAACTCGACGGCACCCCGGTCGCGCAGTTCCTGCAGCTTGGCGCGGAGCATCGGACGAATGTTGTCGTTCTTCGGGTAGAGCGTCCGAAAGCGACTCTCGAACGCGTACACATCCGAGGAAGAGAACGTATCGCCGGGAGCGAACGCCTCGGAGAGCAGATGCCAGAGTTCCTCCGCCTGGGTTCTCTTCCCTGCGCGTGGCGACGGGACGTCATCGGTGCCGACGAAGAGAACGATCTCCCCCTTACCCACGACGAGAACCTGCATCGCTCCCGGCTCGACCTCCATGACATCGCCGGACACTCGCGGCGATCGGACGAGCGCGATGCTGCGTCGCCCGCGCGCGGAGGCGCCTCTGGCCAGGCTGCCGAGGAACTCGGGCTCGGCCCTGCCCTTCCAGACGCCGACGTCGAGCGTTTCGATATCCCGGAACTGGAGCATCACGGCCATCCGAATTGATCCCTCTCGATCTTCCCAAATGAAACTTTCGCCGAAAGATATCGAAATATTTCCCTGCGGTCAAGGGGGCACCTCCGATCTCCTCCTTCCGTTTCGCGTGCCCCGGTCGAGAGCGCTGGAAAGACGTTAGAGATCGCCGTGACGTTCGTCGAGCTGGCCGCCCGCTCCGCCTTCAGCTTGCTCGGCGGGGCTTCGACCCCGGAGACGCTGGCCGAGCGCGCATCGGCCGTCGGGATGCCGGCCCTCGCCCTGGCCGACCGCTTCGACCTGGGCGGGGCGATCCGCTTCACCCGCGCCTGCCGCCGCCTCGGCGTGCGGCCGCTCTTCGGCGGCGAGCTGCGCTGCCTGTTCGCTCGCCCGACGGCCGCGGCGACCGATCCCCCGAGCCCGACGCCCGACCTCGCCGTCGACCTCGTCCTCCTCTGCACGGGCGGAGCCGGCTGGCGCCATCTCTCCTCGCTGATCACCGAGGCGCGGCTCTCGAACCCCCGGGGCGACCCGGTCCTCCCGCTCGGGACCCTGGAGGGAAGGACGGAGGGGCTCCTCTGCCTCCTCCGGCCGGCGGCGATCCGGCCCGTCGTCGGGCGACGCCGCTTCCGGAAGACGGACGCCGGAAGCGAGAGCGCCCTCGCCCTCGGCGCGCCCCCGGATCCCGGAGCGCCCCTGGCCGCCCACGAGGGCGCCACGGGACGCCTCCTCTGCCGCCTGCGGGCTCTCTTTCCCGATCGCCTGTGGCTGGCGCTCGAGCACCACGGCCTGCCCGAGGAGGCGCGCCGCGCCGGCCGCTGGCTCGCGCTGGCCGAGGCGCGAGGGCTCCCCTGGGTCCCCACGAACGCCCCTCGCTACGCCCGCCCGCGCGACCGGATCGTCCACGACGTGCTCACCTGCCTCCGCTACGGGACGACGCTGGCCGAGGCGGGCGACCGGCTGCTCCCGAACGGAGAGTGGTACCTGAAGTCGGAGGCGCAGATGCGGGCGCGCTGGTGCTTCCGGCGAGCCGTCGCGGCCTCGGGGGAGCGCGGGGAGTCAGCTTCCGCTTCTCCGGGACTCCACGCCCGTCGCCCATCCGGGCCGTCCGACGCCTGCGACTGTCCCGGGTGCCGGGCCCTGGCCCGCACGGGAGAGGTCGCGACGCTCTGCCGCTTCGATCCCGCCGACCTCCGGCCGCCGCTTCCCGCCTTCCCCGTGCCCGGCGGGCGGGGCTCCCACGACTTCCTGCGGGGGCTGGTCGAGGAGGGGGCGCGGGAGCGCTACGGCGAGCGCTTCGGGACCGAGCACCGCCGCCAGATCGAGCACGAGCTCGAGGTGATCGGCCGGCTGGGGCTGGCCGACTACTTCCTCATCACCTGGGACGTGATCCGCTTCGCGAACCGGCGCGGCATCCTGGTCCAGGGCCGGGGCTCGGCGGCCAACTCCGCCGTCTGCTACTGCCTCGGGGTCACCGCGGTGGATCCGATCGGCCTCGACCTCCTGTTCGAGCGCTTCCTCTCGGAGGAGCGCGACGAGGCGCCGGACATCGACCTCGACATCGCGCACGAGGACCGCGAGGAGGTGCTCCAGTACGTCTACCGCACCTACGGCCGCGACCACGCGGCCATGGTGTGCGAGACGATCACCTACCGCGGCCGGATGGCGGTGCGGGACGCGGCCCGGGTTCTGGGCTTCCCGACCGAGACCGCCGACGCGCTCTCCGTCGAGGCCGACCTGGGCGAGGCGATCGACGCCGCCCGCCGGCTGGCCGACGGGGGCGCCGCGCGCTGCGGGCTGGACCCGGCCGAGCCCCGGGTCCGGGCGCTCATCCGCGCCGTGGCGGGCCTGAACGAGCTCCCCCGCCACCGCTCGATCCACGTGGGCGGCTTCGTGCTCTCGGCCCGCCCGATCGGGGAGGTCGTGCCGGTCGAGGAGGCCTCGATGCCCGACCGCACCGTGATCCAGTGGGATAAGGACGACCTGACGCTCCCGGGGATCCCGAAGTTCGACCTGCTGGGGCTGGGCATGCTCACCGTGCTGGGGGAGACGATCGCCCACGTGCGCCGGACCCGCGGCGTGACGCTGGACCTCGCCTCGATCCCGCCCGACGACCCGGCCGTCTACGACATGATCTGCGAGGCCGACACGGTGGGGCTGTTCCAGATCGAGTCGCGCGCCCAGATGAACACGCTCCCCAGGGTGAAGCCCCGCTGCTTCTACGACCTGGTGATCGAGGTGGCGCTCATCCGCCCCGGCCCGATCCAGGGCGAGATGGTGCACCCCTACCTCCGGCGCCGGCGGGGCGAGGAGCCGGTCACCTACCTCGACCCGCGGCTCGAGCCGATCCTGGAGCGCACGCTGGGCGTCCCCCTCTTCCAGGAGCAGGGGATGAAGGTGGCCGTGACGCTGGCGGGCTACACGCCGGCCCAGGCGGACCGGCTCCGGCGGGCGATGGGGTTCAAGCGCTCGGCCCGCGCGATGGAGGCGGTGGGACGCGAGCTGGCCGAGGGGCTCGCGCGGAACGGCGTCGAGCCGGCGGCCGCCGCGCAGATCTTCAAGCAGCTCACCGCGTTCGCGAACTACGGCTTCCCCGAGAGCCACGCCGCGAGCTTCGCGCTGCTCGTGTACGCCTCGGCCTACTTCAAGCATCACTTCGCGCCCGAGTACTACTGCGCGATGCTGAACGCCCAGCCGATGGGCTTCTACTCGCCCTCGACCCTGGTGCACGACGCTCGCCGGCACGGGGTCGAGGTGCGGCCGGTGGACCTGGCGCGCTCGGCGTGGGACTCGACGCTGGAATCGCGACTAGAGGGGACACGAGGGGAGATGGCGACCGACGGCGGCCCGGACGCGCCCGCGCTCCGGCTGGGACTCCGACTGGTCCGCGGGCTCGGCCCGAAGGCGCGCGAGAAGCTCCGTGCGGCCCTCGAGGACGGGCGGTTCGTCTCCGTCGAGGATGTCGTGCGCCGGAGCGGCCTGGCCGAGGCGGAGCTCCGCACCCTGGCCGAGGCCGGCGCCTTCGAGACGCTGTGGCCCGGCCGCCGCGAGGCCCTGTGGGAGCTCCTGCGGCGGCTCCGGGGGGACGCCGGGCCCCTGGCGCCGCGCGTGCCGGAGGCCGGACCGCCGGGTCCGCGTCGCATCCGCCGCCCGGACCAGGTCACTGCCGCTCCGGACCGGGTCGCTGCCGGGCCGGAAAGCCGTCCCCGTCGCTTCCGGCCGCTCTCGCGCGCCGAGCGCGTGCTGGCCGACTACCGCATCCTGGGGCTCTCGCCCGAGGGCCATCCGATGGAGTTCCTGCGCGAGGAGCTGGAGGGCGCCGGGGTGCTCCGGGCGACCGAGCTGGCCGGGTGCCGGGGCGGGGAGGAGGTGCGCGTGGCGGGGATCCCGATCTGTCGCCAGCGCCCAAGCACCGCGAAGGGAGTGATGTTCGTGACCCTGGAGGACGAGACCGGCTTCGCCAACTTCGTCGTCCTCCACGACGTGCAGGAGCGCTACCACGCGCCGCTCATCCGCTCCCCCGTGCTCCTCATGGGCGGCGTGGTGGAGCGCGAGGAGGAGGTCGTGAACGTCCTGGCGCGCACGGTGGAACCCCTCTCGCCAAGGGCGGGCGCGGACGCCGTGCCGAGCCGCGATTTCCGCTGAGCCGTCTCTTCCCCTGAGCGGCGATCGCGGCCGGAGACGTTCAGCTTCCGCGAAGATCGGCAGCCCCAACCGCCGCTTCGGCACGAGGGGCCCCACGAGTTCGCCCCTTCAGCGCCGTTCAGCCGCCGAAGAACCCGAAAAGGAGCGTGACCACGAAGAGTGCCTGGCCGACCCAGAACACCAGCATCCACCGGATTAGGCGGGTCTCGGCCGCGCCGATCCTCTCACCAACACGAGCGATCTCCTCGGCCAGCCGGCGCTCGAAGCTCTGCTCGGCCAGGGTGATGACGTCGTCGCGGGTCTCGATGCTTGTCCGGTTCAAGAGTTCGGCCAGCGCCTCCGCGCCGTCGGCGCCGAGTTTCTCACGCAGGATCTCCGGGATCGCGATGACGGCCATGGAACGCTTCCAGCTGCAAGTTCGCCTCGCCCGTCCGTGCGGGCAACCGACGGAAGCTGCGGGACCTGCATCATCCCTGGATCAAGCCTGTTCGTTCGATCGCTCCCCTTCCAGACGACCCGGACTCCGCGATCCGGTGCCCGACGCCGTCGCCCTTCCGCCGGCGCCGAGGCCGTTCCGAGCCGCGACTTCCGTTGAGATGCGACGTCCGTCGGGCTGCGGGCTCGATGGAACACGGGACCCCGGAGGCTTGACTCCGCGCTCCCGCTCGTATTCTAATCATCACAGGGGCAGATTCCTGCCCCGTCGCTCTCGAACCCGACCAGGAGGCCCCCCATGCG
>CAYMQZ010000003.1:0-17864 GCA_964392705.1 uncultured Gemmatimonadota bacterium
ATCGGGCGGCGGGGCGGCCCGGAGAACCTGGTGATCATGGATCACCCGGACGCCGAGCTGGTGGGGAAGACCCTGGCCGAGGTGGCCGCGAGCCGCGGCGCGGACCCGGTCGAGACGGCGCTCCTCCTCCAGTCGGAGGGATACGCCGATCGGCCGGGCGGGGCCCGGGTCCGCGGGTTCTCGCTCTCGGAGATCGACGTGGAGGCGTTCGCCGCCCGGCCGTGGGTGGCGACGGCGTCGGACGCCGGGATCGCGCTTCCCGGCGACGGCCCGGTTCACGCGCGCTACTACGGCACCTTCCCCCGCAAGATCCGGCGGTACGCGCTGGAGCGCGGCCTCCTCTCCGTCGAGGACGCCGTGCGCTCGGCCACCTCGCTCCCGGCGACGATCCTGGGGCTCGAGGACCGTGGGCTCGTCCGCGAGGGAATGCGGGCCGACCTGGCCGTGCTGGATCTGGATCGCCTGGAGGATCGGGCGACCTTCTTCGAGCCCCACCGCTACCCCGAGGGCGTCGCCTGGGTCTTCGTGGGAGGCGCTCCGGTGGTGGCGGACGGCGAGCTCACCTGGGAGCTCCCCGGGCGGGTGCTCGTGCCTCGGAGGTCGGGAGAAGGGGAGGGCGACGCGGGAACCGGGGGGACGTGAGCCCGGACCGGGCGGGAGAGGCCGGCCGCCCCCGAACGCCATGAGCGGCCGCGCGCGTCGTGCCCTCCGCTCGGTGGGGCCCGGCGCCCTGGTCGCCGCGGCCTTCATCGGCCCCGGCACGGTGACGACGGCGACCGTGGCGGGCGCCCGCTTCGGCGCCACCCTCCTCTGGGCGCTGGCCTTCTCGGTGGTCGCCACCCTCGTCTTGCAGGAGATGGCGGCCCGCCTGGGCCTGGTCACGGGGCGGGGGCTGGGCGAGGCGGTGCGCGAGCGTTTCCGCGGAACCGTCTCGCGGGTCGCGGCCGTGCTGCTCGTGGTCTCGGCCATCGTGGTCGGGAACGCCGCCTACCAGACCGGGAATCTCCTGGGCGGGGCGCTGGGCCTCGAGGCGCTGGCCGGGGGAAGCGGGCGAGGGTGGGCCCTGGGGCTGGCCGCCGCCGCCTTCCTCCTGCTGTGGAGCGGCAGCTACCGGCTGATGGAGCGCGTGCTGGTCGGGCTGGTGGTCGTCATGTCGGTCGTCTTCCTGGCCACGGCGGTCGTCCTCGCGCCGCCCCTCGGCGAGCTGGCCGGTGGGCTGCTGATCCCCTCGATGCCGACGGGGGCCGAAGCGATCGCGATCGGCCTGATCGGCACGACCGTCGTCCCCTACAACCTGTTCCTGCACGCCTCGGCGGTGAGCGAGCGGTGGAGTGGCCCGGAGCGCCTGCCGGCCGCGCGGCTCGACGCCCTCCTCTCGATCGGGCTGGGCGGCGCGGTGAGCATGGCCGTGGTGGTGACCTCGGCCGCGGCGGTCGGCGGCGAGGTGACGAGCGCCGCCGACATGGCGGTCCAGCTCGAGCCGCTGCTGGGCTCCTGGGCCCGGGCGTTCTTCGCGATCGGCCTGCTGGCCGCCGGCCTCTCCTCCGCGATCACCGCGCCCCTGGCGGCGGCCTACGCGGCGCGCGGCACGCTGGGCTGGGAGGGAGGTCTGGGAACGGGTCGCTTCCGCGCGGTGTGGATCCTGGTGCTGGTCACCGGGGCCGGCTTCGCCGCGATGGGGCTGCGCCCGGTGCCGGCGATCCTGTTCGCCCAGGTGGCCAACGGGCTGCTGCTCCCGGCGGTGGCCGTCTTCCTGGTGGTGGTGGCGAACGACCGGGACCGCATGGGCCGGTGGCGGAACGGGCTCGTCCAGAACCTGCTCGCCGGCGTCGTGCTGCTGGTGGCGCTCGGCCTGGGCGTCCGGGCCCTGCTCGCCGCCTTCTGATCCGATGGGGGACGAGCGGCGGCGCGGCGAGGCCGAGGGGCGCCCTGGTGAGGCCGAGCCGGGGCGCGAGGGAGAGCGCCGGGCCCGCGACGTGGCCGACCCGGGCCGCTACGGCGAGCGCCCGGCCGACGCCGAGGCCGACCGCAGCCGCGGCGAGCAGCCCGCCCCTCTGCGGATCGGGGTCGACATCGGCGGCACGTTCACCGACTTCGTGGTGGTCGACGGGCGCCGCGGGGCCTCGCGTCGCTTCAAGCTGCTCTCGACGCCCGGGGATCCGGCGGAGGCCGTCCTGGAGGGCCTGGCGCGGGTCGCCCGTGAGGAAGGGGTCGCCCGCCACGAAGGGGGCGCCGGGGACGGCTCGCTCGAGGCGCTGCGGGCGGCCGTGGTCCACGGCTCGACGGTCGCCACGAACGCCGTGCTGGAGCGGAAGGGAGCCCGGACGGCGCTGGTCGCGACGCGGGGCTTCCGGGACCTGCTCCGGATCGGCCGCCAGGCCCGCCCGTCGCTCTACGACCTGGCGGTGCGGCGCCCCCCACCGCTCGTCCCGCCCGAGCTCTCCTTCGAGCTGACCGAGCGTGTGGACCGCGACGGCGAGGTCCTCGCGCCGCTGGTCGAGGAGGAGCTGGAGGACCTGGCCGGCGCCCTGCGGGAGGCGGATGTCGAGGCGGTCGCCGTCAGCTTCCTCTTCTCCTTTCTGCACCCGGAGCACGAGCGGCGGGTCGCCGGGCGGCTCCGGGAAGCGGGCCTCTTCGTGAGCGTCTCGAGCGAGGTGCTGCCGGAGTTCCGGGAGTACGAGCGGACCAGCACGACCGCGCTCGACGCGTACGTCACGCCGGCGCTGGACCGCTACCTGGGCCGGCTCGAGCGGGAGCTTCCCTCCGTCGACCTCCGCATCATGCACTCCAACGGGGGAAGCGCCGGCGCGGCCGAGGCCCGGCGGCACGGCGTGCGGTCGCTCCTCTCGGGACCGGCCGGCGGCGTGGTCGGCGCCCTGCACGTGGCCCGGCGGGCGGGCTTCGAGCGCGCGATCACCTTCGACATGGGGGGGACCTCCACGGACGTCTCGCTGGCGCGCGGGGAGCCGAGCCTGACGAGCGAGGGGGAGATCGACGGCCTGCCGACCCGGGTGCCGCAGGTGGACATCCACACGGTCGGCTCGGGCGGGGGCTCGATCGCCCGGGTGGACCCGGGCGGGGCGCTCCGGGTGGGACCGGAGAGCGCCGGGGCGGATCCGGGCCCCGTCTGCTACGGCCGCGGCGGCCGCGAGCCGACCCTGACCGACGCGCATGTCGTGCTCGGCCGCCTGCCGCCGGGCCGCTTCCTGGGCGGGGCGATGCAGCTGGACGCGGAGGCGGCGGTCGGGGCGCTGGACCGACTGGCCGGCGAGGCCGGGATCGAGCGGGCCGGGGAGCTGAGCCGGGCGGAGGTCGCGGCCCTCGGCGTGGTCCGCGTGGCGAACGCCCGGGTGGAGCGGGCGCTCCGGGTGATCACGGTCGAGCGGGGCCACGACCCCGCCGACTTCGTCCTCGTCTCCTTCGGCGGCGCCGGGGGGCTCCACGCCGGCCGGCTGGCCCGCGGCCTCGGGATCCGCCGGGTGGTGATCCCGCCCGCGGCCTCGACCCTCTCGGCGCTCGGCATGCTGGTGGCCCCGGTGGCGCGGGACGACGTGCGGACCGTGATGCGGACCGGCGAGGTCGGGCTGCACGGGCTGGCGCGCGAGATCCGTCCGATGGCCGAGCGCGTGAGGCGCGAGGTGCTGGCCGAGGGTGTGGCGCCCGGAGCGGTCGAGGTGCGCGAGGAGGTGGAGATGCGCTACGCGGGCCAGTCCTACGAGCTCGCCGTGCCGCTCGGGGAGGGGTTCGCCGAGCGCTTCCACCGGGAGCACGAGCGGGCGTACGGCTACGCCGACGCGGCGGCGCCGGTCGAGGTGGTGAGCCTCAGGGTGCGCGCCACGGGCGAGGGCGACCCGCCGCCCGGGGAACGCCTGGAGGCCGCGGGGCCGGACCCGGCGGAGGCGGAGCTGGGGCGACGCCCGGTCGTGCTCGAGGCGCGGGTCGAGGTGCCGCTCTACGCCGGCGAACGGCTGCGCCCCGGTCACCGCCTGGAGGGACCCGCCGTGATCGTCCAGCCCGACACGACCGTGGTCCTCTGGCCGGAGGACGTGGCCCGGGTCGACGAGGCGGGAAGCCTGATCCTGGACGTGAGCTCGGGAGGCGAGGCGTGAGCGGGACGTCGCCGGGGGCCCGGCGTGGCGCCGGGCCTCGAGCGGACCCGGTGCGGCTCGAGGTGTTCAAGCACCTGTTCGCCTCGGTGGCGGAGGAGATGGGCGGCGTCCTCCGCCGCGCCGCCTTCTCGCCGAACATCAAGGAGCGGCGGGACTACTCCTGCGCCGTCTTCGACGCCGAGGGGCGCATGGTGGCCCAGGCCGCGCACATCCCCGTCCACCTGGGCGCGATGCCGCTCTCGGTGCGCGCCTGCATCGAGCGGCTGGAGCTGGGGCCGGGGGATGTGGCGATCCTGAACGACCCGTTCCGGGGCGGCACCCATCTGCCCGACATCACGCTGGTCAGTCCGGTGCACCTGGGGGACGGTCGGCTCCTCGGCCTGGTGGCCTCCCGCGCGCACCACGCGGATGTGGGAGGCTCGGAGCCGGGCTCCATGGGGCTCGCCCGCGAGCTGGTGCAGGAGGGGCTGGTCATCCCGCCGCTGAAGCTGGTGACCGCGGGCGAGCGCGCGGAGGACGTGTGGGCCCTGATCCTGGCCAACGTGCGCACGCCGGAGGAGCGGGAGGGAGACCTGCGGGCCCAGCTGGCCGCGAGCCGGAGGGGAGCCGCCCGGCTGCTCGAGCTGGCCGAGTCGCATGGGCCCGACGAGCTGGAGCGCCGGATGGAGGAGCTGCTCGCGTACGCCGAGCGCATGACCCGGGCGCTGTTGGCCCAGATCCCGGACGGCACCTACGGATTCGAGGACCGCATGGACGACGACGGGGTGACCGGCGAGCCGGCGCCGATCCGCGTGGCGATCACGGTGGAGGGCGACGAGGCCACGGTCGACTTCACCGGGACCTGCGAGCAGCGCCCCGGGGGGATCAACGCGGTCCGGGCGATCACGGCCTCCGCTTGCTACTACGCCTTCCGCTGTCTCGTCGGCCTGGACATCCCTTCGAACAGCGGCTGTCTCGCCCCCATCCGCATCGTGGCCCCGGAGGGTTCCCTGGTGGCGGCCCGCCGGCCCGCCGCCGTGGCCGGAGGGAACGTCGAGACCTCGCAGCGGATCGTGGACGTCCTGCTCGGCGCGCTGGCCCGCGCCTGTCCGGATCGGGTGCCGGCGGCCAGCCAGGGGACGATGAACAACCTGACCGTCGGCGGATGGGACCCCGGCCGCGGCCGCGCCTTCGCCTATTACGAGACGACGGGGGGCGGGACGGGCGCCACGCCCGACCGGGATGGGGCCGACGCCGTTCACTCGCACATGACGAACACGCTGAACACGCCGGTCGAGGCGCTCGAGTTCGCCTACCCGCTGCGCGTCCGGCGCTACGAGGTGCGCCGCGGCTCCGGCGGCGAGGGGGCGCGCCGGGGGGGCGACGGGATCCGACGCGACCTCGAGGTGCTGGTGCCGGCCCGCGTCTCGCTGCTCACGGAGCGGCGGCGCTTTCCGCCGTACGGCCTGGCCGGGGGAGGGAGCGGGGCCACCGGCCGCAACTTGCTGATCCGGGACGGGGAGGAGAGCGCTCTCCCGGGGAAGGGGAGCTTCGAGGTTCGGCCCGGCGACGTGATCGGCCTTCGGACTCCGGGGGGCGGGGGGCACGGAGCGGCCGGGGCGGGAGGCCCGGCGCGGTAGGCCTGGCGCGGGAGGCCCGGCGGTAGGCCCGGCGCCGCCGCCGGCCTGAAGCTTTTGCTTTCGATCCTGCAAAAATGTGTGCCTTCCCGGCGGCGCGCCGCCGCTCGGGCTTTCTGTAAGTATATGTAATCGCGTGAGATAGGCTCAGCGGACGATCCTGCACCCACCCTGAACGTTTCTTGCACCCCTCGCAGCGGCCAAGGCGCGCCAACGCGAACGTGGGAGTGGGGGAATGTTCAACGGGAAGAAGGACACGGATCTTTCGCAGCTCGAGGACCTCCTGACGGAGCTCCGCAGTCTCGCGGTCCAGCATCCGGGAGACCGGATGATCCGGACCCACCTGTCGCGAGGCCTGTTCAGCGCCTTCGCCCACGTGCAGCAGGAGGGCGACCGCTCCGAGCGGGACAGCATCCTGCGGGAGCTGCAGGAGCTGGCGCGGGAGCACGCCGACGACGAGGTGGTCCGGGGCAACCTGGCCCGCGCCCTGTTCAACGCCATCAACTACGCCCAGGAGGAAGGCGAGCCGGAGCGGCGCGACCGGCTGGTGGACGAGCTCCGCTCCCTGGCGGGCGACCATCCCGACGATCCGGTGATCCAGGAGCACCTGGCGAAGGGCCTGTTCAACGCCCTGAACTACGCCAAGGACGACGACGACCTGGAGCGCCGGGACGCGATGCTGGCGGAGCTGCGTCGCGCCCACGAGCGCGATCCCGCCCGTGCGGCGGTGCGGCTGCGCTATGCCAAGGGCCTGTTCAACGCGATCAGCCATTCGGTCGAGGAGGGCACCCCCGACCGAGCCGAAGAGTTCCTGGACGAGCTCCGCGGTCTGGTCTCCGCGCACTCGCGGGACGGCGAGCCGCGCGTCCGCTTCGGCAAGGCGCTGGCCACGGTGCTGCACCAGCGAAGCCGGGCCGGCGACGCCCAGGGGGCGAAGCAGCTGCTGACCGAGATCCGGGAGCTGGCGGAGGCGCACCCCGAGGAGAAGACGTTCCGCGAGAGCCTGGCCATGGGCCTATCGGACGTGCTGGAGTGCACCGGCGCCGACGAGGATCCGCGGGTGCGCAGGGACCTGCTCGAGGAGCTGCGCGCCCTGTCGGCGCAGCATCCCGACGACGAGGCGATCCGGGCCCGCCTGGCGAGCGGGATCGTGAAGCAGATGGCGCAGATGCAGGGGGAGCCGAACGGCTGATCCGGCGTCCGCGCCGCCGCCGCGACGCCGGGCCGACTCGCCGTCTCGAAACTCGCCGCGGAGCGACTCGCCGTCGGGCTGACTCGCCGTCGGGGCGACTCGGACAACCTGGGATTCGGGGCCGAACTTCCATCTCGGCGCCCCGGGGTCCTTGACGCCGCCCCTCTCGCGGCGGCACCCTGGAGCGCATGAACCGCACGAGCCCCCCGTCCGCCCGCGGAGCGCCCTCCCTCATCGTCGTCGGAGTGGCAGGCGTCGGCCTGGTCACGGCGGCCGGGGCGTTGGCCGCCGCGCAAGCCCCGGCCGCGAGGGCCCAGTCCCCCCCTGCGGCGCAGGCGGCTCCAGCGGCGCAGACGGCCTCGACGACGCAGGCCGCCCCGACGGCCGATCTCATCTTCACGGGCGCGCGGGTGTGGACGGGGGATCCGGATCGGCCGTGGGCCGAGGCCGTGGCGATCCGCGGCGAGAGGGTCCTGGCCGTGGGCTCCGCCGAGGACGTGGCGCGCCACCGGGGCCCGGAGACCCGGATTCGCGACGTCTCGGGACGGTTCGTGGCCCCTGGCTTCATCGACAATCACACGCACTTCAACCGGGCCGGCGAGCTGCTGGTCGGGGTGAATCTGCTGGACGTGGCCGACGAGGACGGGCTGGTCGCCCGGGTCCGGGAGGCCCGGAATCGTCTGCCGGAGGGCGCCTGGATCCTGGGCGGCGACTGGGGGGCGTACGAGCGGTGGGCCCTGGGCTCGGAGGGTGGCGGGGAAGAAAGAGAAGGCGAGCCCCGCCCCTTCCGACCGCACCGCGCCTCGATCGACTCGATCACCCCGCGGACCCCCGCTCTGCTGTCGAAGTGGGACCGCTCGGAATGGCTGGCGAACGCAGGCGCCCTCGAGGCGGCGGACGCCACGTGCGCGTGGGACGGGATGGAGTGCGAGGATGGGCGACCCACCGGTCGTCTTTCGCCCGAGGCCGCCCGACGGGTCCTGGCCGCGGTCCCGCCCAAGTCCATGGAGCAGCGGCTGGTCGAGGCCCGCGCCGCCCTCGGCCGACTGGCCGAGCACGGGGTGACCGGAATCCACGACATCACGCCGCCCGAGCAGTTCCCCGTCTACCAGCGCCTGCTGGAGGACGGCGATCTCACGGTCCGCGTCTACGCGCGTCCCACCCTGGACAAATGGGACGAGCTGTCGGCGGCCGGCACGCGCCACGGCTTCGGCGGCGAGTGGCTCCGAGTGGGCGGCCTCAAGGGCTTCGTGGACGGGATCATGGGAAACTCGAGCGCCCGCTTCTACGAGCCCTACCTCACCTCGGGCGAGCGCGGGAGCTGGCGCGCCATGATGACCGAGCCGCCGGGGATGCAGGCGCTGATCATCGGCGCCGACACGGCCGGTCACTGGCCCCAGGTGCACGCGATCGGCGACCAGGCGATCGACACGCTGCTCACGATGTTCGAGCGCGCGATCGAGGCGAACGGGGATCGCGGCGGAGTCTACGGCTCGGACGGCGAGCGCGAGCGGCGCTGGCGGGTGATCCACACGCAGGTGCTGCGCGGTCCCGAGGTGGCCGAGCGCATGGCGCGCCTGGGGGTGATCGCCGAAGTCCAGCCGTACCACGCGATCGACGACATGCGCTGGATGGAGGAGCGGATCGGGGAGCGCTCCCGCTGGGCGTACGCGTTCCGCACGCTGCACGAGGCGGGCGTCCGGCTCTCCTTCGGCAGCGACTGGCCCGGGACCAACGCCTCCTGGTACCCGGCGAGCCCCATCCTGGGCATCTACGCCGCCGTGACGCGCCGGACCCTGGAGGGCCGCCCGGCCGAGGGCTGGTATCCCGAGGAGCGGATCGACCTGGAGACGGCCCTTCGGGCCTACACGGTGAACAACGCGTGGGCCGCCGGGGAGGAGGAGTCGAAGGGCAGTCTGGAACCGGGAAAGCTGGCCGACCTCGTCATCCTCGACCGGGATCCGTTCGGCGTGACGCCCCCGGAGATCAAGGACCTACGGGTGATCACCACCGTCGTCGGCGGCCGTATCGTTCACGGGTCGCCGTAGTTCCGGCCGCGGCCGGCGCCGACGGCCGGCCGCCCATGGCCCGTGATGGGGCGCCGACGGCCCGTGATGGGGCGCTGACGGCCCGTTTCGCGGCTGTGGCACGCGCAACTCCGGGCCCACGAACCTTATGGCGGGTCCGCAACATGCCACGCGGCCCCGGTCCGCGTCGCGTCCCGAGCCTGGCTGTCACGCCATCCGCAAGTCCTTGCATATTAAGGACTTGAAGTGGCTATGGCGGGTCACGCGGCCGGCGCACCGGGGGCGGTACACCGCTTGCGCCTACCGGGACCTCGGCGATCGACGCAGTGCCGCGGAAGCGGGCAGGGCGCCGACGCCCACCGGAACGGAGGAACGCCAGGGGCGGGCCGGACGTTCTGGTGACAAAAGGTCCCATGCATCTGTGCGTGATGAAGACCCAGGGCGGCTCCAAAACCGCCTCATGATTCGGCCGAAGCCACCGCAGGGCTGCTCGCCGATCCGGGTGCCAGGTGCATGGGCCTTTTTCTTCTCCTGCGTCCCGCGCCGCGATCGCCCGTTCCTTCGCCCTCCGCAGGGGGACCGGACGCGGTCGGGACGGCCGTCCGGCCCGGGGTCAGCCGGCTGGACGGGCCTCCGCGAGGCCGTCTCCGGCCCCCGGATCCTGCAAGCTGCCGTCCCCGGCCAGGAGCAGGACGTCCTCTCCTTCGAGCTCGCCCTCGTCTCCGGCCTCGGCGTTCACCACGATGCGGTTCCCGCCGGCTCGCTTGGCCGCGTAGAGGGCACGGTCGGCGGCGTCGATCAGCTTGTCCGTCGTCTCGATGCCCGGATCGTAGGCGGCCACGCCGCCGCTGAGCGTGATGCCTTCCTCGCGCGCCAGCTCCGCCTTCGCGACCGCGGCCCTCACGCGCTCGGCGAAGCTCACGGCTCCGATGGCTCGCTCGCCCGGGAGCAGGGCCAGGAACTCGTCGCCGCCGTACCGGCCGGAGAGGTCCATGGTCCGGGTGTTGCCGCCCAGGACCTCTCCCACCATCCGCAGCACCTCGTCGCCTGCGGAATGTCCCTGGCTGTCGTTGTAGAGCTTGAACCCGTCCACGTCGAAGAGCACGATGGAGAGGGCCGCGCCCCGTCGCGCGTTGGCGAACTCCTTGGTGAGGAAGAGGTCCAGGACGCGGCGGTTCGGCAGGCCCGTGAGCGCGTCCTCGTAGGCGAGCTCCAGCGCCAGCGTCCTGTCCCGGTGGAGGCGGTCGGTCGTGAAGCCGGCCCCGAGGCACACGATGATCAGCACGAGGATGACGCCCCCGACGATCCACCAGCGGACCTGACGGTCGGAGAGGTAGGAGCCCCCGACCTCGACCCCGATGAGCAGGATCATCCCGGCGGCCAGCGCCAGGGCGGCTCCCTCCCACCCCCGGTAGTAGGCGAGCAGGAACGGGGGGATCAGGGCCAGGAGCCAGAAGAGGGCGAAGTAGTCCGGCAGACGCTCGGGCCAGAACCAGTTGCCCGCGGCCGCGACGGCGAGAGCCAGCAGGCTGATCAGCAGGGCCCTCGGCGGCACCGGGCTCGTTTCCAGCTCCCGCAGCCGCGAGGCACCGACCTGGCGAGGTTGCACCCGTTTCCGCTCCCGCACACCGGAGCCTTCGGGGCCCGAACCCGCGTTCGGGCGCATGTTCACGGGCAAGTTCTCTCGCGCGGGCCGGAGCGTCAACCCACGCTTCCCTGCAACACGGCCGGGCCCGGCGGGTAACGGGAGCCCGTGAACGCGAAGTGGTGGGCCGTGGTCGGGTTGGTCGTGTTGGTCGCCAGCGTCTCGCTGGCTCTCGTCCTGGTCCCGGCGGACGGGGGGCGGCTGGCCCCGGTGGTGGAGGCGGATCCGTGGCTCGAGATCCCGGCCTCGGACGTCGAGTTCCAGCCGCTGGACGGGGGAAGGGCCTCGCTGGCCGACTACGCGGGCGAGCTCGTCGTGTTGAACTTCTGGGGCACCTGGTGCCCTCCCTGCCGTCGCGAGATCCCCGAGCTGGTGCTGCTGCAGGAGGCGCTGGAGGGCCACGGGACCGTGATCGGCGTCGCCGTGGCCTCCCGTCGCAGCGAGATCCGCGATTTCATCGAGGAGTTCGGCGTCAACTACCCGATCTGGCTCTCGGACCCCCAGACGGGCCTGGCCCACTTCGACGCCGCCGGATACCCGTTCACGATCCTCATCGACACCTCCGGCGTCATCCGGCGCCAGTATCTGGGGGCGCAAAGCGTCGAGTGGCTGGCCGCCGACATCGAGCGGCTCACCGGCCTCTCGCTGGACCTCCCAGAGCGAGGCTGATCCCGCCGTACACCTCGAAGCCGGGGGCGGGCTCGTAGTAGCGGCCCCCGAACGCGTTGGGGACCACGGAGCCGTTGTAGCGCTCCCCTAGCAGGTTGTTCACCCCCAGGAACGGCCGGATCCGCCCGGTCGCGCCGTCCCGCGAGAATCGAAGGTCCACCACCCGATACGAAGGGTTCCGGGCCGTGTTGGCGTCGTCCACCGGGAAGGCGTCGGTCCAGCGGAGGTCGATCTCCGACCTCAGGGGACCGGGACCGCGCCCCACCGCCGAGAGGAAGAGATCGTGCTCCGGCACGCCCGGCTCGGCGCGACCGGAGAAGTCGCCCTCCTCGGTCACGAACTCGTCGAAGCGGAACCGCTGCCAGGCGTAGGCCAGGCGCAGCTCGAGCGGCGACGCAGGGCGCCACCCGACCCCCACCTCCACCCCCGTGCGATCGCTCTCGCCGGCGTTCCGGAAGAAGGTCTCCTCCGAGGGGCCCTCGAACGGCACGAGCGCGTCCGAGACCCGGGCCCGCCAGACCGCCACGTCGAACTGGAGTCGCGGCCCCTGCCGCTCGGCATCGCCGGTGTCGCGCCGGTCTCGGACCAGCGCGCCCCGGGCGCCGACCTCCAGGCCGAGCGTCCGCTCGGGTCCCAGCCCGGGGTCGAAGCCGCCCTCGCCGTCCGGACGGTTGGAGAGCTCGCTGGTCGTGGGCGTCTGGAAGGCGGTGGCGAGGTTCGCGAACAACGACACGCCGGGCGTGGCCAGGAAGGCGACGCCGACGGCCGGGCTGAGGCGCGACATCGTGCGGGTCCCGCTGTCGTCGCCGTCGGTCAGGAGCCGGTCGTCGGCCCCGAAGCGGTGGCCGTCCCAGCGGGCGGCCACGGTGAGCTCCAGGCGGTCGCTCGGCGCCAGCCGGAGCTGCGCGAACGGGCCGATCCCCAGCACCGTCTCTCGCTGGTCCAGAAGCGGGTCCCCCTCGCGGGCGCGGTCGCCCTCCGAACTCTCCCCGCCCCCGCCCTCCGACGGGACGCCCAGGTTCTCGGACTCGCGGCGCAGGTCGCGCTGACGTTCCACCTCGATCCCCGTCGTCCACCCGAGCCCCACGGCCCCGGACGGGGAGCCGCCGGCCAGCTCGACGCGCACCCCTCCGGCGAGCCGGTCGAGGTCGATGATCCGGTCCGGGATCGGGTTCCACAGGCTCCGACCGGCGCCCCAGGCCGCGCCTCCCACCCGCAGGCCCGAGCCCACGCGGGCCTCGGCGGCGATGCCGCCCTGGGCCTGCGTCGCGGTCTCGCCCGCGCCCTGGGCCACGAGGAACGAGCGGGCGGTCCGGGGTCGCTCCGTCGCGTCCTCGAGCGACAGGGAGCCGGGGTTCTCGGCGAACGGCGCGTGGTAGAGGTGGAAGACGCCGGACAGCCGGGCGCCCGGCGCCGGTCGGGCCCGCAGGAGGGCGTTCGTCCGCCACACGCGGGCCCGGGCGTGATCGCGAAACCCGTCGGTCTCGAGGCGGCTCCCCGACAGCCTCCATCCCAGCTCGCCCCGGCGTCCTCCGGCCGCGGCGCGCGCCTCGATCAGGCCATGGCTCCCCAGCAGCAGGCGCGGTCCCCCGCCCGCCGTCCCCGCCTCCGGCTCGCGGGTGTAGAAGGCCAGCACGCCGCCCGCCGCGTTTCCGTAAAGGGCGGCGGCGGGACCGCGCACGATCTCCCCGCGTCCGAGCGAGGCCGGATCCAGGGCGGTGAGGGGGGTCTGGCCGTCCGGCATGGTGAGCGGGATGCCGTCCAGGAGCACGCGGACGCCGCGAACCCCGAACTGGGCGCGCGCGCCCGAGCCCCGCACCGAGAGGCGGTCTCCGAGGGCGAAGTTCCGCCGGTCGTGGACGGTTACGCCCGGGACGGCCCGCAGGGATTCCTCGAGGCTCACCCCCCGCTCGCCGGCCTGGAACGCCTCCGCGTCGAGGGCCGCGACCGCGAAGGGAACGCGGAGCAGGTTCGTCTCGACGCGCGTCACGGTGACCCTCAGCGCCTCGAGCGGATGAACCGCCGTCGGGGGCGGGACCTCGAGGGTGTCCTGGCGGGCCTCGGCCTCGACGGTGTCCCGCGGGGCGCCCTCCTGCTCCTGCGCGCGGGCTCCCGCGGCGCCCGAAGCCGTCCCCGCCGCGACGATCAGCGCGGCGGCGAGCGGACGGGTCGGGAGACGGGGACGCACGCGGGGGTCAGAGGCCGGCGAGGAGATCGCCCCCGCCGCCCCCGTCGCCCGTCGTGGGGACCGGGCTCCGCGCTTCCCGCCCGGCGTTTCGCAGCCCGAGGAGCTGGTCGCGGTAGAGGCGCGCGTAGAGGCCGTCCGCCTCGAGCAGCCGGGCGTGCGTCCCCTCCTCGACCACGCGGCCCCGCTCCAGCACCAGGAGGCGGTCCGCGCGAAGCACGGTCCGGAGCCGGTGGGCGATGATGAGCGTGGTCCGGCCGTGCATCACCGTCTCGAGCGCCTTCTCCACCAGGCGCTCGCTCTCCGCGTCCAGGCTGCTCGTCGCCTCGTCCAGGATCAGGATCTCCGGCGCCTTCAGGATCACCCGCGCCAGCGCGATCCGCTGCCGCTGTCCCCCCGAGAGCCGCACCCCCCGCTCGCCCACCGTCGTCTCGTAGCCCGCCGGCAGGCGCTCGACGAACTCCTCGGCGTGCGCCGCGCGGGCGGCGTCCCGGATCTCCGCCTCCGTCGCCTCGGGTCGCCCGTAGGCGATGTTCTCGGCGATCGTGCCCGCGAACAGGAAGTGATCCTGCGGGACGAGCCCGATCCGGCCGCGGAGCTCCGCCAGGAGCGCGTCCCGCACGTCGATCCCGGCCATGCGGACCCGTCCCCGCGTGGGGTCGCGGAACCTCGGGACGAGGGAGGCGAGCGTCGTCTTGCCGGCCCCGCTCGGCCCCACCAGCGCCACCACCTCGCCGGGCCGAATCGAGAGGTCCACCTCCCGGAGGGCCCACGGCTCCTCGGGGCCGTACCGGAACCACACTTCCTCGAACCGGATCTCGCCGACCGGTCCCTGGCGGGGGAGCGAGCGTGGCGCCTCCGGGTCGCGGATGTCGGACCGCGCGTCGAGCAGGCCGAACACCCGCAGGGCGGCCCCCTGGGCCTCCTGGTAGCTGCTCCACAGCGAGGCCAGCGTGGTGATCGCCGCCGCCACGGTGACCGCGTAGAGGAGGAAGGAGACCAGCTCGCCGGCGGTGATGTCGGCCGTCACGACCAGGCGACCCCCCTGCCACAGCACGACCACGATGCCGCCGAAGGCGACGAAGGAGAGGATCCCGAAGAAGACCCCGCGGGCCATCGCCCGCCGCAGGGCCTCGTCCAGCGCGTCGCCGATCCGGGCCGTGTAGCGCCGCTCCTCCAGATCCTCGCGCACGAAGCTCTGCACCACCTCGACCTGCGAGATCGCCTCGTCGGCCACCGCGTGGGCCTCGGCCAGGCGATCCTGCACCGCCGTGCTCCTCCGCCGCAGATAGCGTCCGAAGGTGAATCCGACCAGCACGACCAGCGGCGCCACCGTGAGCACGGTGAGCATGAGCCGGAAATGAAGCAGCGTGAGGAGGGTGAGCCCGCCCACCAGGTAGAGCGCCTGCCGCAGGAGCTCGGCCACCTGGTGCCCGAGCACGCTCTGCAGGGTGCCGCAGTCGGAGGCCAGACGGCTCGTCAGCTCTCCCGAGGAGCGGTCGTCGAAGAAGCCGGGCGAGAGGCGGATCAGGTGCCCGTAGAGGTCCGTCCGCAGCCGGGCGATCACCCGCTCCCCGGTGGCCCCCAGCAGGTAGGCCTCCGCGAAGTTGAAGAAGGCCTGGAGGAGAAAGAGGCCCACCAGGCCGAGGGCGATCTCGTCGAGGCTCTCGAGACTGGCCTCGAGGAAGGCGGCGTCCATCAGGTAGCGGACGACGAGCGGGAAGATGAGGCCGATGGCCGTGCTCAGGAGGAGCGCGACGCCCGCCCCGGCCAGCGCCCGACGGTGCGGCCGCAGCCGGGGCGCGAGCCGCCGGAGGGCGAAGAGCGAGAAGCGGCGGCTCCGGGGCCCCGGCCCCTTCACGGGGTCGGCGCCGGGCGACCCCGCCGGCTTCCCGCCCGGTGCCTCCCGCTCCGCCGATCGGGCCTCGGTCATCGTCCGTCTTCGCCTCGTCCCCGGTGCCGTTTCCCTCCCGCCAGTCGAGCGGCTAAGTTCGCACGCCGGCCGAGCCGCGCGCAAACGTGGGCGACGGGTCCGGGGCGGCGTCCGGCGGTCGCCGGACGGTTCTCACCAGCGGCCCGAGGAGGGATCGGTGCGAGAGCGCGGGAAGGGGGACGTGATGGGAGAGGGCCGGGAGGTGAGCGCGGCGGCCTCCGCCGGGTGGCGGCGGCTCGCCGCCGCCGGGGCGATCGCGACCTACCTGCTCGTGGTGCTGGGCGGGATCGTCCGGATCACCGGGAGCGGCATGGGCTGCGGCGACGACTGGCCGCTCTGCAACGGCGAGCTGATCCCGCCGATGGACCTTCCCACCCTGATCGAGTACGGGCATCGGCTCGCCGCGGCGGGGGTCGGGCTCCTCGTGGTGTCCCTGGCGGCCTGGGCGGCCCTGCGCGCCCGGTCCGATCCCGCGTGGCGGGGCCATCGGAGGGTCGGCTACGTGGCGGTGGCCCTGCTCGTCGTTCAGGTCCTCCTGGGGGCGGTGACGGTCCGCTGGGAGCTTCCCCCCGCCACCGTGATCCTCCATCTGGGCACGGGGATGGCGCTGCTCGGGGCGCTCATCGTGGCGGCGGCCAGAGGGTGGAAGCCGGAGCGCGCCGGGCGCCGGGTGGGCGACGGGGCCGCGCGGCTGGCCGCCGCCGGCGCGGTCCTGGCCCTGGCCGTGGTGCTGGCCGGCGCCCTGGTCGCCAACCTGAACGCGGCGCCCGCCTGTCAGGGCTTCCCCCTGTGCAACGGGTCGTGGCTCCCGCGCGTCGACAACTGGCGGGTGCACGTGCACTGGGCCCACCGGCTCCTGGCGTACGCCCTCGTGGGCTGGGCGCTGGCTCTCCCGGCGCTCACGCGCCGCTGGCGGCCCCGTGATCGCGCCGCCCGGGGCTGGGCGTGGGCGGGAGCGCTGGCCGCCCTGGTCCAGCTGGGGATCGCGGCGGCCATGGTGCTGCTCTTCCTGCCGGCCGGACTTCGGACCGCGCACGTGGCCGCGGGCGCCGCCGTGTTCGCGGCCCTGGTGCTGCACGCCTGGTGGGTGGCGCATCCCGCGGAGGTCGGGACGGCGGAGGCCGCCGGGGGCCGGGCGATGCGAAGCGCGGGGAGCGGGGTGGCGCGAGCGGCGGAAAGCGAGGCGACCCGAACGGCGGGAAGCGGGACCGCGGCGACCGCCCCGTGAGCCGGTCGGGCCGGGGAAGCGGCCTGCTTCTCGGGACCTGCATCGTCGCGATCTGGCCCGCTGCCTACGTCCGACTTTCGGGGGCCGAGCTCCCGACCGGCCTCGAGGCCGCCCTGTTCGGCCTGGCCATCGTCGCCGGCGCGTTCCTGCTGAGCTGGGCCACGGACCTGGCCCAGCTCGACATCGCCCGGGGGCTGGCCCTGGCGATCCTCGCCCTGGTGGCGGTGCTCCCCGAGTACGCCGTGGACCTCTACTTCGCCTGGGTCGCGGCCGAGAATCCCGAGTACGGGGACTACGTCATGGCCAACATGACGGGCGCCAACCGCCTGCTGGTCGGAGTGGGTTGGCCCCTGGTCGTGGTTCTCGTGGCGGCCCGCTTCGGGAACCGCTCCGTGTCGCTGAGACCCGACGAATCCCCCGGGATCGTGGCGCTGGGTCTGGCCTCGGTCTACGCCTTCGCGCTGCCCCTCAAGGGGACGCTCTCGCTGGCGGACACCGCCGTCCTCGTGGGGCTGTTCGGACTCTACCTGTGGCGGGTGGGGCGCGGGATGGTCGGCGAGCCGGAGCTGTTCGGACCGGCCAGGTTGCTGGACCGGCTCCCCAAGGGGTGGCGACGGACCGTCGTGGTCGGCCTGTTCCTGTACGCGGGCGCCGGGATCGTGGCCGCCGCGGAGCCGTTCGCCGAGAGCCTGATCGATTCCGGCCAGGCCCTGGGAGTGAGCGAGTACCTGCTCGTGCAGTGGGTCGCGCCCGTGGCCTCCGAGGCCCCGGAGATGGTCATCGTCTCCTTCTGGGCGCTGCGCGGGGACGGGGCGAGCGCGCTCCAGGCGCTCGTCTCCTCCAAGGTCAACCAGTGGCTCCTGCTGGTGGGCACCATCCCCGTGGTCTACAGCATCAGCCTGGGCCGCCCCGGGGCGCTGATCCTCACGACGTTCCAGGACCACGAGGTGGCGCTGACCGCGGCGCAGTCCTTGCTCGCGGCGGCCGTCCTGCTCAACCGCAGGCTGAACCTGACGGAATCGGCCCTGCTCTTCGCCCTCTTCGCGGCCCAGCTCGTGATCCCCGAGATCCGGGTCGAGGTGACGTTCGCCTACTTCATCGCGACCGCGGTCTACCTGGTGGCGTACCGGGGCCGGGTGCGCGGGGTCCTGGCGGAGGCGGTCGGACGGAGCGGCTGAACCGCCGGGCGTGGCGGCTCGCGCCGGGAGCGGCGGCCGATCCCATGCCGGCGGGCGACCCGGTGCCGGCGGCGGCGTGGTG
>CAYMQZ010000003.1:17964-21491 GCA_964392705.1 uncultured Gemmatimonadota bacterium
CGGCGTGGTGCCGGCGGCCAGCTGATCAGACGGCCTCGAGCAGGGCCACGTGCCCCAGCCCGCCCGCGGCGCAGATGCTCACCACGGCGCGCGTCCCGGCGGGGCGCTCCGCGAGCTCGAGGACGGCCTGCGAGAGGATCCGGGCGCCGGTGGCGGCGAACGGATGGCCCAGGGCGATGCTCCCGCCGTTCGGGTTCATGCGGTCGGTCGGGAAGGGACCGGGATCGCCCTCGACCCCCGCCTTCTCCCTTCGCCACTCCGGGCTCTCCAGCGCCCGGATCGTGCAGAGGACCTGCGCCGCGAACGCCTCGTGGATCTCCCACAGCTCGACCTCGTCGTAGCCGAGACCCCGCCGCTCGAGCAGGCGGGGGATCGCCAGGGCGGGCGCCATGAGGAGCCCCTCGCGGCGCGGGTCGATCGCCGCCTGCTCCCAGTCCGCGAGCCGGGCTCTCGGCAGATCCTCGGGCAGCCGGGCGAGCCCCTTCTCGCTCGCGACCCAGCAGGCGGCCGCCCCGTCGGTGAGCGGCGAGGAGTTACCGGCCGTCAGCGTGCCCGCCTCCGGGTCGAAGGAGGGGGAAAGTCCGGCCAGCTTCTCGAGCGACGTGTCGGGGCGCGGGACGGCGTCGTGGTCGACCGGGTAGGTGCCGGGCGAGACGAGAAGGCGGCGGAACAGCTCCTCCCGGCCCGCCACGGCCCGCTTGTGGCTCGCCAGGGCCAGACGATCCTGCTTCTCCCGCGGGATCCCCCACTCCTTGGCCATCTCCTCGCAGTGCTCGCCCATGGACTTGCCCGTCGTGCGCTCGGTGATCCCCGGAATCGAGATCTTGAGGTCCGTGGGCCGGATCTCGCCCAGCGTCTTCAGGAGCCGCTTGGGGCCTCCGGCGCTCCCGGCGCGGCGGATCGTGCGGCTGAGCCCCCGGGAGAGCCCCATCTGCGTCGACGACATCGATTCCACGCCCCCGCACAGCGCGAGCTGGATCCGGCCGGCCCGGACCTGACCGGCCGCGTGCGTCGCTGCGGCCATGCTCGTCCCGCACGCCTGGATCACGGTCTGGGCGGGGACGTGCGCGTCCAGGCCGGCGTCGAGCCACACCTCGCGGGCCCAGTTGCTCACCGACAGGTCGGGGATCACGGAGCCCCACAGGGCCAGGTCGACCTCGCCGGCCCGCTCCGGCCCCAGACCCCGCTCGCCCGCCACCGTCTGCTGGACCACGGGGACCGAGAGCTCGACGGCGTCGTAGCCGGCGAGCTCGCGGTCGATCTTGCAGAAGGGGCTCCGTAGGCCGGGAAGCACGTAGGCTTCGGATCGCTCGCTCATCCTCGCTCCTCGAACGGGTTCGCCGGCGGGCCTCGCCGGCTGCATGGTAGCCGCGTCGGCCCCGCTTGGGAAACGGGAGCGCCGCGCGGGGCCGGGGGCACGTTGCCGAAGCGCGGCGAGCGCCGTCCCCACCTCCGACGTCCGCCCATCCGCGACGGAGCGGGGTGGACCCGGTCACCACGGCGCCGGTACCTTGGCGACACGATGTTCGACCCCGGCGGCACCTCGACCTCGCGCCTCCGCTTCGCGCCGAGTCCCACCGGCTACCTGCACGTGGGCGGAGCGCGAACGGCATTGTGCAACCACCTCCTGGCGAGGAAGCGGGGGGGCGTCTTCATCCTGCGGATCGAGGACACCGACCGGGAGCGCTCGAGCGAAGAGATGACCCGGGCCATCCTGGACGGCATGGCGTGGCTGGGCCTGGAGCCCGACGAGGGCCCCTACCACCAGGCCGACGGTCTGGAGCGGCACCGGCGGGACGCGCGGCGGCTGCTGGAGGCCGGGGCGGCCTACCGCTGCTTCTGCACGCCCGAGGAGCTCGAGGCCCGGCGCGAGGCGGCGCGGGCGCGAGGCGAGGGCTTCGGGTACGACGGCCGCTGCCGGGACCTGGACCTCGCCGAGGCCGAGCGGCGAGCCGAGGCCGGGGAGCCGTTCGCCCTCCGGTTCGCCGTCCTCCCCGGCGCCACGACGTGGGAGGACCTCGTCCACGGCGAGACCTCGTTCGATCACGATCACATCGACGACTTCATCATCCTCCGCTCCGACGGGACGCCGGTGTACAACCTGGCGGTCGTGTCCGACGACCTCGCGATGGAGATCACCCACGTGCTCCGGGGCGACGACCACCTGTCGAACACGCCCAAGCAGATGATGATCTACCGTGCCCTGGGGGCGATGCCGCCGGCGTTCGGCCACCTCCCGATGATCCTGGGGACGGACGGGAAGCGCCTGTCCAAGCGACACGGGGCGCTCGCCGTCGAGGCCTACCGGGAGCGGGGCATCCTCCCCGAGGCGATGCTGAACTTCCTGGCCCTCCTGGGCTGGTCTCCGGGGGACGATCGGGAGGTCATGGGGCCGGACGAGCTGGTGGAGGCGTTCTCGATCGACCGGATCCTCAAGAAGAGCGCGGTCTTCGATCCGGAGAAGCTCCTGTGGCTGAACGGGGAGCACATGCGGCGCGCCGACCTGGAGGCGCTGGCCGGTCCGGTGGAGCGCGCGCTGGCCGACCGGGACGGGCTGCCCGGGGGCGCGCCCTCGACCGACCGGGAGAGGTTCCTGGCCGTGCTGGAGATCGTGCGGGAGCGCGGCCGGACGCTGCACGAGCTGGCCGACCAGGCGGCGCCCTTCTTCGCCGAGACCGTGGAGTACGAGGAGGAGGCGGTCCGGCGCTTCTGGAAGGATCCCGAGCGGGCGGCGTGGGCCCTCCGGGAGCTGCGCGAGCTGTTTGCGGAGATCCCGGCCTGGGATGCGATGACGCTCGAGGAGGGGCTGCGCGAGCGGGCCGAGCGCCGGGAGGTGGGCGCCGGGAAGCTCATCCACCCGCTCCGCGTGGCGCTGATGGGCGTGGCGGTGAGCCCGGGGATCTTCCAGGTGCTGGAGCTCATGGGCCGAGACCGGACGCTGGACCGCATCGACCGGGCGCTGGGGTGGCTGGACGCGAAGGCGGCGACGAAGCGTTGAGCGGCCGGACGGCCGACGAGGCGGCGCCGGGCGAGGCCGGCCCCGGGAGCGGGTCCCACGGTCCGCCGGCCGATCCCGAGGGCGCGCCGGCCGACGAGGCGTGGATGCGCAGGGCCCTGGAGCTGGCCCGGGTCGCGGGGCGCGGGGGCGAGGTGCCGGTGGGGGCCGTGCTGGTGGGCCCGGAGGGCCTCGTGGCCGAGGACCACAACCGCACCCGCGAGCTGGCCGACCCGACGGCGCACGCCGAGATCCGGGTCCTGCGCCGCGGCGGCGAGCTGGCGGGGGATTGGCGACTCACGGAGCACACCCTCTACGTGACCCTCGAGCCGTGCACGATGTGCGCCGGCGCCATCGTGCTCGCGCGCCTGCCGCGGCTGGTGTTCGGCGCGCGCGACCCCAAGGCGGGCATGTGCGGCTCGCTGGAGAACCTGGTCCGGGATCCCCGGCTCAACCACCGGGTCGACGTCGTGGAGGGGGTCCTGGCCGCGGAGGCGGGCGAGCTGCTGCGCGACTTCTTCCGGGCGAGGCG
>CAYMQZ010000003.1:21591-30183 GCA_964392705.1 uncultured Gemmatimonadota bacterium
GGGTCCTGGCCGCGGAGGCGGGCGAGCTGCTGCGCGACTTCTTCCGGGCGAGGCGCTGAGTCCGGCGCGGTCGAGCCCCGCTCCGGATGGGAGCCGAGGCAAGCGAGAGTCCAAGGCGGTCGGTTGGCCTAACACTCAAACTCATCTATACTCTCAACACCATTCACGTCCTCTGCCCGGAGCGTTCCCCATGGGCGTCGAGTCTCGACTCACGGGCGCGCTCGCCGGCCGCTACACCATTCGGCGGGAGATTGGTCGTGGCGGCATGGGGTCCGTCTATCTGGCCGACGACCACAAGCTCGATCGGCAGGTAGCCGTCAAGGTCCTCCGAAGCGACATTGCCGCCAGCCTCGGAGCGGACCGGTTTCTCCGCGAGATCGACATCGCGGCCCACCTGAATCACCCACACATCGTGCCCCTCTTCGACAAGGGGGAGGCAGAGGGGTTCCTCTACTACGTCATGCAGTACGTGGAGGGCGAGTCGCTTCGCGAGCGGCTGGACCGCGACGGCCGCCTGTCCGTGGACGAAGCGATCCGGATCACTCGCCACGTCACGTCGGCCCTCGCCTACGCCCACCAGCACGGCGTCATCCACCGCGACATCAAGCCGGACAACGTGCTCCTGGCGGGTGGCGAGGCCCAGGTCGCGGACTTCGGCGTCGCGCGCGCCCTGACGAAGGCCGGAGCCGAAACGCTGACGTCGACGGGCATCGCCGTGGGAACGCCCCAGTACATGAGTCCCGAACAGGCGGCTGGGGATTCGGATCTGGACGCGCGGAGCGACGTCTACTCCGTCGGCTGCCTGCTCTACGAGATGCTGACCGGGGAGCCGCCGTTCGCCGGCCCGACGTACCGCGCGCTGATGGCCGCGAAGATCCAGCACCGGCCGCCCTCGGTCCGCGAGGCTCGCCCGGAACTGTCGATCGCCATCGACGACGTCGTCCGGAAGGCGCTCGCCCCGGAGCCCGCTCAGCGATTCGAGTCCGTGGAGGAGCTGGCCGATTCGTTGGGCGAGCTCGCCACGACCGAGCGTAGGGTCGAGATCAGGCGCTGGCTCTTCGTCACCGGCGCCCTGGTGGTCGGGGCCGCCCTCGCGTTCCTGCTGCCGAGGCTGTCCATCCTGGAGGAAAGGGTGGATCCCGGCATCGCCGCGGTCCTCTCCTTCCTGGGCCAGGGCGGGGAGGCCGACGCGCTCGGGACGTTCGAGCGGGAATTCGTCGCGGGGCTCGAGCAGGTGCCGAACTACGCGCGGGTGTACGACAGGAGGTTGGAGGCTCTTCCGGCGTCGTCGAACGGAAACCGGCTCGACGACTGGGCCGGTACCGCGCGGGAGCTACGCGCGGGTGAGGCGATTCTGCTCCGCGCCGAGGAGCGCGGGGATTCCGCGGAGGTCCTGGCGGAACGTTGGGACGTGGAGGAGGAGCGGAGGATCGCCGCCACGTCCGTGACGATCTCTCTCTCGGCGGCCGAGGCTGTCCCGGAGGACGCCCTTGGGCTCGTGGAGCGGCTGATGGAGCTTCCGACGGGCGCTCTCCCGGCGGGATCCAGGAGCCTCGACGCCGCGAGGGCTTTCGTCGCGGGCTACCGGGAGCGCGCTGCCTGGGAGCTCGCCGCCGCCGAGTCGTCGTTCCGTCGGGCGATCGAGCTGGATCCCGAGTTCCCGAGGGCCAATTACTGGTGGGCGCAGATCCAGGCCTGGACCGCCGACGATGACGGTCCGGATGCCTGGCTGGGTGCCGCGAGAAAGGGGGACGCGCGGCGCGCCCTGCTTCGCGGACGACGGGAGGCGTCTCTGGCTCGTGCCCTGGTCGCGCTGGGGGAGAAGCGCAACCGCCAGGCCTGCGCATCGTACGACTCGCTCATCGCCCGGGACTCGCTCGACCACGTGGCGTGGTTCGGTCGGGGGCAGTGCCACGCCCGGGATGACGCGCTCGTCGCGGATACGGCCAGCCCGTCCGGGTGGAGCTTCCGCAGCAGCTATCAGGCGGCCGTGGACTCCTACATGCGCGCCTTCGAGCTGCGGCCGGCCCTCAACTTCGCCTTCGGGCGGGACGTCACCGACCGCCTGGCCGGGATCCTCTACGCTCGAACCAACAAATGGCGGCCGGGACGTCCGTTGGGGGACACGGGCCAATACGTCGCCAACGTGGCGCTCGATGCCGACACGCTGGCGTTCACGCCATGGCCGCGCGAAGAGGTGGAGAGGGGCGAACCCCACACGACCGATGGGACCGAGAACCTGGCCGTCCTCCGCAACCGCGAGCGTCTCCTGGAGGTCGTGCGTCGCTGGGCGGCCGAGTATGACGACCGCGCGGTGGCCCAGCTGGCTCTCGCCAGGGCGCTGGAAGCCGTCGGATCGCTGGCGTCTTCCTCGGCCGAGCTCTCCGCGCTCGACGCCGCTCGCCGGGCGGCGTCGCTGGCGGTCACCGGGCGGGACAGCCTCGACGCACTGGTAGTGGAGGTGCGGATACTCCTCAAGCTGGGCCGCTTCGGAGAGGCGAGGGACGGTTCCAAGGCGATTCTGCGCCGGTGGGTCGCGCCCACGCCCCGGCAGGCGGAGCCCCTCAGCTCGCTGGCCGCACTGATCGGACGGCCGCACCAGGCTTCCCAACTCGCCCGACTCGCGGCGTCCCTCCTGAAGGCTTCGCCGGACCCACGGCTGTCGGGTCTACCCCTGAACCTCCTCGAGGCGCGGCAGGCCTTTCTCGGATACGCCGCCGTCGGCGCGCCCGCGGAGAGCGTCGGGGCCCACGCCGGTCGTCTGGAGGCGGTCCTGCAGCGGGCGCTTCCACCTCAGCGGCTCGACGACGCAGCCTGCACCGCCCTGTGGCAGCCTCTCGGGAACGTGCTCGAGGTCCTGCGTCGCGATCCGGAGAACCGGCGCTGCTGGGTGGGAGCCAGCCACCTCGCCATGCAGCACTACCTGCTCGTCGGGCATCGCGACAGCGTGTTCGCGACGATGGCCCGCCTGGACAGCCTTCGCTCGGGCGAGCTCCCGGGTAGCGTGGCGTTCGACCGGCTGTTCCAGGAGGCCCGGATCCTGGCGGAGGCGGGCGATTCGGCGCATGCGGCCCGTCACCTGGACGAGGGCCTGGACGCTCTCGCGAACCTCTTCCCCTCCGTGCTGGAGCAGCCGACGCAGGCGGGGGGACTCGTCCGGGCGATGATCCTGAGGGCCGAGCTGTCCGCCGCCGAAGGCGACACGGCGAGGGCTCGACGCCACGGCGCCGCCGTCGCCGCATTGTGGCGTGATGCGGCCGTAGCGGAGCTGCGCGAGATCCGCGACAAGATGAGCGCCCTCGGCGAGGGCGAGAGGTGATAGAACGGGATGTGATTCGAGAACCACACCGTCGGCTTCACTACGAGGAGGGATCATGGAAGGCATGACCACAGATCCCCGCGACGGCAACGGACGGTCCGTAGCCTGGGAAGTTGGGCTCATCGGCGTCCTGTTGTTGGCGGCTCTCCTGCTCGTCTGGAGGAGTTTGTTCGTCCGCTACATCCTTCTGGAGGGGATCGTCTGGCTGATCGTCATCGGCGTCGTCGCGGGGGTGGCGGGATACGTCGTTCTCGTCTCGAAGGGCATGCTGGCCGACGCGCCCCCGCTGAGGAAGGCTGGCGTGGTCGCGGTAGTCGGCGGTATGGCGGTCGTGGCAACCCTGGCCGGAGTGGCGGTCGCCGGGGACGGGACCGGGTTCGTCGGGGGGGAGACGCCCACTCCACCTAGGCCATTGGATCCAATTGCTCAGAGCAACGAGGTTTTGAGGTACGCTGAGGGACTGGAGTATCTGGAGACGCTCCACGGAGCCGGAGACGCGCAGCTGCTGAGCCTGAGTGCGACCGATACGGCGGGCCTCTCCTACGCCACCGGTGGCGGTCCCCTGGCGGCCATCTACCCGGAGGAGAACGCGCATCGCAACAAGCCGCGGGCGTGGGCGAGGCCCGGTCAGGGACGCGTCGTCGCGAAGGTCTATGTGGACAGCGCGAGTCGAGGGTACCCGAAGCTCGGCCTCCGGCCTGGCTGGAACTACCTGTGGGTCGACGTCGTCGACGAGCCGGTGAGCGCGGACACGCTACCGGCATCGGCGGTTTCCGACAGCGCCCGGCGTCTTCCGCCGGACTTGCGCTACGGGCCCACCCGACTGCGCGACGGCATCCCCGACTACCCTTCCGATTACCATGGCGCCTGGTCGGGCCGGATCGAGGGAGACACCGTGTATTACCGGGTCGTGGTCATTCCCGGCGACGGGTCGGCCCCGACGGCGCTGCCCATGCGGTATTGGGACCACGTCGACCCGGCTGTCGGATCTCCGGCACCGTGGTTCAAGGGCTACAACATGCCTCGGGCGGGCTGGCTGTACCGGCACGACGATCCCAATGGCTGGTCGACCTGCGACAAGCACGGCTGTTGCGAGATGGGACCCACGTAATCGGGGCCGACAGGTCGGTGTGGGCGGGCGAGGCGAGCGCCCCGGATGGTGTCGAGGCGACTCCGGCATACGAGCCGGAAGCTGTCGTAGGTACGGGCCATGACGCTGGCCCGGCGGGGAGCGTGGCGTGGCGTCGGCTCCGCGGATGCGGTTCGCGGCTCCCTACGGGGCCTCGGCCGTCCGCGGGGCCTCCCCCCCCCACTGCGGCGAGTCGTAGTCGTGCTTCCCCAGGTAGCGGAGGAAGAGGAAGAGGATCGCCGCGCCCGCCAGGTAGGAGATGGCCGGGTGCATCCCGTAGGCCGTGGGGATGTCGCCGGCCGCCATCCCGACGATCCCCACCGCCAGCGCGTAGGGAAGCTGGGTGCGCACGTGGTCGATGTGATCGCAGCCGGAGGCCAGCGAGCTCAAGACCGTGGTGTCGGAGATCGGGGAGCAGTGGTCGCCGAAGATCGCCCCCGCCAGGACGGAGCTGATCGTCCCCAGCAGCAGCGTGTACTCCCCGCCTCCCTGGAAGCCCACGGCGCCCCCCATGGCGACGATCAGGGGGATCACCAGCGGGATCAGGATGCCCATCGTGCCCCAGGAGGTGCCGGTGGCGAAGGAGACCGCGGCTGCGGTAAGGAAAACCAGTACGGGCACCAGGTTGGGTGAGAGCGCCTCACCCAACACCTGAGCCAGGTAGGGGGCCGTCCCCAGCACCTGCGTCACCTCGCTCAGCGACCAGGCCAGGACCAGGATCACGGCGCCCAGGACCAGGGCCTTCATCCCGCCGAGCCACCCCTCGATCGCCTCCCGGAGCGCCAGGATCCGCTGGCCCACGGCCAGGAGGATCGCGGCGATGCAGCCGGCCAGGGAGCCCCACAGGAGGGCGTGGAACGGGTTGGCCGCCCCGAAGATGTCCCACAGGCTCCCGTCGCCGGCGGCGGCCCGGCCGTCGAAGTAGAGGCCGAGCAGCACCACGGCGATCACGGTGAGGACGGGGAGGGCGGCGTTGTACCAGCGGAGCGGCGCCCCCTCGGGAGGCTCCATCTCCTCCGAGGTGGTGTCCATCATCAGCATCGCACCCTCGCGGAACAGCCCCTCGCCGCGGCTGGCCCGGCTCTCGGCGCGCCACATGGGGCCGAAGTCGCGCTGCGTCCAGATGATGAGCCCCACCATGAGGATGGCGAGGATGGGGTAGAAAAGGTACGGAATCGAGTGGATGAACACGACGAACGGGTTCGCCCCCCGGAGCTCGGCCGCCACCTCGGGGGGCGTTCCCGCCTGCTCGGCGGCGATCCGGAGGCCGTCGCCGATGAGCGAGATCTCGAAGCCCACCCAGGTGGAGACGAAGACGATGGCCGCGATCGGGGCGGCGGTCGAGTCGACGATGTAGGCCAGCTTCTCGCGCGACACCTTGAGCCGGTCGGTGATGGGCCGGAAGGTGTTCCCGACGATCAGGGTGTTCGCGTAGTCATCGAAGAAGATGGCGAGCCCGGACAGGTAGGTGGCGAGCTGCGCCCGACGCGGCGTGGTCGCGAGCGGCTGGACCGCCTTCACGATCCCGCGCGTGCCGCCGGAGCGGCTCATGACCCCCACCATGCCGCCCAGGAGGAGCGAGAAGACGACGATGGCCGCGTGGTCGGGATCGGCCAGGGCCGGCACGATGAAGCGATCGATCGTGCGCCACAGCGCCGAGAGCGGGTTCAGCCCGGCCAGGAACCACGCGCCGAGCCACACCCCCAGGGTGAGCGAGACGACGACCTCCTTGAAGACCAGGGCCAGGGCGATCGCCAGGAGGGGCGGAAGCAGGCTGACCCATCCCGGATAGATCCGCGGCTCCAGGACGCGCTCCAGGGGCTCCGCGCCGAGAACCCGGACCGAGAGGGAGAGCGGGAGCGCCTCGGCGCTCTCCACGTCGAGGCCGGCGATCGTCGTCTCCTCGAGCGCGACCAGCGCTCCGGTGGCCAGCTCGCGCCCCTCCGCCGACACGACCCGGTAGCGCCCGTCGGCGCGGGCCAGGAGCGTCACGTCGAGGTTGAACGGGACGCCCGCCAGGATCACGGCGGGGGCCTCCAGCTCGAGCTCCGGGGCCGGCGCGTCCTGGCCGGTGGCGGGCTCCTGACCGGCGGCGGAGCGCGTCGACGTGAAGGGGGGGATCCCGAGGAGGAGCGCGAGGAGGGGGAGGATCCGGGCAAGCGCGGCCACTCGGCTCATGGCGACCGAAGGTAGAGCGGGCGACTGGGGGTGTAAAGCGTCGTGGCGCGGCGCGCCGCCGGGAGCCGGCTTTCGGCGGTCGGTGGCCGCGGTGGGCCGTCGGGCGCTGCGGTGGGCCGTCGGGCGCTGCGGTGGGCCATCGGGCGCTGCGGTAGGCCATCGGGCGCCGCGGTGGGCCATCGGGCGCCGCCGCGGGCCCGGCCTTCCCGTTGATCGACCTCCGCCACGGTCGTTATACTCGCTGCGGCCGCGGCGCCCGCCGCCCGCGACGACCGGACGCGCCCGTCGCGCCGTCGGGCCCGCGGCTCCGAGGCGACCCCGTTCTTCGAGAGGTGTGACGCCCCAGGTGCCCCCCGGGACAGACGGAGAGACCGTGATGGACGCCGGCGACGTGCGCGCGTCGCTGGAGCGCCTCGCCGGCGAGATCCACGAAGCCGGGCGGCCCGATGACGACCTGGTCCTCGTGGGCATCCGCCGTCGGGGCGTCGAGCTCGCCGAGATGCTCGCCTCGACGCTCGAGCGGCTCCGCCGACGGCCCGTGGGCCGGGGCACGATGGACATCACCCTGTATCGGGACGACTTCGGCCAGGTCGGCCCGCGGCCCGTGATCGGCACGACCGAGCTGCCCGACCGGATCGAGGGCCGACGCGTGGTGCTCGTCGACGACGTCCTGTACACGGGCCGGACGGTCCGCGCCGCGCTGAACCAGCTCACCGACTTCGGGCGCGCCCGCCGGGTCGAGCTGTGCGTGCTCGTGGATCGCGGGGGGCGAGAGCTGCCCATCCAACCCGACTACGTGGGCCGGCGGGTGGAGGTGCCCGAGCGGCACGAGGTCGGTGTTCGCGTCCCGGAGATGGACGGCGAGCTGAGCGTGACCCTCGTTCCGCTGGCACAACCGTCGTGACCGAGGATTCCCCCGGGCTCGGGCTGGGGAAGGACCTCGTGGGCCTCGAGGGGCTCACGGGCGAACAGATCCGGGGCATCCTCGACACGGCGGAGCCGTTCAAGGAGATCAGCGAGCGGCAGATCAAGAAGGTCCCGGTGCTTCGCGGCCAGACGATCGTGAACCTCTTCTTCGAGCCCTCGACCCGGACCCGCATCTCCTTCGAGTTCGCGGAGAAGCGGCTGAGCGCCGACACGGTCAACATCTCCTCCACCGGCTCCAGCGTGCAGAAGGGGGAAACGCTCGTCGACACGGCCCGGAACCTGGAGGCGATGCGCATCGACATGGTCGTGATGCGCCATCCCTCGGCGGGGGCCGCACGCTTCCTGGCAGACCGCATCCCCTCGAACGTCATCAACGCCGGCGACGGCCCCCACGAGCACCCGACGCAGGCGCTGCTCGACCTGCTCACCCTGCGCGACAAGTTCGGCGAGCTGGAGGGGCTCCGCGTGGCGATCGTGGGCGACATCCTGCACTCTCGCGTGGCCCGCTCCAACATCTTCGGCCTCCTGAAATGTGGGGCCGAGGTGGCCGTGTGCGGCCCCAAGACGCTGATCCCGCAGGGGATCGAGGAGCTGGGAGTGCAGGAGTTCGCCCGGGTCGAGGGGGCGATCGAGTGGGCCGACGCCCTGAACGTGCTCCGGCTCCAGCTCGAGCGGATGGACGCGGGCTACGTGCCCTCCCTGCGCGAGTACAACCGCTTCTTCGGCATCAGCCGCGCCCGGCTCGAGCGCGCGCCCCGCGAGCTGACCATTCTGCACCCCGGCCCCATGAATCGCGGGGTCGAGATCGACTCCGATGTCGCCGACGGCCCGCACTCGGTCATCCTCTCCCAGGTCACCAACGGAGTGGCCGTACGCATGGCCGTGCTCTATCTGCTGGCCGGCGGCCGGCCCGAGTTGGCCGAAGCCGCGAAGAAGGGAGCGGCGTGAGCAGCGGCGGCGGTGTCGCCGGCGTAGGCGGTGTCGGCGCCGTAGGCGGTGTCGGCTGCCTGGGGCGTCTCATCGTCGCTTCATCGCGTCG
>CAYMQZ010000003.1:30283-47238 GCA_964392705.1 uncultured Gemmatimonadota bacterium
GCGCCGTAGGCGGTGTCGGCTGCCTGGGGCGTCTCATCGTCGCTTCATCGCGTCGTCGCCCCCCCGAAGCCCCACGACCTCGCGGCCCCTCTAGTTGTACAGGTGTACAAGTAGAGCGGACGTGGGGTGAAGGCACACCGTTCCGTTGAGTCGGCCGCTCCTGTTCCGCGGCGGGCGTATCATCGATCCGTCACAGGGACTGGATGAGACCGGCGACCTGCTCCTCGTGGAGGGGCGGGTCGAGGCGTGCGGCGGCCGGATAGAGGGTCCGGACGAAGCGGAGGTCCGGGACGCGTCGGGGCTGGTCGTGGCCCCGGGACTCATCGACCTGCACGCGCACCTGCGGGAGCCGGGAGGGGAGCACAAGGAGACGATCGAGAGCGGGGCGCGGGCCGCGGCGGCGGGCGGCTTCACCACCGTGTGGGCGATGCCGAACACGGACCCCCCGATCGACGATCCCGCGGCCGTCGGTTTCGTTCGGGCGGCGGGCGAACAGGCGCGTGGCGCGCGCGTCCACCCCGTCGCCGCCGCGTCGAGGGGCCAGAAGGGGAAGCGGATGACGGAGGTGGGCGAGCTGGTGGCGGCGGGAGCGGTGGCCGTCTCCGACGACGGCTACCCGATCTGGAACGCGGGGCTGCTCCGACGGATCCTCGAGTACACGCAGACGTTCGGCGTCCCGGTGCTCCAGCACGCCGAGGTGCGGGAGCTGGCGGCCGGCGGGGTGATGAACGAGGGGAAGGTGGCCACGGCGCTCGGCCTTCGGGGGATCCCGAACGCCGCGGAGGCGGCCATGGTCGCCCGGGATGTCCTGATCGCCGAGCTGACCGGGGGGCACCTGCACGTGTGCCACGTCTCGACCCGCGAGTCGGTGGCGCAGATCCGCTCGGCGAAGGAGCGGGGCGCGCGCGTCACGGCGGAGGTCACCCCCCATCATCTCACCCTCACGGAGGAGGCCGTGCGCGGCTATCGTACCGAGGCGAAGATGAACCCGCCCCTGCGCACCGAGGAGGACCGCGATGCGCTGAGGGAGGCGCTGGCCGACGGCACGATCGACGTCATCGCCACGGACCACGCGCCGCACCACTACGAGGAGAAGGAGCGGGAGTTCGACGACGCGCCCTTCGGGATCGTGGGGCTGGAAACGGCGCTCGGGCTGGGGATCACCGAGCTCGTGGGCGGGGGGGGCTTGACGCTCGCGGAGCTGGTGGATCGGCTGTCGTGCGCGCCCGCCCGGATCATGGGCCTCCCTTCGGGAACGTTGCGGCCGGGGAGCCCCGCCGACATCGTCGTGTTCGACCCCGACACGACCTGGACCGTGGACCCCTCCCGCTTCGTCTCGCTCGGCCGCAACACGCCCTTCGACGGGGCTAGATTGACGGGTCGGACGCGGTGCACCGTCGTCGGAGGCGAGGTCCGCCACGAGGACGTGGGAACGGGGTTCGAGGGGGAGGGGACGCAGTCGGAGAGGACGTAGCGGTCGGAGAAGATGTAGCGGCTGGACGGCCGCGCGCGCCCAACGGGCGCGGCGATCCGCGATGAGGGAGGAGAGGATGATGGATCAGGAGGGCGGAGCCGAAACGATCGTGCCGGGCGAGGTGCTCGAGCTGCTCGAGGAGCGATCGCGCATCCAGGGATGGCTGGACCGGCTGGCCGAGCTGCGGGCCGAGACGACTCCGGCCGTCCACGAGAAGGTGAAGGGGGACTACGAGCAGCGGCTCCAGAGCGTGAACGGCCGTCTGGCCGAGCACCGCTCCGACCTGGAGACCTCGGCGGCCCGCCACCGCTCGCGCGTCGAGAAGTTGCAGGAGGAGCACGACGCCGCGGCCACGCGGCTGGAGGAGGCCGAGCTCCGCTACCGCGTCGGAGAGTACGCGGAGGACGACTGGGAGCGCCATCGCGAGGAGGGCGAGGCGAAGGCCCGCGATCTCGAGGCGCAGCTGGACCGCGAGCGCGAGGCCCTGGCGACGCTCGAGCGGGTGCTCGGCGAGCTGGTCACCGGGCGCCGGGCGGCCGCCGAGGCGCCGTCGGAAGGCGGCGCCGAAGCCGAGGGCCGGGACGAGGCGACCGCCGAGGGTCCGGCGGGGGCATCATCCGGAGAAGAGACGTTGGTCAAGGCGTGGGGAACCGGACAACGCGGCTTGACCGAGGCCGGGGGTTCGCCGACTCCCGAGGCGGAGGAGACAAGGGCACCTCCGTCCGAGGCGGGGGCCGAGGCGTCCGAGGCGGCCGTCGCGTCCGCCGAAGCCGCGGACGATCCCGCCAGGGCGGGGGACCCGTCCGCCGATGCCGCGGACGCTTCCGGCGAGGCCGTGGACGATGCCGCGGCGGACTATCTGGACGAGCTGGAGTTCCTGGAGTCCCTGTCGCTCGACGAGACGGACCGGTTCGACGCCGTGTCGGCGATGCTGGACGAGGAGAAGGGCGGCGAGTCGGAGGAAGGCGCCGGGCGCGAGGAAGGGCGGTCCTCCTGACGCCCCCCCCGGCGCGCGGCCGCTCAGGCCTGTTTCAGGCTCTCGACGTGTCGGGCGGCGCGAGCCTTGTGCCGGGCGGCGGCGTTGGGGTGAAGGACGCGCTTGCGAGCGGCCTGGTCCAGGAGGGAGTAGAGCTCCGCCAGCCGCTCCTCGGCGCCTTCGGCCGATTCCGACTCGAGAAGGTCGCGGGTGTGCGTGCGGATCCGCGAGCGGAGCGACCGGTTGTGGAGTCGCCGCTCTTCGTTCTGGCGGAGCCGCTTCTTCGCGCTTTTGGTATTCGGCACTGGATCTCTTCCCTCGATGGGTGGGTTCCGGAGGACAGCACAGGGTATCCGTTCGTGCCGGAGAATACAAGCGATCGGGCCCTCCTGTTCCGCCCTCCGCCGCCGGGTGGGTCCGCGATCCGGGCCGGGGGCGGCTGACCGTGGGCGAGGTCGCGCAGCTCCTCCTGTACCTGCCGATGCTGCTGCTCTCGATCACGGTCCACGAGTACGCCCACGCGCGGGTCGCGGTGGCCCAGGGGGATCCCACGCCCGAGCGCGAGGGCCGCCTCACGATGAACCCGCTCCGGCACCTGGACCCCGTGGGGAGCGTCTTCGTCCCGCTCCTGCTTTACTTTTCGCAGGCGGGCTTCCTGTTCGGGTGGGCCCGACCGGTCTCTGTGAGGCCGGAGAACTACCGGGACCCTCGCCGCGGCGACATCCTGGTCTCGGCGGCGGGCGTGGTCGCCAACTTCGCGCTCGCCGCCGCGTGCCTCGTCGCGGTCGTCGGGACGCTGCACGCCTCGCGCGTGGTGGACGGCGGGGCCGCGGCCGCCGTGACGGCGCTGGCCGAGATGGCCCGCTTCGGGGTGGCGCTCAACCTGCTGCTCGCCGTGTTCAACCTGTTCCCCGTTCCCCCGCTGGACGGCTCGCACCTGCTCTACCGCCTGCTGCCCCGGAGGCTGGGCGAGCGCTATCGGGAGGTGGGGAAGTACGGGGTCCTGCTCCTCGTGGCGGCGTTCTTCGTCCCCGGCCTGCTCTCCGCGCTGCTCCTGCCGGTGCGTCTGCTGGACGGCCTGGCCGAGAGCGTCATCCGTAGCCTGGTATGAGCGCGGCGCCCGAGGTCTCGGTGCGGGACGCGGCCCCGTCCGCGGACGGGGGGGCCGGCGGGGGCTCGGGCCGGCGGTTGCGGGGGCGGGGTCCCTCCACCCCGTTCGGATCGGAACCGTTCGTGGTCGAGCTCGAGCGGTTCCAGGGGCCGCTGGACCTCCTGCTGCACCTCATCCGGTCGCAGGACGTCGACATCTTCGACATTCCGATCGCGCGCATCACCGAGCAGTTCCAGCGGGCGATCGAGGCGGGCCTGGACGCGATGCCCCTGGATCGCGCGGGCGAGTTCCTGGAGCTGGCGGCCACGCTCATCCGCATCAAGGTGCAGTTGCTGCTGCCGCGAGGCGGGGATCTGGAGTGGGAGGAGGATCCGCGCGCCGACCTCGTGCGACGCCTGCTGGAGTACGAGTACTTCCAGGAGGTGGCGCACGTGCTCGCCTCCGCGGAATCGGATCGACGACGGCATTTCGGAAAGGGGTACGTCGAGTCGCGTCCGGCGCCGGCGCCCGAGCGCGAGCTCGAGCTGACGCTGGAGGAGTTCCTGGAGGCCGCGCGGGAGGTACCGGAACCCCTTCCGCCGCCCCGACACCGGCCCCCCTCGCTCGTGGTGACGGTGGAGGAGAAGATCGACCTGGTCCGGCGCTGGCTGGGAAGGGCGAAGCGGTTCGCGTTCGAGAAGCTGTTCTCCTCCTGGGGCGCGAGGTCGCACGTGGTGGCGTCCCTGCTCGCCTGCCTCGAGCTGGCCAAGCAGCAGGTCCTGCGCATCGAGCAGACCGAGCGGTTCGGATCGATCTGGTTGTTCCCCGGGACACGGAGCGGGGACGAGTCGCGGTCGGAGCGGGAGCCGGACGAGGGATGAGCCCCGAGCAGATCGTCGAGGCGACGCTGTTCGCGAGCCAGACGCCGCTCACCGCGGTCGAGCTGGCGCGGGCCGACGAGGCGCTGACGCGCGAGCGGGTCCTGGAGGCGATCCAGACGCTCCGCCAGAGGTACGAGGAGCACGAGCGCGCCTTCCAGATCTACCAGCTGGGCGATGGCTACCAGGTGCTCACGCGCCCGGAGTACGCCCCGTACCTGGAGCGCTTCGACTCGGTCGCGCGCTCCCCCGTCCTCTCGCAGGCGGCGCTCGAGGCGCTGTCGATCGTGGCCTACCGACAGCCCATCGGACGCGTCGAGATCGAGGAGATCCGCGGCGTCGACTCGAGTACCGTCCTCCGCACGCTGCAGGAATGGGAGCTCGTCCAGGTGGTGGGCCGCGGCGAGGGACTGGGTCGACCCCTGCTGTACGGGACGAGCGCGCGCTTCCTCGACCATTTCGGCTTCACGGGTCTGGACGATCTGCCGGAGCCCGAGAACCTCTCGGTGGCGCTCAGCCCCCCGCGGGAGGAAGCGGAGGAAGCCGAAGAAGCCGAAGAGGAAGAGGAGGAAGAGACCGAGAGGCGCGAGGGAGCGAGCGCCCAGCCGGCCGAGGGCGCGGACGCGTGATCGCGTCCGCGGGAGGCGCGGGAGGCGAGACGGAGCGTTCGGATCTCCCGGGCGGCGCGATGCGCCTCCAGAAGTACCTGTCGCGGGCGGGGGTCGCTTCGCGTCGGGCCGCCGAGGAGCTGATTGCGGCCGGCCGCGTGCGGGTCGACGGCGAGGTGGTGACGGAGCTGGGGACCCGGGTCGTCCCGGGCGAGGCGGCCGTCGAGGTCGACGGCCGTCCGGCCGAGCTCCGTCCGGCCGCCTGGCTCGCGCTGCACAAGCCTCCCCGATACCTGTGCACGCGGGACGACCCCGCGGGCCGACCGACGGTGTACGATCTGCTTCCGGCGGGGCCGCCGCAGGAGTTGTTTCACGTGGGCAGGCTCGACTTCATGAGCGAAGGGCTGCTCCTGCTCACCAACGAGGGCGAGGTCGCGCACCGCCTGCTCCACCCCGGGAACGAGACGCCGCGCCGATACGAGGTGGCGGTGGCCGATCCGGTCCCTCCGCGTCTGGCCGAGCGTCTCCTGGCGGGCGTGGAGCTCGAGGGCGGTCGCGCCGCGGCGACCGCGGCCGCGCTGCTTCCGGGGCGAGGGCCGCGAGAGAGGCTGGTACTCATCACGTTGACGGAAGGGCGGAACCGCGAGATCCGGCGCATGATGGAGCGGCTGGGGGCGACCATCCACTCGCTCAGGCGGATCGCCTTCGGGCCCGTCGAGCTGGGAGACCTGGCTCCGGGGGCGCATCGCACCCTGACCGGGGAAGAGGTCGAGCGCCTGCGCCTCGAGGCCGGTGTCGGGGAGAGAGACGAGGCGGAGGGGAAGTAGGGAGGCCGGATGGACATCGCGGGACGGCGCGTCGTCATCCTCGGAGGATCCGGCCTGGTCGGCATGGCGATCGCCCGCGAGCTGCTGCCGTTCGGCCCGGCCCGGCTGGTGGTCGGCGGGCTCCGCGAGGAGGAGGCCCGGGAAGCGGTCGAGGCGCTGGCCCGGCGTCCGGGTGCCGCCGACGTGGAGCTGGTGCCGGCGTGGGGCAACCTCTTCCTTCGAGAGAGCGACAAGGACCGGTCGCGGGCCGCGCTCACGGCCGACCCCGGGTCCCGGCGAGCCCTCCTGGAGGATCTCTTCGGCCCCCTGGACGAAGAGGCGTTCCGGCGCTCGGCGCTCTTCTCGCTGCTGGAGCGCCACCGTCCCGAGCTGGTGATCGACTGCATCAACACGGCCACGGCGATCGCCTACCAGGACCTCTTCGGAACCGCCGAGCGGCTCCGGAGCGCGGCCTCCGCGGGCGGCGAGGTGGGAACGGCCGACCTGGAGCGTCACCTCTCCACCTCGCCGCTTCCGCAGCTCATTCGCCACGTGCAGGTCCTGCTCGAGGCCCTGCGGCGGGCCGGCACGCGGTCGTACGTGAAGATCGGGACCTCGGGGACGGGGGGGATGGGGCTGAACGTCCCGTTCACGCACTCCGAGGAGCGCCCCTCCCGGAACCTCCTCGCCAAGGCCTCGGTCGCCGGCGCGCATTCGGCGTTGCTCTTCCTGCTGGCCCGCACGCCCGGGGGGCCGGCGGTCATCGAGATCAAGCCGGCCGCGGCGATCGCTTGGAAGCGGATCGCCTACGGACCGGTCCTCCAGGGGGGCAGGCCGATTCCCCGGGTGGACGCCGAGCGACCGCTCGGCCTGAAAGCGGCGTTCGACGACCCGGAGCCGGCCTGGGTCGAGACGTCCGAGGTCGTGGAGTCGGTCTTCCTCGATGCGGGCGAGAACGGGCTGTTCAGCCTGTCCGAGTTCGAAGTGATCTCGGCCCTGGGGCTCATGGAGGTGGTCACGCCGGAGGAGATCGCCCAGGCGGCGATCGACGAGATCCGGGGGCGTCCCACGGGCCGGGACGTGGTCTCGGCGCTGGACGCGAGCAGCTTCGGTCCGACCTACCGCGGCGGCGTGCTGCGGGACGCCGCGCTCGAGCGCATGGAGCGGCTGGAGCGCGAGCACGGCGTCCGCTCGGTGGCGTTCGAGATGCTGGGACCGCCCCGGCTCAGCAAGCTGCTCTTCGAGGCCTCGATCCTCGAGCGGCTGTTCGAGAGCGTGGGCGCGGCGGCGGAGCTCGATCCCGAGGCCACGGCGGACCGAGCGCGGGCGCTGATCGAGGAGGACGCGCGCCTCCGCTCCGACGCTCTGTCGATCGGGATCCCGGTCCTCCTGCCCGACGGCGAGCGGCTGCTCCGGGGGCCCGAGGTGAAGGTGCGTCCGGAAGACGGGGTCGGCGAGGTAGGCCGCTGGGCGGCCCGCGGCTGGGTGGATCTTCGCCCCGCTTCCTGGGTCCTATGGCGAGAACGCTGCCGGGGGTTCCGCGAGCTCCACCTGGAGGGGCCGGGAGCCGAGGCGGGGAGCGGAGCCGACCTGGACGTGCGGTCCGCGGGCGGCGGGTTGCGGGCGGGTGCCCTGGCCGCGTTCGTCTTCCGGGTCGAGGACGCAGGAGAGCGGCGGAAGCGTTAGAAGCCTGCCCGCGCGTGGCTCCATGCTCGGACGGGGTCCCGGGCCGGCGAACGAGCGAGAAGAGGGGGGCGAGACGATGGAGGGTCGCCTGGCGTCGGGCGGGGCGGACACGGTATCCGAGTCGGAGCTGGCGGCGCTTTCCGAGGAGCTGGCCGAGGCCGGGCGCTTCGTGGCCGACGTGCGGCGGGCCGTCGCCACGCGCATCGTCGGCCAGGAGCAGCTCGTCGACCGCCTCCTGATCAGCCTGCTCGCGGGGGGACACATCCTGCTGGAGGGCGTCCCGGGCCTGGCCAAGACGCTCACGGTCAGCAGCCTGGCCGAGGCGATCCGCGCCCTCTTCCACCGGATCCAGTTCACCCCCGACCTTCTGCCGGCCGACGTGGTGGGAACCCTGGTCTGGGACGAGCGCTCCGGGGAGTTCACGCCGAAGCGGGGGCCGATCTTCGCCAACGTGGTGCTGGCCGACGAGGTGAATCGGGCGCCCGCGAAGGTCCAGTCGGCGCTGCTCGAGGCGATGCAGGAGCGCCAGGTGACGATCGGCGAGATCAGCCACGCCCTGCCCGTTCCGTTCCTGGTCCTGGCCACCCAGAACCCGATCGAGCACGAGGGAACGTACCCCCTCCCGGAAGCGCAGGTCGACCGCTTCATGTTCAAGGTGCGGGTGGATTATCCCACCCGCGAGGACGAGCGGGAGATCATGCGCCGGATGGTCGACGAGGCGCTGGCCCCCATCGAGCCGGTCGTCGGGCCGGACGAGATCCTGGCGGCCCGGCGCCTGCTTCCCGGCATCTATCTGGACCGGCGGCTCGAGGACTACATCCTGGACCTCGTCCGCGCGACGAGGGATCCGGAGACGGCCGGGATCCCCGACCTCTCCGAGTGGGTCGAGTACGGCGCCTCGCCCCGCGCCACCATCTATCTGGCGCGGGCGGCCCGCGGCATCGCGTTCCTGCAGGGCCGGGCGTTCGTGCTTCCCGACGACGTGCACGCCGTGGCCCGGGCGGTGCTGCGGCACCGGCTGGTGCTCACGTTCCACGCCGAGGCCGAGCAGGTGGACGTCGAGCGGATCCTGGACCGTCTGCTGGAGGCGGTGCCGGTGCCGTGATCCGATCGTGGATCCGACGCCTCGGCGGCGGGCGCCGGGAGCCGGACCGGGTGGACCGGGCCGCGGTGACCCGGGAGGTGCGGCGGATCGAGCTGAACGCCCGCCGGCTGGTGGACAGCCACGCGCTCGGGGCCTACGAATCGATCTTCCGCGGCCACGGGATCGAGTTCTCCGAGGTCCGGAGCTATCAGCCCGGCGATCCGTTCCAGGCGATCGACTGGAAGGTCACGGCCCGCATGCGGCGTCCCTTCGTCAAGCGCTTCGTGGAGGAGCGCGAGCTCACGGTCCTGCTGGTGGTGGATGTCTCCGGCTCGACGGGCTTCGGAACGCGCGGCAAGCTCAAGCGGCAACTGGCCGTGGAGGTGGCCGGCGTCCTCACGCTGGCGGCCATGCGCGCCCAGGATCGGGTGGGCCTCCTCCTGTTCACGGACCGCTGCGAGAAGTTCGTGCGGCCGGTGCGCGGTCGGAACCGCACCCTGCGGCTGCTCTACGAGCTCCTGGCCTTCCGGCCCGAGGGGCGCGGGACCGATCTCGAGGGTGCGCTCGACACGGCGGCCCGACTCCTGCCCGTCCGCTCCATCGTGTTCGTGATCTCCGACTTCGCCGTGCCCGGGGCGATGGCGACGCCGGCGGGCGGCGGGGCGAGGGCGGCCGACGGCGGGGGCGGGCGCGCGGGGCTGTCCCGAGCGCTCACGGCGCTGGCCCGACGTCACGACCTGGTGGCGATCGACGTGAGGGACCCGGCCGAGGAGCGACTTCCCGAGGCCGGCCTGCTCGAGGTCGAGGATCCGGAGACGGACCGCCGCGCCGTGGTGGACCTCTCGGATCGTCGCGTGCGGGAGGCGCTGGCGGAGCGGGCCGGGCGCGACGAGGCGCGGCTCGCCAGCCTCCTGCGCCGCGCCGGTGCCGAGCGGGTCGTGCTGCGCACGGACCGGCCCTACGCCGTCGACCTGCACGCGTTCTTCGCGGCCCGCGCCCGCCACAAGCGGCGCCTCGCGCCGGCGCCGGCTGCCCGGAGGCGCCGGTGAGCCCGCGGACCGCTCGCCGGCCGCGCTTCCCGGTGGCGCGCCGGCCGCGCTTCGTGCTGACCCGCCGGCCGCGCTTCGCGGCCGCCCGCCGGCGGAACGCGGGGTCGGGGAGCGGCGGGCCGACGCGCTCCCGCCTGGGCCTCGCCCTCGCCGTCGCCTCCTGCCTGGTCGGCCCGACCCGGCCCCTGGTCGCTTGGACGCCGCAGGAGGGGGACGCCACGCGGCCTTCGGCCGATGTCGCGTTCGCGCTGGATCCGGACACGGTCCGGGTGGGCGAGCCGTTCACCCTCGCGATCACCGTGCAGACCCGGCCCGGGTGGAGGGTGGGGTTTCCCGATGTCCTCCCGCTTCCGGAAGGGTTCGAGCAGCGGACGGCGGGGGAGTCGGCCGAGGCGGGCCCGGCGAGGTGGCGGGCGTATTACCGCCTGGTGGCCTGGGAGGTGCCGGGGGGCGAGCTGCCACCGGTCGAGATCGAGCTGGCCACCGACGGCGAGCTGCGCTCGATGGCGGTCCGGCCACCCCCGATCCGGGTCCGCTCGGTCCTGCCGGAGGACGAGGCGAACCTGCAGCTCCGGCCGGCGCGCCCTTTCCTGGAGCGAAGCCGGTTCCCCTGGCTCCCGGTCCTGCTGGCGGCGCTGGCGCTGGCCGCTCTCGCCTGGTGGATCCTGCGGCGACGCGAGGGGGCCGGGGCGGATTCGCGGCCAAGCCCGGAGCCCGCGGCGGAGCGGGCGCTGCGGGAGCTGCGGGAGCTGCGGGAGCGCTGGGAGGAGGGGTCGCTCGATCCGGCGGAGTTCTACGACGGCCTCGAGGGCGCGCTCCGTCGGTACGCCGAGGCCACGCGGGGCTGGCCGCCCGGGACGCTGATCTGGGGGCTGCCGAACGGTGACCGCGAGCTGGCCGGCGTGCTGCGGCGCTCGGCCCTCGCGCGCTTCGGCCGGGCCGGGACGCGGGAGGGCGGGCCGACCGGCGCGATCGAGGTCTGCCGGGCGTGGCTGCTGCGCGAGCGCGAGGGCGTCGCGGCGAGGCCGGCCGCGGGCGAATCCGCGGCCGCCCCCGCGTCGCAGGAAGGGGTCCTTTGATGGGCATCGCCGCCGCGGCCTGGCCGTTCCTCCTCCTGCTCCCGCTGATCCCCCTGGGGTGGTTCCTGTGGCGCCGCCGTGGCGTCCGGCTCCCGTATCCGCGAACGGAACGGCTGCTCGAGACTGGGGGCCTGCGGCGTCGACTCTGGTGGCTCTGGTCGCCGGCCTGGCGCTCCGTGGCGCTCGTCCTCCTGGTGCTCTCGCTGCTTCGGCCGCAGCGCGTGCTGGAGCGCGTCGAGGAGGAGCGCGAGGGGGTGGCGATCATGCTGGCGGTGGACATCTCCAGCTCGATGCTGGCCGAGGACTTTCGCCCGGAGAACCGGATCGGCGTGGCGAAGCGGGAGGTGAGCCGCTTCGTGGAGGATCGGGAATCGGACTGGCTCGGGCTGGTCGCGTTCGCGGGAGAGGCGCTCACCATGGTCCCGGGCACGCTCGACCACGAGCTGGTGCGGAACGCGGTGGAGAACCTGAGCGCCGGACAGCTCAAGGACGGCACCGCGATCGGCGTCGCGCTGGCGACGGCCGCGAACCGGCTGCGTGTGCTGGAGCCCGAGTCGCGGGTGGTCGTGCTGCTCACGGACGGGGACAACAACAGCGGCCGGATCGCGCCGGAGGAAGCGGCCGCCGCGGCCGCGGCCCTGGGAATCCGGGTGTACACGATCGGGGTGGGGCGCGATGGCGTGGCGCCGGTGCCGGTGGCGCGCACCGCGTTCGGGTACCAGTACGCCAACGTGCGGGTCAACGTGAACGACGAGCTCCTGGAGGCGATCGCGCGCGAGACGGGGGGGCTGTACTTCCGCGCCACCGAGCCCGCGGCGCTGGGCGAGATCTACCGCCGGATCGACGAGCTGGAGAGGGTGCCCCTGAAGGAGGTGCGCACGGTGGAGCGGGTGGGCATGCAGAAGGAGCTCCTGCTCGCGGCGCTGGGGGCCCTCCTGCTCGAGGTGGCCGGGGGCGCTACCCGAGCCCGCCGGGTGCTCGCCCCATGATCGAAGGTCTCGTCGGGATCCCCGCGCTGTGGGCCGGGGTCGGGGTCGGACTGCTCGCCCTCCTGTTCCGTGTGGTCGCCCTGTGGCGGGGTCGACGGGATCGGGAGAAGCTGGGCGACAGCCGGCTCCTTCGTCGGCTCGCCGCGCTGCCGTCGCCGGCTCAGGGTTGGCTGCGCGCCCTCCTGTTCGCCGTCGGAACGGGGACGGTGGCCGCCGCGGTGACCGGCGCGGCGGCGCCCGCTCCGGAGCGGGGCGCCGTGGAGGGTCCGGAGACCGTGCTGCTGCTGGACGCCTCGAACTCGATGCTGGCCGAGGACGTCTCGCCCAGCCGCCTCCATCGCCAGCGGGCCCTGGCCACGGACCTGGCGGGTCGGCTGGCCGGCCAGGTGGCGGTCGTCTACTTCGCGGGCCGCGGCTACGTGCTGTCGCCGCTCACCACGGACCTGGACGCCGTCCTCATGTTCGTCGAGGCGGTGCGCCCGGCCAGCGTCGGTCGAGGCGGCTCGGCGCTCCCGGCGGGCCTGGGCCAGGCGCTGGACGTGTTGGCCGGCGGCGGCCACGACGCCCGACGGTCCATCGTGCTGTTCTCGGACGGCGAGGAGACCGCCGGCGAGCCTCTGGACCAGGTCGTCGAGCGCGCCGTGCAGGAGGGAGTCCGCGTGCACACCGTCGGGATCGGGTCGCCCGAGGGCGGGCGGATCCCCCTGGGCGAGGACGCCGCGATCTCGGGGGGGCGGCCGCTCTCCTTTTCGGCCGGCGAGCGTCGGGGTTACCTGCGGGGTCCGGACGGCGAGGTGGTCGTGACGCGGCTGCGGGAGGAGGCCCTGCGGGGGGTGGCCGAGGCGACGGGGGGCGCCTACGTGTCCGGGTCGACCGAGGGGATGGGCGCGCTGGCGCGGCGGATCCTGGCCGCCGACGCGCCGCTCGGACCGCCGGGCCCCGCCGAGGGGGCCACGCTGCTCCTGCTGGTCGGGTTCGGCCTCCTGTGGACCGAAGCGTTCCTGTTCCGGAGGGGATGAGGCGATGCGCGGCGCCCGGCCCGTGAGATCTTCCCGCGAACGGGGCGGGCTCCTCGCGCCCGGGGCGTGGCTGGCGGCGGCCGCGCTGACCGCCGCCCTCGGCGCGGCGGTCGGGCCCGACCTGCGGGCGCAGGAGGGCGGTGGAGGCCCGCAGGACGATCCGGGCTTCGCTCCGGAGCGCCTGGCGGACCCGGACGAGGCGGAGGCGCTGGCGAGATTCCGGGCCGCGGCCGAGGCGTCCGACGCCCCGCTCGACTGGTACAACTACGGCACGGCCCTCCTGGGCCTCGGCCGCTGGGAGCAGGCCCGGGAGGCGCTCCGGCGGGCGGCCTCGACCGAGAGCCCGCGCGTCGGTCTCTTCTCCCGGTACAACCACGCCCTGGCGAGCGCGGAGTCCGGACACCGCGGGCCCGGACAGCCGGAGGAGCGGCGAGAGCGGCTGCTGGAGGCGCGGAACACGTTCCGCGCCGTGCTGCGCCGCGATCCGGCCGACGAGGACGCGCGCTGGAACCTGGAGCTCGTGCAGCGCTGGCTACGCCAGCAGCAGGGAGGAGGCGGCGGCGGGGCCGGGGCCGGGCAGGCTCCCTCTTCGGGCGCCGGATCGGGACTTCCCCAGGGCGGCGACCAGGCGGGCGATCCGGTTCAGCTCGGTCCGGGCGAGGCCGAGGAGCTGCTGAGCGCCGCCGGCCGGGCCGAGAGCGCGGTGCGCGACCGCCTGCTCGGGCGGGCCCGTCTCAGGGATCCCGTGGTGGAGCGGAACTGGTAGGCGGCTCACCTGGCAGGCGGGCTGACGCGCGGGTGATCACGGAACCGTCGCCGGCTCACCCCTGGTCCGAGGCGTCCTCCACCAGGGGCACGAACCTGGCGCCCTCCAGGGCCTCCCGCTCGAGCTCTCCCTCCACCTTCCGGTAGCGGTAGATCGTCTGCAGATAGGGATCGCCGACGGGCGCCACCAGCGACCCGCCCTCGGCCAGCTGCTCGACCAGCGCGGGCGGGAGTCGATCGGCCGCCGCGGTGATCAGAACGCGCTCGAAGGGGGCTTCCTCGGGCCAGCCCCGACTGCCGTCGTCCAGGCGCAGGTGGACCCGATCGCCGTACCCCGCCGCCTGCAGGCTCTCGCGGGCGAGCCGGTGGAGCTCCGGGATGCGCTCGATGCTGTACACCTCCATCCCGCAGGCCGCGAGCACCGCGGCCTGGTAGCCGGAGCCCGTGCCCACCTCGAGCACCGAAAGGCCCGGCCCGGGCTGCAGCGCCTCGGTCATCATGGCCACGATGTAGGGCTGGGAGATGGTCTGGCGATGGCCGATCGGGAGAGCCTGGTCCGCGTAGGCGGCGGCCGCCTGCGGGGAGGGGACGAAGAGATGGCGGGGCACCTCCCGCATCGCCTGGAGGACCCGTTCGTCCCGCACGCCACGCGCCCGGATCTGGTCCCGCACCATCCGCTCCCGCGCCCCGGCTTCCGCCTCGGGCGAGGTCCGCTCGCCGTCGGGCTCGTCTCCGAACCAGGAAAAGAACGACATGCCGAACCGATCCGGTCGATGTGAGGCCGAGCGCGCGTCGCCCGGGCTCGCGCAACATACCCCCGGCGCGGCGGGTCGGCGCAAGCCTCGGTCGCCCCTCCCGGGAGCCTCGCGGGTCGGTTCGGTCGCCGGTACCTTCACATCCTCGCTGGGAACAGCCGTCGTCCGGAGACCCGGAAGACGGCACATCGCTCGGAGGGGGAGATGAATACACCGGCAGCGGAGGCCGTGCGGCTCACGCAGTACTCGCACGGCGCCGGCTGAGCCTGCAAGCTGGGTCCGGAGGACCTGGATCGCATCCTGAGCTTCCTCCCTTCCGGCGTCCGCCCCCCCGAGCTGCTGGTGGGGCTGGAGGTGCCGGACGACGCCGCCGTGTACCGTCTGGACGAGCGGCGGGCGATCGTGGCGACGCTGGACTTCTTCACGCCGCTGGTCGACGGGGCGGAGGACTTCGGGGCGATCGCCGCGGCGAACGCCCTGAGCGACCTGTACGCGATGCGGGCGCGGCCGCTGTTCGCCCTGAACATCCTCGGGGTCCCGGCGGGCAAGCTTCCCGACGCCGTCGTGGGGGGGATTCTCCTCGGCGCCGCCGAGACGTGCGCGGAGGCCGGGATCCCGATCGCGGGCGGGCATTCGGTCGACGACCCCGAGCCCAAGTACGGCCTCGTGGCCATCGGCGAGGCGGACCCGCGGCGGCTGTATCGGAAGTCCGGGGCGCGACCCGGCCAGGCGATCGTGCTCGGGAAGGCCCTCGGCACCGGTGTCATCACCACGGGGATCAAGCGGCAGGAGGCCTCGGACGAGGCGGCCGCGGCCGCGATCCGCTCGATGCGGCAGCTCAACCGCGAGGCCGCGCGGACGCTGGACGCGTTCGAAGTCGGCGCCGTGACCGATGTCACCGGGTACGGCCTGGTGGGCCACCTGCTCGAGGTGTGCCGGGCCTCCGGGGTGCGGGCCCGCCTGTGGGCTTCGGCGCCGGAGCTGCTGCCCGGAGCCCTGGAGCTGGCCGCCGCCGGCTGCGTGCCCGGCGGCTCGACCCGCAACCGGGAGGCCGCCGAGAAGCGGGTGGCGTGGGACGGGCTCGATGACCCGCTTCGCACGCTTCTCTGCGACGCCCAGACCTCGGGCGGCCTCCTGGCTACGGTGGCCGAGGAGCGCGCGGCCGAGCTGAGCGAGCGCTGGCGCGCCGCCGGTTACGCCGCGGCGATCGTGGGTCGGGTCGAGGAGCCCGGCGCGGGTCCGGCCGTTCGGGTGGAGGAGTAGGGTGGAGGAGTAGGGAGGAAGACGTAGGCGCTCGTGCGGGCGGCCGGGCGCGCCTCCGAGCGCACCGGACGCGTCCCTTGGCGCATCGCACCCGCCTCCGAGCGCGCCGGGCCTGTCAGCGAACCGGACGAAGCTCGCCCGTCAGGATGGTGGCGGGTCCGAAGCGGGCGGTCCCCAGGGGACCGGCGTCCACGCCGATCGTTCCCTCCAGCCGGTAGCCCACGGGGTCGCCCTGCAGCAGCGCCCGGCCCGCGACCTCGGCCAGCCGCGGCAGGCGCTCGAAGCCGAGCGTGACGTCGATGGGGATGATCGTGTCCTGCCGCGCGGCCAGGGGCAGACCCAGCGGCAAGGTCACGTCGACCGGCGCATCCTCGAGGAACAACCGCCCGTCGAGCTCCGTCACCTCGAGGCCGAGCGGGTTCGGATTCTCGACTCGCGCCCAGATCCGGAGCGAGGCGCCGCCGGCGGGCAGGTCCCCTCCGGGCGGCAGGACGCGAAGCCGGGATTCCGGCTGGTCCACGCTCTCGAAGCGAGGCGCCACCAGGCGGTCCAGACCGAGAGAGGCGCAGCCCAGGACCAGGGCCGCGAGGGCCGCCGTCGTGGTCCATGAGGATTTCGTCGTCACTCGGTCCTCCGGCTTCGGTTATACTTTCCGGGAGTCGGTTCCCGCACGTCGCCGGCCGGTCCGGCGCGCCGCGGACCGACCCTGCACGTCGCGGGCCGGTCCTGCACCCGTCGCCGGCCGGTCGCCCCTTGCACGAAGGAAGAACATGGGACGCTTTCCGAACCTCGTGGTGATCGACCATCCGCTGCTCCGGCACAAGGTCAGGCTGCTGCGCGACGTCCGAACCTCGAAGAAGACCTTCAAGGAGCTGGTGGACGAAATCGCCATGCTCATGGCCTACGAGGTCACGGCCGACATCCCGACCGAGGCGTGCGAGGTGGAGACCCCGCTGGAGCGCACGAAGGGCGAGAAGGTCGAGGGGGAGCACCTCACCCTGGTCCCGATCCTCCGCGCCGGCCTGGGCATGGTGGACGGCGTTCTCCGCATCCTCCCCACCATGCGGGTGGGGCACATCGGCCTGCAGCGCGAGCACGAGACGCTCGAGCCGATCGACTACTACTTCAAGATCCCACCGAATCCCGAGGATCGGAACTTCATCGTGACCGACCCGATGCTGGCCACGGGAGGCTCGGCGAGCGCCGCGATCGGGTTCCTGAAGGCGTCCGGCGCGCGCGAGATCCGCCTGGTGTGCATCGTGGCCGCCCCGGAGGGCGTCGGGAAGATGCTCGAGGACCACCCGGAGATCACCGTGTACACGGCCGCGCTGGACCGCGAGCTGAACGAGCAGGGCTACATCCTGCCCGGGTTGGGCGATGCCGGGGACCGGCTGTTCGGGACGGAGTGACCGTTCCGCGCGGCGGCGGGCCCCA
>CAYMQZ010000004.1:0-45533 GCA_964392705.1 uncultured Gemmatimonadota bacterium
GGCTACCGGGACGTGCGGGAGATGCGGGCCATGCCGACGGTCGCTCCTCTCCGGGAGCACCCACGCTTCCGGGCGCTCGTCGAGCGCATGGAGATCCTGCTCGCCGAGGAGCGGCGGCGGATCGAGGCCGAGGGCTGGGGGGTTCCCGACTAGCTCCCTTCCCAGGGCGCCTCGACGGCGACCGGCTCGTTCCGGTTGGCTGCCGTCCCGTCGCCGAGCTCGGCCGAACGATTGAGGCCCCAGCAATACAGGGTTCCGTCCATCCCCAGGCCGCAGACATGCCCTCCGTCGACGGCGATGCGCTCGAAGTCGCGCCCGCCCGCCGCGCGCACGGGCGTCGTCCGGGTTTCGTTCGTGCCGTCGCCGAGCTGGCCCGCGTCGTTGGCGCCCCAGCAGTAGACCGCGCCCGAAGCCGTGCGGCCGCAGGTGTGGTGCTGCCCGGCGCCGATCTCGACGAAGCTCGGGCCACCCGCCACCGCCACGGGCGTCGTGCTGCTCAGGTTCGTCCCGTCGCCGAGCTGGCCGGCGCCGTTGGCTCCCCAGCAGTATGCCTCCCCGGCATCGGTCAGCGCGCAGGTGTGCCGCTCGCCGGCCGCCACCTGCGCGAAGGTCTGATCGCCCTGCACCCGGACGGGCGTGTGCCGCTCGGTCGTGGTCCCGTCGCCCAGCTCGCCATCGTCGTTGGGACCCCAGCAGTACGCGGCCCCGTCGGTCGTGACGCCGCAGGTGTGGTTGCCGCCGCCGGCGCCGGCGGCGCTCACCTGCACGAACGTGAGGTCGCCCGCGACCGCGGCAGGCGTGAGCCGATCGGTCGTCGTCCCGTCCCCCAGCTGGCCCTCGCCGTTCCTGCCCCAGCAGTAGGCGGTCCCGTCGGCCGTCACCCCACAGGTATGGTTGCCGCCGGCGCTGATCTGGGCGAACCGGTGCCCTCCACTCACCGGGTCGGGAGTGATGTCGAACGCACCGGTCGCTCCGTCCCCGCGCTCGCCGAAGAAGCCGTTCGCCCAGCAGTACGCCGTCCCGTCCCCCATCAGGCCGCACACCTGACCGCCCCCGAGGCTGATCCGGTCCAGGGTGACCCCGGCGTCGATCGGTACGGGCCGGCTCTCGGTCCCCACCCCCTCCCTGAGGAGCTGCCCGTGGACGTTGTCGCCCCAGCAGTAGAGGGTGCGGTGGGTGGTGACCGCGCAGCTGTTGATGAGCCCGGCGCTCACGTTCGCCCAGGCGAGCTCTCCGGCCCGCACGACCAGGTCCGCGGAGCCTGTGACGCCGGAGGCCGCCGCTCGGATGGTGGCGATGCCGTTGCCCCGGGCCGTCACGCTCCCGTCCCCATCGACCGTGGCCACCGATTCGTCCGAGCTGCCCCAGGTGAAGGAGACGCCCGACACCGCCTGACCGTTCTGGTCCCTGGCGGTGGCCTCGAGCTGCCGCGTGGCGCCCAGCTCGGCGAGCTCCAACGAGGACGGGGAGACGGTGACGCTCCTCACCGTGGGTTGGGGGGCCGGACCGTCGGGCCCCGTGGGACCCTCACCCCCTCCGCAGGCCGCCCCGAGGGTCAGGGCCGACAGGGAGAGGACGGCCACGGGGCGCCGGAGCACGGAGTGGAAGAAGTCGAGCGACGCCTTCCGGAGGCCGCGCGCGAGGCGAATGTGGACAGTTCGACGCATGGCTGGAGCTCCGCTGAACGAGGCAGGCGGATGAGCCGTCCCACCCGCACGGCTCGCAGTCTGGAGAGACCCTCTAAACGGCTCGTCAACACAGCATCAATTCTGCGTCATTTCCGAGAAGCGCCGGTCACGGGCGGGCGCTCCCCCCTCCGAGTGCGAGCCGCGCCCTCTCGCCCGGCGAGACCCGCGCGTGTCCCGCGCGCCCGTGCCCGACGTCCGGCTTGCGGACGGCCGGATCGCGTGGCAGCCTGAGCGTCCCGGTTTGGGCGCGCCGCCCCGCCGAAAGCGTGGGTGGAGCGCGCGGCCGTCGGATGCCAGGAAACGTCCCCACGGTCCCGATGAGAACGGAGTGGTCGATGCGCCCGAGCGCGTTCCAGGTCCGGTCCCACGGTCGGATCGACGTTCCCCGTCACCCGGGCCGGGTCCTCGTGGCGGGTGCGTTGACGGCCCTGCTGCTTTTCCCCGTCGCCGCGGAGGGGCAGCGGCAGGCCGCCGCCGACGCCCTGGACCCCGCGCTCCTCGCCGGCATGGAAGCCCGCCAGATCGGCCCCGCCGGCATGAGCGGCCGGATCGCCTCGATCGACGCCGTGGCCTCCGACCCCGACATCATCTACATCGGGGCCGCCACCAGCGGCGCCTGGAAGTCCGAGAACCGGGGGCTCACCTGGGAGCCGCTGTTCGACGAGCAGCCGGTGCACTCGATCGGCGCCGTGGCCGTCTTCCAACCCAGCCCCGACGTCGTCTGGGTCGGGACGGGGGAAGGGAACACCCGGAACTCCGTCTCGGTGGGGAACGGCGTCTACCGGTCGCGGGACGGCGGCCGCACCTGGGAGCACGTGGGGCTCGAGGGCACCGAGCGGATCCACAAGATCGTGCTCCACCCGACCGATTCGGACGTCGCCTACGTCGCGGCGCTCGGCCACCTGTGGGGAGAGAACCCGGAGCGGGGCGTCTACCGGACGACGGACGGCGGCCGCACCTGGGAGAGGGTGCTGTACGTGGACGAGCGGACGGGCGCGGCCGACCTGGCCGTGGATCCCACGAACCCCCGCAAGCTGTTCGCGGCCATGTGGGAGCACGGGCGCCGGCCCTACTTCTTCGAGTCGGGCGGCCCGGGATCGGGGCTCTACGTGACCCACGACGGCGGCGACACCTGGGAGCGCCGCACCCCGGAGGACGGCCTTCCCGAGGGCGACCTGGGCCGGATCGGGATCGGGATCTCGCGCTCGAACCCCGAGATCGTCTACGCCCTGGTCGAGGCGGAGAGCAACGTGCTCCTGCGCTCCGACGACGGGGGCCGGAGCTTCCGGACAGTGAACCGGGAGAGGAACATCGCCCCCCGCCCCTTCTACTACGCCAGCATCTGGATCGACCCGCGGAACCCGAACGTCGTCTACAACGTGCACTCGCTGGTCACGCGCTCCGAGGACGGCGGCGAGTCGTTCGAGACCCTGGTCCCCTTCAACACCGCCCACCCCGACCACCACGCCTTCTGGATCCACCCCGAGGACCCCGAGCTGCTGATGACGGGGAACGACGGCGGCTTCTACCTGAGCGACGACCGGGGCGAGAACTGGGACTTCTCGGCCAACCTCCCCTTCGCCCAGTTCTACCACATCCGCGTGGACCGCGAGACCCCGTATCACGTGTACGGGGGGCTTCAGGACAACGGCTCCTGGAAGGGGCCGGCCGAGGTGTGGGAGAACGGCGGGATCCGGAACCACCACTGGGAGGAGATCGCGTTCGGCGACGGCTTCGACGCCGCGCCCGACCCCGAGGACCACATGAAGGGGTACGGGATGAGCCAGGAGGGCTTCCTGGTGCGCTGGGACCTGCGCACGGGCGAGCGGAAGAGCGTCCGTCCGCCCCCGCCCGACCCGGAGACGACCCTCCGCTTCAACTGGAACGCGGGCTTCGCGCAGGACCCGTTCGACCCGGCCACGATCTACTACGGGAGCCAGTTCGTGCACCGCTCGCCGGACCGCGGCGAGAGCTGGGAGCTCATCAGCCCGGACCTCACCACCGACAACCCCGACTGGCAGATCTACCCGGAGAGCGGGGGCCTCACGCCCGACGTGACGGGGGCGGAGAACTACACGACGATCGTGGCGATCGAGCCCAGCCCGATCCAGGAAGGCGTTCTCTGGGTGGGCACGGACGACGGCCGGCTGCATGTAACTCGTGACGGCGGCGAGTCGTGGACCGCCGTGGAGGGGAACGTGCCCGGCGTGCCGGCGAACACGTGGATCCCCCACATCCACGCCTCCGCTCACGCTGCCGGGACCGCGTTCGCCGTCTTCGACGACCACCGCCGCGACGACTGGACGCCCTACGTCTACCGGACCGATGACTTCGGTGCGAGCTGGACGCGCCTGGCGGGCCAGGGCGGGGGCGCCGGGCCCCGGACGGCGGAGGCTCCCGACGACGGGGTCTGGGGATACGCCCTCTCCATCGTCCAGGACCCGGTCGACCCCGACCTCCTCTTCCTGGGGACCGAGTTCGGGCTGTACGCCAGCCTGGACGGCGGGGGAAGCTGGATGCGCTGGGAGCACGGCGTGCCCACGGCCAGCGTGATGGACCTGCGGGTCCAGCCCGACGAGGCCGATCTGGTGCTGGGGACGCACGGCCGCTCCATCTACGTGCTGGACGACATCCGGCCTCTCCGGGGGCTGGACGCGGCGAGGCTGGCCGAGCCGCTCCACCTGTTCGACATTCCGGACGCGGTCCAGTACGAGGTGAAGCAGACGGGCGCCTCGCGCTTCCCCGGCCAGGAGGAGTTCCGGGGCGAGAACGAGCCGTACGGCGCGCTGATCACCTTCTCGGCGAGCCGCGACGACCTGCCGCACCCCGAGGAGGAGGTCGAGCGCGCCCGCAAGGAGCGCGAGCGGGAGGAGCGGCGCGCGACGGAGACGATGGAGGCCACGGAGGAGGAGCGCGAGCCGGAGGTGGCGGGCGAGGCCACGGGGGCAGAGGCCGAGGCGATGGGCCCATCGGGGCCGCAGGAGGAACCGGAGGCCGAGCGCGGCCCACGGGTGAAGGTGGAGGTCGCCGACGGGTCGGGCGAGGTGGTCCGCACCTTCGAGCGGCCCGTGTCGCTGGGGGTGAACCGGATCACTTGGAACCTGCGCCGGGACCCCTTCGAGCGCCCCGACACGGGCGAGGAGGAGGAGGAGTTCTCGTTCTTCGGGCCCTCGGGCGCCGAGGTCCCGCCGGGCACCTACACCGTGACCCTGACGCTGGGCGAGGCCGAGGCGAGCGGATCGGTCGAGGTGCTCCCCGACCCGCGGCAGGACATCCTGGCCGCCGATCGGCGCCGGCAGTACGAGACCATCCTCGAGGGCGGCGCGCTGCGGAACGCCCTCGCCGAGGCGATCACCAACATCTACGACGCCCGCCGCGAGATCGACGTCGTCCTCCGCAAGGCGCGGGCGGCGGGCGAGGGGGAGGAGGCCGAGGGTCCCTACGCCGAGCTCACCCGGGCGGGCCGGGAGCTGAAGCGGGGGCTCACGGAGCTCGAGGAGCGGCTGTGGGTGCCGCCGGAGACGAAGGGAATCGTGGCCAGCGATCACCTCCCGTGGAGCAAGGTGCAGACCGCGATCCGCTTCCTGGGGTCCACGCGCGCGGCGCCGAGCGAGACGAACCTGGCCTACCTGGAGGTGGCGCGGGCGACGACGGACGCGGCGCTGGAGGAGGTGAACGCGCTGTTCGCCGGGGAGGTGGCCGCGTTCCGGGAGCGGGTCGAGGCGTCCGACCTCGTCCTCTTCCCGGCGTTCGAGGCGGTCGAGGTGGAGCTTCCGTAGGGGGTCGTCATGGAGGCATCGATGATCCGGACCCAGGTGCAGTTCACCGAAGAGCGGTTGGAGGCCCTGCTCGCGGCCGGCCGTCGCGATTTGACATGACGGAGCGGGCTTCCACGGTCCGTCGGCTCTTCATCGAGCTGCACGGAGCGCCGCCCGCCCGCATCGAGTCCGTCTCCGCGGACGGATCAGCCCGCAGCTACTGGCGGCTGTGGGGCCCTGGCGGCGAGACCGTGATCGGCGCCCACGGGCCCGAGCCGGAGGAGAACCGGGCGTTCCTCTCCTTCTCCCGGAGCTTCCGGAAGCTGGGGCTTCCCGTGCCGGAGATCCTGGCGGCCGACGAGGAGGAGGGGGTCTGGCTGGCCGAGGACCTGGGGGACCGCACGCTGTTCGACGTGCTGACGGAGGCGCGGGAAGGCCCCGCGGCCGACCCCGACGAGGCGGGTGGCTTCCCGGCTTCCGTGGTGCCGCTGTACGAGCGGGTGCTCGAGTGGCTGCCCCGCTTCCAGGTGGAAGGAGGACGGGCGATCGACTTCGGCGTCGCGTACCCGCGGGAGGCGTTCGACCGCCAGTCCGTCCTCTGGGACCTGAACTATTTCAAGTACCATTTCCTGAAGCTGGCGCACGTGCCGTTCAGCGAGGCGCGGCTGGAGCGGGACTTCGGACGACTGACCCGGTTCCTCGCGAAGGCGCCCTCCGACTTCTTCCTCTACCGGGACTTCCAGTCGCGGAACGTGATGATCCGCGACGGCGAGCCCTGGTTCATCGACTACCAGGGCGGACGGAAGGGCGCGCTCCAGTACGACGTGGCCTCGCTGCTCTACGATGCCAAGGCCGACCTTCCGGCCGCGCTTCGCGCGCGGTTCCTGGAGGGCTACCTGGATGGCCTCGAGAATCACGTTCCCGTGGACCGGGAGGACTTCCGGGACCGCTACCCGGCTTTCGTGCTCGTGCGGCTGTTGCAGGCGATGGGCGCCTACGGCTACCGCGGGTTCTACGAGCGGAAGCCGCACTTCATGCAGAGCGTGCCGTACGCGGCGCGGGCGCTCGGCCGCATGGCGGAGGCCGGACTGCCTTTGCGAGCTCCCGAGCTCGAGGCCGTCCTCGGCCGGATCGCCGAGGCGTGGGCCGACCGGGATCCGGAGGCGTGGACGGAGTGGCCGGAGCTGGCCTGGGCTCCCAGGCCGGAGCGCATCGCCCGTTCCGATGATGTCGAGCGCGCCGCCCGTGCCGGCGGCGCGGACCGCCCCGGTCAGGCGACGGTCGAACCCTCGCGCCCGACGGCTGCCGCCTCGGCGGCGGCGGACGCCCAGCCTCCGACGGCCGGGAAAGCGCAGGAGCCGGCGCTCACGGTCCGGGTGGGCAGCTTCAGCTTCCGGCGTGGATATCCTCCGGATGAGACCAGGCATGGGGGGCCGGTCTTCGATTGCCGGGTCCTTCCGAACCCGGGCCGCCTGGAGGCCTACCGGGACTCCACGGGGCTCGAGGACGAGACGATCGCTTTCCTCGCGGCCCGGGAGGAGACCGGGCGCTTCTGGGAGCTGGTGCGCCCGTTGGCCGAAGCGCAGGTGCGGGAGTTCCTGGAGCGCGGCCACGCCGAGCTCACGATCCACTTCGGCTGCACGGGTGGCCAGCACCGGTCCCCGTACTTCGCCGAGCGGCTCGCCCGTCATCTGCGGGAGGAGTTTCCGCGGATTCGCGTGGAGGTCTTGCACCGCGAGCGGGACGCCTGGCCGGGCGAGGCGTCGGGAGCCGACGCCACCCGGTCGGCGGGCTGACGGGCCGCCCCGGGAGCGCTCCGAGGATGGAAGCCATGATCCTGGCCGCCGGACTCGGCACGCGCCTCCGGCCCCTGACCGACCGGGTGCCGAAGGCGCTGGTGCAGGTGGCGGGAATCACCCTCCTGGAGCGGGTCGCTCGTCGGCTGGTCGACGCCGGGGCCGATCGGCTCATCGTGAACGTCCACCACCACGCCGACCGGGTCGTCCGCTTCCTCGAGACGCGGGATGGCTTCGGGGTCGAGGTGCGCGTCTCGCGCGAGACGGAGGAACCGCTGGAGACGGGCGGAGGGCTTCGCCGGGCCGCTCCGCTGTTCGCGGGGGAGGAGCCCTTCTTCCTCCACAACGTGGACGTGCTCTCGGACCTGGACCTCCGGGTCATGCTCGCCAGGCATCTGGAGGAGATGGAGCCGGCGGCTCCCGGTGGCGCGACCGGCGAGCCTTCGGCCGGGGCCGGGAAGGCGGTCGGCACGGATTCCCCCGCGGCCGTGGCGGGCGGCGGTCCGCTCCTCGCCACCCTGGCCGTGCAGGACCGGGAAACCTCGCGGCCGCTGCTCGTGGACGAGCGGGGGGTCTTCGGCGTGGCGAACCTGCGCACCGGATGGCGGTGCGAGGCCCGCGAGCCGGTCGGGAAGGTGCGACGGGTCGGCTTCTGCGGAATCCACGTCGTCTCGCCCGGGATTCACGGCCGGATCACGGAGGAGGGGAAGTTCCCGATCTGGGAGCCCTACTTCCGGCTCGCCGCCGAGGGGTGGCGCATCCTTCCGTACGACATCGGTCCCGCCCGCTGGCTGGAGGTGGGGACGCCCGAGCGTCTGGAGCGCGCCCGGGAGCTCCTCTCGGGCCCGTGAGTGCCTCGCTACGGTCGATCTTCCGCGCTCGGCGGACGCCGGCTCACGCCTCGTCCCCGGACCGCCCGCGGGTCAGGATCCAGGCGTACAGGAAGGCGTTCAGCATGATGACCAGAACCCCGAGGAAGAGGTGGATCTCTCCCCAGCGCTCCGGATACAGGAGCCCGCCCAGGTAGTGCTCGATGAACCCCCCCTCGTAGCCGGCCTGACCGGCGGCCCGACGCAGCCGGTTCTCCAGCGGCGTGAGCGGACACACCCAGCCCCAGAACTCGATGGCCGCGCCGTAGGCGGCGCAGGGCACGTGGACCCACGCGATCCAGCGACGCCACAAGAGAAGCAGGGCGCCCAGGATGACGAACAGGACGAAGCCGCCGTGTACGAGCATCGTCAGGTCGGCGAGCAGCGAGTACACCATGGGATGGAGGTATGGGCCGGGCGGGCGTCGGGCCAGCCCGGGGCCCGCGGCGGCTCGCGGACCCTCGACGAGACGGTTCGGGGATGCGCGTGGGCGGCCCGGGACCCGAAGGCTCGGGCCGCGGGCCCTCGCGTCGCGGACGCCGGGTTTGAAGGTTCCCGTCGAGGGGGGACGGCGCGGAAAGGGGAAGGCCGCGATGAGACCGTCGGGAGAGAGCGCGTGAGGGCGATCCGCATCGGCGATCCCGGCGGGCCCGAAGCCCTGCGGCTGGAGGAGGCGGCGGATCCGGTTCCCGGGCCGGATGACCTCCTGGTCCGCGTGCGGGCGGCGGCGCTGAACCGCGCGGATCTGATCCAGCGCAGGGGCGGCTATCCGGCGCCGCCCGACGCCCCCCCGGACGTTCCCGGCCTGGAGATGGCCGGCGAGGTCCTGTCCGTCGGCGAGCGCGCGCGGGCCGTCGGGAGCTTCTCCGAGGGCGATCGCGTCATGGGGCTGCTCGGAGGAGGCGGCTACGCCGAGCGGGCCCGGCTACCCGCGACGCACGCCATGCCGATTCCGGCCGGGCTCTCCTTCGAGGAGGCGGCGGCGGTCCCCGAGGTCTTCCTCACCGCGTGGGACGCGCTCTTCGCGCGCGGACGGCTGGGCGCCGGCGAGAGCGCCCTGATCCACTCGGCGGGCGGGGGCGTGGGAACGGCCGCGATCCAGATCGCGCGGGCGGCGGGCGCCGCGCGGATCTTCGGCACCGCCTCCGGGGCGAAGCTCGAGGGGCTGGCCGAGCGCGGCCTGGACCTGGACGTGGCGGTCGACTACCGTCGCGAGTCCTTCGGAGCGGCCGTCCGGCGCGAGACGGGCGGTAGGGGCGTGGACGTGATCCTGGATACGGTGGGGGCGCCCTACTGGACGGAGAACGTGGCGTCCCTGGCGCCGCTCGGGCGCCTGGTGATCGTGGGGCTGCTGGGAGGAGCCGGAGCCGAGGTCGACCTGCGGGCGCTCATGCGGAAGCGCGCCACGGTGGTGGGGACGGTCCTCCGGCACCGGGCGGCGGCCGAGAAGGCGGCGCTGGTCCGGGAGTTCGTCGAGCGCGGCCTTCCCCTGTTCGCCGACGGCCGGCTGCGCCCCGTCGTGGACCGGACGTTCCCGCTGGAGGAGGCGTCCGGAGCGCACCGCTACATGGAGGAGAACCGCAACCTGGGGAAGATCGTGCTGACTCTCGAGGGCGGGTCTTCGTGACCCCGTGGACCGGGCAGCTCCTCCTGGCGAACGGGGTGATCTTCCTGGCCCAGCTCGCGATTCCGGGCCTGATGCAGGAGCTGTGGCTCGTGCCGGCGCTGATCCCCACCCGCCCCTGGACGCTGATCACCTACATGTTCCTGCACGGCGGCCTGTGGCACCTCGCCTTCAACATGATCGCCCTCTACTTCTTCGGGCCCCGGGTGGAGGCCCGGCTGGGCGGGACACGCTTCCTGTGGCTCTACTTCCTGAGCGGGATCACCGGTGCCCTCCTCTCGCTCGCCTTCACGCCGTGGGCGCGGATCGTGGGGGCCTCGGGCGCCGTGTTCGGCATCCTCCTCGCGTTCGCCCGCTACTGGCCCCGGGAGAAGATCTACATCTGGGCCGTCCTCCCGATCGAGGCACGCTGGTTCGTCCTGCTCATCACCGCCTTCTCGCTGTACGCGGGCTTCACCGGGCAGTCGGGCGGCGTGGCGCATTTCGCCCACCTGGGCGGCTTCCTCGGCGGCTGGCTCTACCTGAAGTGGTCCGAGTGGCGCACGGGGGCGGCCCGGCGCGAGTTCCGGAAGAAGGTGCGGAGCCCGGCGCTCCGCGCCAGCGGCGGCGAGCTGAAGAAGAAGTTCGAGGCGATCGACCCGGAGGAGCTGCACGAGGCGAACCGGGCGGCGTACGATGAGATCGCGGGCAAGATCGACCGGGACGGCATCTCGACCCTGACGGACCGGGAACGCACCTTCATCGAGCGGTTCAGCCCGGGAGCGTGAGAGCGGTGGACCCGTCGCGGGAAGGCGGCCGGGGGACTTCCGCCCACGCGGCGAACGCGCCCGAGGCGGCGGGTCCGCCCGACGTGGGATCCCGCCGTCGGGTCCGGGCGCGGATCGAGGGGACGGTGCAGGGGGTGGGCTTCCGACCCTACGCCTACAGACTGGCGCGCGAGCTGGGACTCGCGGGCTGGGTGCGGAACGACGCCCGCGGCGTGCTGCTGGAGGTCGAGGGAGGGGCCCGCGAGGTCGGGCGCTTCCTGGAGCGGCTGCCGGCGCAGGCTCCCCCGCTGGCGACGGTCGAGCGGGTCGAGAGCGAGGAGCGGGCGCCCGAGGGCGGGGCGGCGTTCCGAATCGTCGAGAGCGAGGGGGGCGCCCGGCCCTCGGCGCTCGTCTCGCCGGACACGGCGACCTGCGGGGATTGCCTGCGGGAGCTGTTCGACCCGGGCGACCGCCGCCATCGCTACCCGTTCATCAACTGTACGAACTGCGGCCCGCGTTTCACGATCGTGCGGGGCATCCCGTACGACCGGCCGCAGACCACGATGGCCTCCTTCACCATGTGCGAGCCGTGCCGCGCCGAGTACGAGGATCCGGGGAACCGTCGCTTCCACGCGCAGCCGAACGCCTGCCCGGCGTGCGGCCCCACCGTCGCCCTGCGGGGCGCGGGGGGACGCCCGGTCCCCGAAGGGGACTCTCGGGACGCGGTGGAGGCGGCGGCGAGGGCGATTCTCGAGGGCGCCATCGTGGCGGTGAAGGGGCTCGGCGGCTTCCACCTGGCCTGCCGGGCCGACCACGAGGCCGCGGTGGCCGAGCTGCGGGGTCGCAAGCACCGCGAGGACAAGCCGTTCGCGCTGATGGTGCCGGACCTGTCCTCGGCGCGCGGGCTCGTCGAGCTGGGGGCCGAGGAGGAGGCTCTGCTCGCGGCGCGCGAGCGCCCGATCGTCCTGGCTCCGCGGCGGGCCGGCGCGGCGGTCGCCGAGGCGGCCGCTCCCGGCCACCGGGACCTGGGCCTCATGCTGCCCTACTCGCCGCTCCACCACGTCCTCCTGGCGGACGCCGCCCGGCCGCTGGTGATGACCAGCGGGAACGTCTCCGACGAGCCGATCGCCTACCGGGACGAGGAGGCGATGGAGAGGCTGGCCGGGATCGCGGACCTGTTCCTGCTCCACGACCGGCCGATCCAGACCCGCACCGACGACTCCGTGATGCGGGTCGTGTCGGTGGCCGGCGAGCGACGCCCCCTGATGCTCCGCCGGTCGCGAGGCTACGTGCCGGCGCCGGCCGATCTACCCGCCGACGCCCCGCGGCCGATCCTGGCCTGCGGCGGGCACCTGAAGGTCACCTTCGCGCTGGCCCGGGGGCGCCGCGTCTGGGTCGGCCCCCACATCGGCGACCTCGAGAACCTGGAGACGCTCCTCTCCTTCGAGGAAGGGATCCGGCACCTGGAGCGGCTGTTCGAGCTGCAGCCGGACGTGGTCGCCCACGACCTGCACCCCGAGTACCTGTCGAGCAAGTACGCGCGGGAGCGCGCGGACCCTGCGGCTTCCCGGTCGAGCTTGCGTGGAGAGCGGGCCGGCCCCGGCCTCGAGCTCCTGGGCGTGCAGCACCACCACGCCCACCTGGCCGGCTGCCTGGCCGAGCACGGCGAGACCGGTCCGGCGCTCGGCGCGATCTACGACGGGACGGGCTACGGGCCCGACGGCACGGTCTGGGGCGGGGAGCTGCTGCTCGGAGACCTGGAGAGCTTCGAGCGGGTGGGGTACCTGTGGCCGGTGCGCCTTCCGGGCGGCGAGGCCGCGGTCCGCCAGCCGTGGCGGATGGTCTGCGCGTGGCTCCTCGAGCTGGGGGAGGCGACCGGATCGGCAGGCGCGACCGGCGCGAGGGACGAATCGAGCCCGAAGGCCGAGACGGGGCCGCCGGGCGAGAGCGACCCGCGACGTCAGGTGCCCGCGCTTCCCGCCGCGCTGCAGGGCCGGGTCGATCCGGGGGACTGGGAGAACGTCGCCCGGCTCGCCCGCTCGGGCCTCGCGTCCCCCGTCACCACCAGCATGGGCCGCCTGTTCGACGCGGTCTCGGCCCTGTGCGGTCTCCGGCTGCGGGTGACCTACGAGGGACAGGCGGCGATCGAGCTCGAGATGGCCGCGTCCCGGTACGACGGGAGAGCCGATGACCGGCCCGCCTATCCCCTGCCGCTCGCCGGGAGCGCGGAGGGCCGCCGGCTGCTGGACGCCCGCGCCACCGTCCGCGCGGCCCTCGAGGATCTGCAGGAGGGAGAGGCGGTCGGCCGGGTGGCGGCCCGGTTCCACGAGGGGGTCGCGGCCGGGACGGCCGAAGCGTGTCGCGTCGAGGCCGAGCGCGCCGGCGTCGAGACCGTGGTCCTGTCTGGCGGCGTGTTCCAGAACGTACGGCTCCTGGAGAGCACCGCGGCCCGGCTGGCGGCCTCCGGCCTGCGTCCCCTGGTGCCCGAGCGCTTTCCGCCCAACGACGGGGGTCTCTCGTACGGACAGGCGGCCTGCGCGGCGGCCCGGCTGGCCTCCGGCGCCGATGGGCGTCCGGCGGGCGCGAAATGAGGCCGTCGCGGTGCGGCCCTCGGTTCGCGGGCCCGCCCCCCGGCCGCCTTAACTTCGCCAGTCCGAAGCACCTTCGTTGCAGCGTCCTGTCTTGACTCGGAATCGGGCGTCTCTCCAATTGGTATGAAGATTGCCCGAGGATAGGGGCATCCTCGAGAGGCGGAGCGAAGCATGACGCCACCCGAAGCGACGGCCCCGGCACCGGAGGCCCAGCTCCGGTCAACGGCCGAGATCACCCGCCGTCCGGATGTCGAGCCCGAGCCGAGCGCGAAGCGACTGCGCGAGGGCCCGCTCAAGACGATCCACGTCTTCTGGATGGCGGGGATGAGCTGCGACGGCTGCACGATCTCCGCCGCCGGCGCTACCAACCCGAGCGTCGAAGACCTCCTGAACGGCAACCTCCCCGGCCTCCCGAAGGTGATCCTCCACCACCCGGTGCTCTCCGTCGAAGCGGGGGAGGAGTTCATCCACAACTTCCAGCTCGCCTGGGAAGGCAAGCTGGCCGCCCCGTACGTGTGCATCTACGAGGGGTCGATCGCCGACGAGCGGATCGCCGGCCGATCCGGCGGCTACTGGTCCGGCATGGGCGTGGAGCGGGGCGAGAACGGTCCCCAGCCCGTCCCGACGGCGAAGTGGCTGGAGCGCCTGGCGCCCGGAGCGGCGGCCGTGATCGCGATCGGGACCTGCGCCACCTGGGGCGGGATTCCCGCGGCCGCCGGCAACCCCACGGGCGCGATGAGCGTGATGGACTTCCTGGGGGAGGATTTCCGAAGCGCGTACGGGCTCCCGGTGGTGAACATCCCGGGCTGCGCCCCGCAGGGCGACAACTTCACGGAGACCGTGGCCGCCGTGCTCCTCTTCCTCCAGGGGATCGCCCCCATCCCCGACTTCGACGAGCTGGGCCGGCCCGCCTGGCTGTTCGGCGAGACGGTGCACCGGGGCTGCACGCGCGCGGGGTGGTACGAGGAGGGCACCTTCGCCGAGGAGTACGGCGACAAGGAGTGCCTGGTCGACGTGGGCTGCTGGGGGCCGGTCGTCAACTGCAACATCGTGAAGCGCGGGGCGATCAACCACATGGGGGGCTGCATGGAGGCCGGCGGCGTGTGCATCGGCTGCACCATGCCCGGCTTCCCCGACAAGTTCAGCCCCTTCTACAAGACGCCGCCGGGCTCGGTGTTTTCGACCGCCGGCTCGCGGACCCTGGGCGGCGTCGTGCGCCGGCTGCGGCGCATGTCCATCCGGGAGCTCGACCGGGAGTCCCGGTGGGACGTCGCGGGCGACGTGCCCAGCGGCTGGGGGCACCTCCAGGAGCCGGGCATCTTCCGCAAGGCGATGCAGTTCTTCTACGAGATCTGGCAGTTCTGGGGCGCGGAGAAGCCGGGACGGGACGACGACGAGGGCTGGCCGCTCTCCCGTCCGGGCTCGAAGGACGACTACCCCGTCGGCTAGGAAGCTCACCCGGGGGGGCGGCGCGGCCGCCGCCCGCGGAGAAGGCCGCGCGTCCGCGGCCGGCATGTCGCTCCGCGGCCGCCCTCGTCGCAAGGAAGGGAAGGAATGCAGATGACCATGACCGTGCCCGAGCTCTTCCTGGACTGGGGCTTCTGGTACCTGGTCGGGACCGCCGTGGTGCTGATCGCGGCAGCGCTCCTGATCACGATCCTGCTCGTGGCGCGCTCCATCGCGGGGCACGCCGAGCGCGCCCTCGCGGCCGGTGCCCGGATCGAGGAGAACACGCGCGCCATCTGGGCCCTGCAGGACGCCCTGGAAGGGATGCGGACGATTCACGAGCGCGCCGGCGCGGTGGAGGAGAAGGCCGCGTTCCTGGCGGACGCGGTCCACGGCGAGGGCGCGGCGCCGCGGACCGAGGCATGACCGCCGGAAGCGGGAGGCACGCGTGGAAGCCGTGAACGCGCCGATGTGGTGGATCACGCTCGGCGTGGGGCTGGTGATCGTGCTCGTCGTGGCCCTGCTCCTTCAGCTCATCGTGAACACGGCCCGCCGGATCCGCGGGACCCTGGAAGCGATCTGGGTGGCGGGCCCGATGATCGCGAACAACACCGCTCACGTCGACCTCGTGCGGCGGATCAACCTGGTGGCTGGCCACATCCTGGAGGTGGCCGGCCGGATCGTCGGCCACACCGAGCGCATCCAGGAGCATGCGGACGGCTGCGCCGGGTGTCCCCACTGCGTGGTCGGATGGTCCTGATGCGACGCCCCATCCGGCACCGGAGGTCCTGATGCGAGGCGCAGCGCCGAATCGGAGACGCGGGAAGGAAGCCTGGCCATGCTGTTGCTGACGGTCCTCACGATCGGCCTGGTCCTCCTGCTCGTGGGCGCGCTCGTCGTCTACCTGCTCAAGATCATCGCCGAGCTGGAGGCGATCGGAGGCGCGCCGACCAGCCTCCTGGCCCACGTGCGCTGGGGGGTGCGCGCGATCGAGGTGCAGACCCGGCCGATCGAGCCGGGCGTGGGCAGCCTGAACGCGGGTCTCGGCCAGATCGGCGAGGGACTGGCGGCGGTGCAGGCGAACCTGCGGGGCCTGGCCCAGGCCCTGCGTAGACAGGGGTCCCGCTCATGATCCAGGTGACGCTCCAGGCCCCGACCGCCGTGCTCGCGCTCTGGTGGGTCGCCCTCGGCCTGACGCTGCTCCTGATCGTGCCCGTCGCTCTCTACCTGCTGCACCGCACCTGGCGGGCGGCCCGGAACATCCAGCGCTACACGGCGGAGGCCCTGCGCGCCGGGGCGGGCATCGCGGCGCACACCGCGCAGCTCACGGCGCTGGACGACACGATCGCCGGGGCCGGCCCGCTGCTCGAGCGGACGGAGGCGATCCAGGGGCTCACGGCGGAGGTGAAAGAGATCCTCCTCGGGCGGGTGGGATAGGAGACGGCATGCTGCTCTACTGGCTCACGCTGGGCGTCGTGCTCGCGATCATCCTGGCCCTGGCGGGCTACCTGATCGCCATCGCCTGGGCGTTGGCGCGGGCGCGCGCCAACGTGGCCAGGCTGGCCGACGGCCTGGAGGCGATCGCCGGCCACACCGATCCACTGGAAGAGAAGCTGGGGACGATCGGGAGCGCCGTCGGGCGCGTGGCCGACGGTTTCGGCGAGGTGGACCGCCACCTCGGCGAAGTGGCCTCGGCGCTGGGCGGATAGAGGGGGAACGGATCATGTGCTTCAAGAACCTGCCGATCGAGTTCGACGAGGCCGGAAGGGCCACGCTCAAGGAGGCGATCCCCGACCCGTACGCCCAGCGGGAGGTGCGGACGAAGGCGCCGCCGCAGCTGGACCGGGGGCAGATCGAGGAGCTCCTCGCCCGGAACGGCTACCTGAAGAACGTGGACTTCGACCCGGTGACCCGGGTGGCGGGCGCGCTCGCCTTCCATTCGGTCTGCGACCTCGAGGAGCGGAAGGTGCTCGAGGCGCGCTCGATGGCCACGCTGTTCCGGGGCTACGAGATCATCGCCATGGGACGCGACCCCCGGGACGCGATCTTCATCACCAGCCGCGCCTGCGGCGTGTGCGGGGGCGTGCATTCGGTGACCTCGGCCATGGCCACGGAGATGGCGTTCGGCATCTGCCCGCCGCCATTGGGGATCGTCATCCGCAACCTGGCGCTGGCGCTCGAGTTCCTGTACGACCACCCGCTCCACCTCTTCCTGCTCGCCGGTCCGGACTACTCGGAGCAGATCGTCCGGCAGACGAACCCCGAGTACCTGGACGTCGCGAAGACGTGGGAGTGCCCGCACGCCGACCTCCACGGCTTCGCCACGATGCACGAGCTGATGGAGGAGATGAACCCGCTCACGGGGAACCTCTACCTCGAGGCGCTCCATATGACCCGGGTCGTCCGGGAGGCGTACGTGCTCATCTGCGGCAAGTACCCCCACCCGCAGACGATCGTCCCCGGCGGCATGAGCTCGACCGTGGACTTCACGGTCATGAACGAGATCTACCAGCGGGTGCAGCGCTTCTTCGACTACGGGAAGAAGGCGGTCGGCATCTGGGAGGACCTCACCGCCTTCTTCTACGAGCGCGACCCCCGTTACCGCGAGGTCGGGTCCCGCTCACCCACCATGGTCGACACGGGCATCTTCGACCATCCCGAGGCGTACGACGCCAGGTACGAGAACGCGGGCGAATGGGGGAAGCGGCGCTGGGAGACCCCGGGCGCGATCGTCGACGGGGAGCTGGTGACGACGGACCTCCACCAGATCAACATGGGGACCGAAGAGTTCGTCGAGCATTCCTACTACGAAGAGTGGGCCTCGCACCGCCACCCGGAGGACCCGGTCGGGAACCCGCTCAGCAGGTTCCACCCCTGGAACGAGGAGACCCGCCCCAAGCCCGAGGGCCAGAGCTGGAAGGAGAAGTACTCCTGGGCGAAGTCGCCGCGTTGGGACCGCCGGGCCGCGGAGGCCGGCTGCTATGCGAGGCTGTGGAACTCCGCCGCCGCCCGGCAGATGCCCGAGTCGGACTACATGATCCCGACCGGCCGCTCCCTGCGCTTCATCGTGCCGCGCGGGAAGCTGCCCGAGACGGAGCTCGAATGGGAGATTCCCGAGGACTGGAACGCGTTCGAGCGCAACCTCGGGCGCGCGTACTGCATCCCCTACATGGCCCTGGTGGCGCAGGAGAACTGGGAGATCGGGATGGAGCTCATGAAGCGGGGAGAGCGGAAGGTCTCGACCCCGTTCGAGGTGCCCAGGAAGGGCCACCGGATCGGCGTCGGCTTCTGGGGCGCCGGTCGGGGCTGGCTCACGCACCACCTGGAGCTGGAGAACGGCGTGATCTCCAGCTACCAGATCCTCACGCCGTCGACCTGGAACGCCTCGCCCCAGGACCCGTGGGGGAACCCCGGCCCCTACGAGGAGGCCGTCCTCAACACGCCGCTGCTGGAGAGCTTCGACGACCCGGATCGCTTCCGCGGCGTGGACATCCTGCGGACGATACGCAGCTTCGACCCCTGCATGCCGTGCACGACCCATACGCACGTCGAAGGAGCCGACCGCGTCCTGTCGACCGAGGTGAACACCTGCGCCTGCGGCGTCGAAGAGTAGGCTCGCATGACCCAGGGCTCCGAGCCGCCCGAAGGGGACTCCACGGCCTCCGGCGACGAGCTGCGCGCCGCGGCCTCCGGCGACGAGCTGCGCGCCGCGGCCTCCACGCTGGTCGGGGGCGTGGGATATCACGATCTCCGGGACTTCTCGGTCGGGCCCCTGCTGGTCGAGCGGCTGCGGGCGGAGAGCTGGCCGGACGGCGTCGTGGTCGAGGACCTGAGCTACGACCCCGTGAAGGTCGTCCACCGCCTCGCCGGCCAGGATCCGCCCTTCCGTCGCCTGGTCGTGGTCTCGTCGGTGCGCCGCGGGCGGCGCGCCGGCACCGTGACCGCCTACCGCTGGGACCGCTCCCTGCCGAACCCCGCGGAGATTCAGGACCGGGTCTCGGAGGCCGTGACCGGCGTGATCGGGCTCGACAACCTGCTGATCGTGCTCCGGGCGTTCGGAGAGGCTCCTCCCGAAGTCTACGTGGTCGAGATCGAGCCGGCCGTGGAGGCGATGGGCGAGGCGCTGAGCCCGCCGGTGGCGGAGGCGGCGGCGGAGGCCGCCCGCCTCGCGCGTCGGCTCGCCCTGCACGTGGGATCCGAGCCGGCCGTCCCGACGTCGGCCCTCGGGGCCGGAGGCACCATGAACGGGCACGGAGCGGGGCCGCGGGTCACGCCCTTCGATCCCCTCTCGCTCGAAGCCGGGACAGGCGACCGTCGGCGCGGGAGCGATCGGGCCGGTAGGGGCGATGCGCCATCGACGGGAGGGGGTTCGTGAAGCGCGAGGAGATCGACGCGCTGTCGGAGCGTCTGAACGGCCTGCTGGCCGAGCTGGAGGCGGGCGCCCCGCCCGAGGTTCTCGAGGCCGTCGTGGAGCTGGTGGAGGGGATCCAGCGCGTGCACGCGGAGGGCCTCCGGCGGGTGGCCGAGCTGCTCGCCGAGGACCGCGAGCGCTTCGGCCGGGCGCTCGACGACCCCGTGGTCTCGAACCTCTTCCTGCTCTACGACCTGGCGCTGGTCGATGAGCGGGGGCGGGCCGAGGCCGCCCTCGAGGCCGTGCGCCCGCTGGCCCGCTCCCACGGCGGCGAGATCGAGCTCGTGGACGTGGACGAGGGCGTCGTGACGGTCCGACTCCACGGCGCCTGCCACGGCTGCCCCTCCTCCACCGCGACGCTCCGGGGCGGGATCGAGCGGGTCCTGGTCGAGAGGCTCCCGGGCTTCGTGCGCCTCGAGGTGGCCGGAGAGGACGGCTCGACCGACGCCCCGACCGGCTCCATCCGTCCAGTCGACGCCCCGGCGGACGCGGGATCCCCGGCCGGAGATGTCGGGAACCCGGTGGGGCCCGGAGCGCTCGAGGCCGGCGGACCGGGTTCCGCGACGGGTGACCTGTCCGTCGTGCCGCGGGAGAATCTGGTCCGGCTGGAGAAGCGGCTCTCGGAGGGCCGTCGCCGGGCTTCGAGGTCGGGTACGGGCTCGGAGCCGGACGGCGGGTCCGGGCCCCGGCGGGTCGACGTGACGGCCCTCGACGACCTTCCTGGACAGGACCTGTTCGGCACGCTGGTCGGGAACTTTCCCCTCCTCCTGGTGCCCCTGGGCGACGGCGTGGCCGCCTACCGGAACGTCTGTCCGGGCTCCGCGCTTCCCCTCCATCTGGGCGAGCTGGAGAGCGGGGCTGTCGTCTGTCCCTGGCACGGTTGCCGGTTCGACGGCCGGACGGGCGAGCGGCGGGAGGGAGCCGGTCCGCCGCTCGAGGCGCTGTCCGCCTCGATCGAGGCGGGCCGGGTGAAGGTCGACCTCCCGTGATCGCGTCCCGCCGCGTCCTGGTCGCCTGCATGGGCAACGTGCTCCGGAGCGACGACGGCTTCGGAGTGGCGGTGGCGAGGGAGCTGGCGGAGCGAACGCTCCCGCCCGAGGTGACGCTTATCGAGGTGGGCACAGGGGGGATCCACCTCGTGCAGGAGCTGCTCGACGGTTACGATGCGCTGGTGATCGTGGACGCGGTCGATCGCGAGGCGGAGCCGGGCGCGGTGTTCCTGCTGAAGCCCCGCGTACCGGACCTCGACCCCATGCCGGAGGAGGAGCGGAGCGCGCTGCTGGCCGACATGCACTACACCGTGCCTTCGCGGGCCCTGATCGTCGCCAAGGCGCTGGGAACGCTGCCCCCGCGGACCTGGATCCTGGGGTGCCAGCCGCTCGAGGGCCAAGCGCTGGGGCTCGAGCTGTCCGATGTGGTGCGGAAGGCCGTGCCCGTGGCCGTGGCCCGGCTCGAGCGGCTCTGGGGCGAGCTCGGCCTGACCGAGACCGTGGGACGCCCGTGAGCGAGCGCGACGGGGAGACGCCCGTGAGCCAGCCCGAGGATCGGCGAGCGGCCGGTGGCGTCGAGCCTGGCGGGGACGGCGGCGCGGGGGCGGTCGAGAGGCTCCGGCGGCGCGACGAGATGCTCCAGGTGCTCTTCTGGCTCGAGGGGGAGGGGTTCTCCTCCGACATGACGGCGAGGGGGATCCGGCGTTTCCTGAACTGGCCCCCCGAGAGGATCGCCGCCGGGCTGCAGGACCTCGTGCGGTCGGGCTTCGCGGTGGCCGACGAGGAGGAGGGCCGCTATCGGCTCACGCGCCAGGGGCGCCACGAGGGCGGACGCCGCTTCCTGGAGGAGTTCGCGCCGATCCTTTCGAGAGACACGCATCACGGGAGCGAGTGCCAGGACCCCGACTGCGAGTGCCACACCTCGCCCTTGGGGGCGGCGGCCTGCCGGGCGAACGCATGAAGATCGCTATCGGAGGCAAGGGAGGCACGGGAAAGACGACCGTGGCCGGCACCCTGGCCCGGGCCCTGGGCCAGGCCGGTCGCGACGTGATCGCCTTCGACGGCGACTCCAACCCGAACCTCGCGGCGATCGTCGGCTTCCCTCCCGAGGGGACATCGGAGATTTCCGAGCTTCCGCGTGACCTGTTCGAGATCGTGGAGGAGAACGGCGAGCGGCGCCGCGTGCTCACCATGCCGCCGTCCAAAGTGGTGGACCGCTTCGGGACGGTCGGACCGGACGGGGTCCGCCTGCTGGTGGGGGGGCGCGTCGGCCATGCGGGCGCGGGGTGAATGTGCCGAGCCCACGCCACGGTCCGTGGCCTCATCGGCGAGTTGGTCGGAGCGGAGCTCGAGGGACGTGACGTCGTCCTCGACATGGAGGCGGGGCTCGAGCACATGAGCCGCGGCACGCCGCGGCACGTGGACACCCTGCTCGCCGTCGTCGAGCCGTACTTCCGGTCGCTCGAGGCGGGACGGCGGGTCGTGGAGCTGGCCCGCGAGCTGGACGTTCCCGCCGTCTACGCCGTGGCGAACAAGGTGCGGAGGGACGACGACGCGGCCGCGATCCGGGAGTTCTGCGACCGCCACGAGCTGCCGATCCTGGTCTCGATCCCCTTCGACGAGTCGATGATCGACGCGGAGCGCGAAGGCCAGGCCCCGATCGACCACGACCCGGCCTCGCCGGCCGTCTCCGAGATCCGCAGGCTGGCCGGGGCGCTCGTGGCGGACGGGGGATAAGCGACTCGAGGACCCCGCCCTCCCCGGCTCACGGCCCGCTCCCGTCGTCCTCTGTGGCCGGGTGCGGGGAGGGGATGGCCGAGAGGAGCGCCACCGTGTAGGGATGGGCCGGGTGGGAGAACACCCGTTGCGCTTCCCCGACCTCCACCAGCCGTCCCAGGTACATCACGGCGACGCGGTGAGCCACCGAGCGGACGACCGCGAGGTCGTGGGCGATGAGCAGCATGGAGATCCCCAGCTCGGCCTGTAGGTCCCGAAGCAGTCCCAGGACCCGGGCGCGCACCGCCGCATCCAGGGCGGTCACCGGCTCATCGAGCACCAGGACCTCGGGGTCGAGGGCCAGGGCCCGCGCGATGCCCACACGCTGGCGCTGTCCGCCCGACAGCTGGTGCGGATACCGGCCGGCCAACTCGGGCTCCAGCCGCACGAGCTCCAGGAGCCGACGCACGCGGGCCTCGCCGCCGGCCGCCCGGAAGCGGCCGTGCGCCCGGAGCGGCGCGGCCACGGTCTCGGCCACGGTGCGGCGCGGGTTGAGCGAGGCGAGCGGGTCCTGGAAGACCATCTGGATGCGGGCGCGCAGCCGGCGCAGCCGGCGCCGATCCGCCGAGAGGAGGTCCTCGCCGTCCAGGTACACGTGGCCCGCGACGGGGCGGTCGAGGGCGAGCAGCGCGCGAGCCAGGGTCGATTTCCCGCAGCCCGATTCCCCGACCAGGCCCATCGTCTCGCCGCGGCGGAGCTCGAAGCTCACCCCGTCCACCGCGCGGACCGTGGCGCTCCGCGCCCGGGGGCCGTCGCCGCGGTGCTCGACGATCAGGTCCACGACGCGAAGGACCGGCTCCGTGGCGGCGCCGTCCGTCCCAGGCGCCCGATGCGGGCCGGTCGGCGGGTTCAGGGCGGCCGGCGCGCTCGGGCCGCTCGGCGGGCTCGCCGTGATCCGGGACCCCCCCTCCGCCCCCGGCTTCGGGCGCGCGGTCCCGTTCGACGGCCCCAGGAGATCCGCGGCCGCGAGCAGCTCGCGCGTCTTCTCCCGCTCCGGATTCGCGAACAGCTCCCGGATGGGACGGAACTCGATCACGCGTCCCCCGTCCATGACCGCGACGCGCTCCGCCAGCTGGGCGACGACGGCCAGGTCGTGGGAGATCAGGAGCGCGGCCGCCCCGGTGTCCCGCAGCGCCTCCCGCAGCAGCTCGAGGATCTGGGCCTGGACGGTCACGTCGAGCGCCGTCGTCGGCTCGTCCGCGATCAGGAGGCGAGGGCCGTTCGCGATCGCCATGGCCACGACCGCCCGCTGTCTCATGCCCCCGGACCACTGATGGGGGAACGGATGGCGTTCGGCGTGCGCCGCGGAAATCCCGACTCGTTCCAGGAGTCCGAGCGAGCGTCGGCGGGCCTCCCGCCTCGAGAGGTCCGTGTGCGCCCGCAGGGCCTCCGCGACCTGATCCACGACGCGATACCAGGGGTGGAGCGAGGACAGCGGATCCTGGAAGATCATCCCGATCTCGCGTCCCCGGAGCCCTCGCACTCGACGCTCGGGGAGTGAGAGCACGTCACGGCCGCGCCAACCGATCCGGCCCCCGATCGCGTGCCGGGCCGGGAGGAGCCGGAGGATCGAGAGGGCCGTGAGCGTCTTCCCGCTTCCCGATTCGCCGATGAGGCCCACGGTCTCCCCGGCGCGGATCTCCAGGTCGACGCCGCGCAGGGGTCGAGCCCACCCTTCCCGGGTCTCGAGCTCGACGCACAGGTCGGTCACCCTCAAAAGCTCGCCGCCCCCCGGCGGCTCGCCGCCCGCGAGCCCCGATCCTCGATCGGCCGTCCGCTTTCGTTCGGCCATCACCGTCCCCTCCCCGCGGCGGTCAGCGCGTCCCCCAGCAGGTTGAATCCCAGCACCGCGACCACGATGGCCAGGCCCGGGAAGACCGCCAGCCACCAGGCCGTGCGGAGGAAGGGCTGCGCCTGGGCCGCCAGGTAGCCCCAGCTCAGTGCGCTCGGATCCGTCACTCCCAGGAAGCCCAGGCCGGCCTCGATCAGGAGCACGCGGCCGAGGATGAGCCCGAGCAGGGCCACGGCGGCCGGCAGCGCGTTCGGCAGGATCTCCGTCCACAGGATCCGACCGGGCGAGGCCCCGCCGGCTCGCGCCGCGAGGACGAACTCCCGCTCGCGGAGCGTCATCACCTCCGCCCGCACCACCCGCGCCAGCAGCGTCCACGAGGTCAGGCCCAGCACCAGGATCAGCGTCGCCAGCCCGGGTCCGAGGAGGGCGATCGCCAGAATCGCGAGGAAGAAGCGAGGGACGACCTGCACGACCTCCGTGGCGCGCATGAGCAGGTCGTCCGTCCAGCCGCCCGCGAAGCCCGAGACGGCCCCGATCGCGCAGCCGAGGAGCAGCGCGAGGCCGCCCACGGCGACGGTCACCAGGAGCGAGGTCCGAGCGCCATACAGGATCCCGCTCAGCAGATCCCGCCCCAGGGGGTCGGTGCCCAGCGGGTGCCCGGGACCGGGCGGCGCCAGAGCCGGGCCGGCGATCTCGAACGGGTTCCACGGCGCCACGGCCGGCCCCAGGAGCCCGAGGAGCACGAAGCCCGCGAGGATGGCCGCCCCCACGAGCCCACCTGGACGCCGGAGCGCCGGGGCCCCGACGCCCGCGACCGCGGCCGCCAGGCGGGCCTCAGCCATAGCGCACCCGGGGGTCGAGCCGGGCGTAGGCGAGGTCGGCGAGCAGGTTCCCCAGGAGCACGCCGAAGGCGACCAGGGTGAAGATCCCGAGCAGGACCGGGCTGTCCCGGGTCTGGACGGCGTCCACCAGCAGACGGCCGATCCCCGGCCAGCCGAAGACGATCTCCACGAGCACGGCCCCCGAGACCAGGAAGCCCAACCGCGACCCGAGCACGGTGACGACCGGCAGCAGGGCCCGCGGCAGCGCGTGCACCAGGGTCACGCGCCACGGGGGGAGCCCCTTGGCCCGGGCGGTCCGTACGTGGTCCGACGCCATCTCGTCGATCAGGGCCTCCCGGGTGAGCCGGGCGATCGCCGCGAGCTGCTGGGAGGCGAGCACGAGGGCGGGAAGCGCCAGGTGGCGGGCCACGTCGAGCCACCGCTCCGGGCCCGTCGCCTCGGAGCCCGGCGTCACCATCCCCTGGATCGGGAAGACCCCCAGGCCGAAGGCCAGGCCCAGGATGGCGAGCTGCCCCAGCCAGAAGACCGGGGAGGCGTACAGGGTCAGGGCGCCCACCGAGACGACCGCGTCCGGCCAGCGGCGGTGTCGGGTCCCCGCGGCCACGCCGGCCAGGAGGCCCAGGACCGTGGACAGGACGAGGGATGTGGCGGCCAACAGGAGCGTGGGCGGGAGCCGCTCGGCGATCACGGCCATGGCGGGGCGCCCATGGATGTAGGAGAGGCCGAAGTCTCCCCGCACGAGTCGGCCGAAGTACGTCGCGAGCCGCTCGGGAAGCGGTCGGTCCAGGCCGAACCGCTCGCGCATGAAGGCGAAGTACGCCGCGTCGCCGTGTTCCCCGGCCAGCGCGAGGACGGGGTCGCCCGGCGCGAGATGGATCAAGAGGAAGCCGATCAGGACGATCGCGGCGGCCGTGAGGAGAGCCTGGACCGCCCGCCGGACCAGATAGCGGCCGCTCATGCTCCACCGCTCACGGTCCGCAGGAAGCGGCCTCCGCGAAGTGGCCGTACAGGGCGAAGCCGGAGCACTCCGGCCTGTAGGCCCGGGTGGTTTCCGTCTCCACCAGCCAGAAGTACGGGAGGTCCCGCACCAGGATCTCCTGGATCCGCCGGTAGATCGCCCCCCGCTCGTCACGATCGAGAGTCCGCCGGCCGGCGTCGAACAGCGAGTCCACGATGGGGTTCCGGTAGGCCGACGAGTTGGAGAAGGGCACGGGCGCGATGTTGGAGGAGACGTACATCCGCCGCACCCCGATCTCGGGATCCGTCATGTTGCAGTAGGAGACGACGTTCGTGTCGAACTCCCGCCGCCGGAACACCTCCTCGACGAACAGGGGAGGCTCGAGCGCCCGCGGCTCCAGCGCGATCCCGACCCGGCGCAGCTGGGCCCTGAGAAGCTCGCCGTAGGCCGTGAAGGCGGGAAAGTGGTGAAAGCCGAAACGCAGCGGCGACCCGTCGGGCACTCCCTCCACGCCACGGGCGACGCGGATCCCGGGGGCGCGAGGCCGATCCCCGCCGGCCTCGTCGGGCGACCTCCATCCCGCCCGCTCGAGCAGGAGGCGCGCCCGGGCGGGGTCGTGGTCGGGCATCGGGAGGTCCTCGGCGTGAGCGAAGGGGATCCCGCTCGAGATCGGGGCCTCCGCCACCCGCCCCTCGCCGAACAGGATCCGCTCGACGAACTGCCCGCGGTCGATCGCATGCGCTACGGCGCGCCGAAGCCCCGGGTCACGAAAAAAAGGCCTGTCCAGGTTGAAGCTGAGCGTCATGACGCAGTTCGACCCGCCGGAGCCGAGGCCGCTCGAGACGAGGGGGAACCCCCGCTGTCGGAGCCGCTCCTGATCCGGGCCCCGCACGCCGTTCAGGAAGTCCACCTCCCCCGCCTCGAGGGCCAGGGCCTGGTTGCCGGCGTCCGGGATGATCGGCATGACCAGCCGCCGGGCGCGGGGGAGGCCCGGCTTGTGGTAGCGGGGGTGGGCGGCGTACCGAAGCTCCACGTCCGGGACGTGGGCCTCGAAGCGGAAGGGGCCCGTCCCCACGGGCTCCCGGTTGGCCGGGTTGGTGAGGGGGTCGCTCCCCTCGAAGAGGTGGCGCGGCAGGATCGCGGCCTCGTGCACGTTCAGTTGCTGGAGGAACGGCGCGTACGGCTCGCGGAACCGGAAGACGACCTCGTGCGGCCCCGGCGTCTCGATCGAGCCGAGCACGGTGCCCAGCGAGGCGCGGGCCCGGGCGTGGTACTTCAGCAGCACCTCCTCGAAGGTGAACTGCACGTCCGCCGAGGTGAACGGCCGGCCGTCGTGCCACCGTACGTCCTCCCGCAGCCGGAAACGGTACGTGGCGCCGCCGTCCTCCACCGTCCAGGACTCGGCCAGGTCGGGCACCGGATCCAGCTCGGCGGTCAGCTCCACGAGCCCGCTGTACAGGCTGCGCGAGGCCGTGTGGACGCCACCCTGGGTCGTGATCACCGGGTTCAGGTGCTCGGGGCTGTCCGAGAGGGGCACGACGAGCGTGCCGCGTCGCGTCCCCTCGTAGGCCGCCTGGTCGCATCCCGCGGCGAGGAGAAGCGCTCCCAGCGGCAGGGCCAGCGGCCGGATCCGTGCGGTCATGCGAGCCAAGGTAAGGATGCGCGGTCGGGACGCGCACGGCCCGACCCCCGGGCGCTTCCCGCGGCGGCACGCGTGCGGTCGGACGGCCCGCCGTGCGGCGACTCCATGGAGGGCGAGCCTTGACACGCCCCGTCCCGGTTCGAAGCTTTCGGCGTTGGAGGGCATCTCGTTCGACGAGTCGCCCGGGATGTAGACCAGCCGAGAGCGCGTCCCGGATCGCTCCAGAGACGGCCGGCTTCTTGCTCCGTGGAACGGTCGCCGGGACGAGATTCAGCCCCCTCGATTCCGATTGCCGGGAAGGTGTGACCATGTGCTTGGCGATCCCGGGGCGGGTGGTGGAATATACGGACGAGGCGCACCGGCTCGCGTCCGTTGACGTGGCGGGCGTCCGGCGCGTGGTGAACGTCGGGCTCCTGGACGACGAGGACGGTGGGGTGCGACCGGGCGACTGGGTGCTCATCCACGTCGGCTTCGCCATGTCCCGCGTCGACGAGGAGGAAGCGCGGGCCACCCTCGAGCTGCTGGAGCGGATGGGCTCCGAGTTCGACGCCGAGCTCGAAGAGTTCATCGCGAGCGAGATCCAATGACGTCCCGCTCGCCCGCCTGTCATCCCTCGAGCGGCTGCGTCACCTGCTCGGACGAGGGGGTTCCGATGCGCGTGCTCGAGGCCGATCCGGCCCGGTCCCTCGCCACTTGCGCCGACGAGGCCGGTGTGCGGTCGGAGGTGATGACGGACCTGGTGGGATCCGTGTCGCCGGGGGATCGTCTGCTCGTGCACGCCGGGACGGCGCTTCTCGCCCTGGACCCGGAGACCGTGGTCGGAGGGAACCCGTGAAGTTCGTCGACGAGTTCCGCGACCCCGAGCTGGGCCGCGTGCTCTCCGAGAAGATCGCGGCCACGGTCGAGCCGGGGCGCCACTACAAGATCATGGAGGTGTGCGGCGGGCACACGCACACCATCTACCGCTATGGCGTGGATGACCTGCTGCCGGGGAACGTGGAGCTGGTCCACGGGCCGGGCTGTCCCGTGTGCGTTATCCCGATGGGCCGGGTGGACGACGGGATCGCCGTCGCCAGGCGTCCCGAGGTCATCTTCACCTGCTTCGGGGACATGATGCGCGTGCCCGGCGGCGAGGGTACGCTGCTCGAGGCGAAGGCGGAGGGGGCCGACGTGCGGATGGTCTACTCGCCGCTCGACGCGCTCCGGATCGCGCGGGACAACCCGGACCGCGAGGTGGTCTTCTTCGCCGTGGGCTTCGAGACGACCGCGCCCTCCACGGCGCTCACGCTGATGCGCGCGAAGGCGGAGGGGATCGGCAACTTCTTCTGCTTCTCCAACCACGTGACGATCGTCCCGCCGCTGCGCGCGCTCCTCGAGTCCCCCGACCTGCGGCTGGACGGCTTCATCGGGCCCGGTCATGTCTCCACCGTGATCGGCGCCCGCCCCTACGAGTTCATCCCGGCCGACTACGGGAAGCCGATCGTGGTCTCGGGCTTCGAGCCGCTGGACGTGCTCCAGTCGGTCCACATGGTGCTCGCCCAGCTCACGGAAGGCCGCTGCGAGGTGGAGAACCAGTACCGGCGGGTCGTCCCTTACGACGGGAATCCCCAGGCCCTGAGGGCGCTGGCCGAGGTCTTCGAGCTCCGTCCCCACTTCGAGTGGCGGGGGCTGGGCTTCATCTCCCAGAGCGGGCTCAAGGTGTCGGAGACGTACGCCGACTTCGACGCCGAGCTGCGCTACCAGGTGCCGGGGGTCCGGGTGGCCGATCCGAAGGCCTGCCAGTGCGGCGAGGTGCTGAAGGGCGTGATCAAGCCGTGGGAGTGCAAGGTGTTCGGGACGGCCTGCACGCCGGAGCGGCCGATCGGCACCTGCATGGTCTCCAGCGAGGGAGCCTGCGCCGCCTACTACAACTTCGGGCGGTTCGCCCGTGAGCGGGAGGTCGTGTGAAGGCGGGGGAGACCGGGGTGGCCCGCGCCTCGGAGGACGGGGGCGACGGCTCCCGGGAAAGGCCCCCGGAGGCCCGCGAGCGCGAGGCGCTGGCCAAGATCGAGAAGGCCCGCTCGATGCCGCCGAGGTTCCGCGACGAGCGCATCACGATGGCGCACGGCGCGGGCGGCAAGGCCACCCACACGCTCATCGAGGGCCTGTTCGTGCCGGCGCTGACCGGCGGGAGACGCCCGCGGGCCGGGGCGTCCCTCGAGGAACGAGCCGTGCGGGAGCGGGCCGGGGCCGCCCAGCCCGACGCCGTTCATCCCCTCCGGCTCCTGGACGACTCGGGCGTGATCCGGGTGGAGGCCGGGGGCCTGGCCGTCACGACGGACAGCTTCGTGGTCAAGCCGATCCGCTTTCCCGGCGGCTCGATCGGGGAGCTGGCGGTGAACGGAACGGTGAACGACCTGGCGGTGGCCGGCGCGCGGCCGCTCGCGCTCACGCTGTCGCTCGTGCTGGAGGAGGGGCTCACCGCCGAGGAGCTGCGGGCCGAGGTGGAGGCGATCGCCGGGGCCGCCGAGGAAGCGGGGGTCGAGATCGTGGCGGGGGACACGAAAGTCGTGGAGCGCGGGCACTGCGATTCCATGTACATCTGCACCACCGGGCTCGGTCGGGTGGACGGCCGCGGCTCCCTCTCGCCCGCCTCGCTGCGGCCGGGCGACCGGATCCTGGTCTCGGGACGGGTCGGCGACCACGGAACCGCGATCATGCTGGCCCGGGGCGAGTTCGATCTCGGGGCCCCGATCGAGTCGGACACCCGCAGCTTGTGGCCCGCGGCCGACGCGCTGCTCGAGGCCGCGGGATCGCGGCTCCGCTGCATGCGCGACGCCACTCGCGGCGGGGTGGCCACGGTGCTGAACGAGCTGGCGGCGGCTTCGGAGGTCGCGGTGCTGGTGCGGGAAGACGCGGTCCCCGTCCATCCCACGGTGGCCGGAGCGTGCGAGATCCTGGGCATCGACGCGATGTACGTGGCCAACGAGGGGAAGCTGGTCGCGGTCGTGGCGCCGGAGGCGGCCGAGGATGCGTTGGCCGCCCTGAGGGAGGTTCCGGGCTGCGAGGAGGCGGCCGAGATCGGCGAGGTCCGGACGGAGCCCGACGGCATGGTCCTGGTCCAGACCGCCTTCGGCGGGCGACGCGTGATGGACCTGCTCGTCGGCGATCCGCTGCCACGGATCTGCTAGTGCGCCGGCTCCGGGCCGAGCCCTCTCGAGAACGGAAGGACGGGCTCGGGAGCCGTCTGGATGAGCTGCTCGAGACCCGAACGGCCGCGAACGATCGTTTCTTCGCCGACGAGGCCGAGCGGCTCGCGCGACTCTGTCATCGGATGGCGGAACGGTTCGCCCGCGGCGGGCGGCTGGTCTCCTTCGGCCTCTCGCCGCAGGCGCGCTCCGACGCGCGCCACGTGGCGGTCGAGTTCGTCCACCCGGTGATCGTCGGGAAGCGGGCGCTTCCCGCCATCGGCCTGGCCGGCGAGGGCGGCCCGCTCGCGCTGCAGGCCGAGCTGGTGCTGCGTCCCGAGGACATCGCGATCGGCTTCGGGCCCGACGAGGAGGCCGGCGGGGAGGGGACGCGGGAGGCGCTGCGGCGGGCGCGGGAGCTGGGTTGTCTGACCGTGGCCTTCTCTCCCTGCGGGGCCGAGTGGGAGTTCCTCCCGCCCAGCGAGGATCCGTTCGTCCGGCAGGAGCTGGTGGAGACGCTGTACCACGTGCTGTGGGAGCTGGTGCACGTCTTCTTCGAGCACCGGGGCCTGCTCGAGGGCCGCACGATGGGGCGGGCGCACGACGTGGGCCCCTCGCGCTTCCTCTACCCTTTCCTCGGCGAGGAGGAGCACGACCTGGACGCGGTGCTCGAGGACGTACGCCGGTCGGTGCTCATGAAGGCCGACGAGGTGGGGGAGCTGCGGGTGCGCACCCTGGAGCGGGGACGAGAGGAGTTGCTGGCCGCCGCCGCCGCGACGCGCGCGGCCCTCGACGCGGGGGGCCTCCTGCTGGCGTTCGGGAACGGCGGCTCGGCGACGGACGCGATGGACGCCGTGGCCGACTTCCGCGCGGCCCCCCAGGGATGGCCGGCTCGGCGCGCCCTGGACCTCACCGAGGACGCGTCGATCCTCACCGCGGTCGGGAACGACGTCGGGATCGAGGAGATCTTCGCCCGGCAGGTCATCGCGTACGGCCGCGAGGCCGACGTGGCGTTAGCCATCTCCACGAGCGGGAACTCCCGCAACGTGATCCGGGCCCTCGGCGAGGCGCGCCGTCGCGGGCTGGTCACCGTGGCGCTGGTCGGCTACGACGGCGGTCGCGTGCTCTCCGAGAGGCTGGCCGACCACGTCGTCGTCTCGCCGTCGGAGCACATCCCCCGCATCCAGGAGGCCCAGGCCAGCGCGTACCATGTCTTGAGGGAGCTGGTGGAGCTCGTTCCTGGAGCGCCGAAACCCTGAGCGAATTCGGACGGCGGCGCAGGATGCGTCGTCGTACTCGTGGGGGCAGTCGCTGGCGCTAGCCGCCGCCGCCCGCCCGGAGAGCCTCGGACGTCGGTTCCCCCGTCCGTTCCGCCTCGGACGGCGCCGCCTCGGACCGTTCCGCCTCCGCCTCGCCCGGCACCTCGGTCTCCGGAGCCAGCGCCTCGGCCGCGGCCTGGAGACCCACGATCCCGTCCTCGAGGAACGTGTAGCGGCCGTCCAGGACCCCGCGGGCTGCCCGGTAGAGCGCCACGTCGTCGTTGTCCGACATCGCGTCGAAGAGCCGGTCGACCCGGCGCCGCGCCACGCGGCAGAACACGTCCGCCAGCTCCCGCGCCTCGGCCGCGTCGGGCTTTCCGGTGCGCTCGAGCATCCGGGCGCGACAGGCCGAGGCCGCCATCGCGAACAACTCCCCCCCGATGTCCACGGCCCGGAACAGGATGCCCTGCTTCTTCTGGAGCCCGGCGCCGTGTCGCACCATCTTGTGGAACAGGGTGCGGGCCAGCTCGCGCGAGGAGCGGTCGACGAAGCGCAGGTGGTCGGCCAGCTCGCCGAACTCGGAGTACTTCGGCCAGCGCCCCCAGCCCAGCCAGCGGGACGGGTACCACTTCGCGTATTCGAAGCCCACCTTCGGGAGCTCGGCCAGCTTCTCGGCCATCGAGAGGTCGCCCTCGACCAGCTCGCCCGCGACCTGGAGGTGCCAGTCCACGGCCTCGCGGGCGATGAACAGCCGCATGATCTCGCTGGAGCCCTCGAAGATCCGGTTGATCCGGAAGTCGCGCAGCATCCGCTCGGCGGGAACCGGGACCTCGCCCCGCGCCGCGAGGGAATCGGCCCGCTCGTAGCCCCGTCCCCCGCGGATCTGCACGGTCTCGTCGGTCAGCCGCCAGCCGTGCTCCGTGTTGAACAGCTTGGCCATGGCCGCCTCGAGCCGGATGTCGTAGCCGCCCCGGTCCACCATCATCGCCGGCAGCTCGGCCACCGCCTCCATGGCGAAGGCGTGGGCCGCGATGTCGGTGATCATGTGGGCCACCGCCTCGTGCTTGCCGACCGCCTGCCCCCACTGCACCCGCTCGTTCCCCCACTTGCGCACGATCTCGAGCGCGGCCTTCGCCGTGCCCCCCGAGACCGCCGGGATCGTGAGCCGCCCCGTGTTCAGGGTGACGAGCGCGACCTTGAGGCCGCGTCCCTCCTTTCCGATCAGGTTCTCCTTCGGGATCCGCACGTTCTCGAAGCGCAGCACGCCGTTCTCGATCCCGCCGAGCCCCATGAAGTGGCAGCGGCGCACGACCTCGGCTCCCGGCCAGTCCATCTCGACGATGAAGGCGGAGATCTTGCGCGTGTCGGTGTGGCGGGCCATGACGACGATCACGTCGGCGACCGTGCCGTTCGTGCACCACAGCTTCTCGCCGTTCAGGATGAAGTCGCCCTCCTCGGTCCGCTCGACCGAGCTGGCCAGCCGGGCCGGGTCGGAGCCCACCTCGGCCTCGGTGAGCGCGAAGGCCGAGATCTGTCCCTCCGCGAAGCGGGGCAGGTACTTTCGCTTCTGCTCCTCGGTGCCGAACAGCATGAGCGGCTGAGGGACGCCGATCGACTGGTGGGCGGAGAGGAGCGCCACGAGGCTTCCGTCGAGCGTCCCCACGAGCTCGAGGATCTTCGAGTACTCCGTCTGGTGGAACCCGTGGCCGCCGTACTCCTGCGGGATCTTGAGCGCGAAGGCCTTCATCTCCCGCAGCCGGTCCACCACCTCGGGGGGGATCTTCCGGTCCCGGTCGATCTTCTCGGAGTCGACCTCGGTGCGCAGGAACTCCCGCAGCTCGTCCATGAAGGTCCGCGCCCGGTCCGAGACGAACTCGTCGGGGTCGGGATAGGGGTGGATCAGGTCGAGTCGGAAGTCCCCCAGGAAGAGGTCGCGGAGGAACGTGTGTCCCCCCCACTCCCTCTCGCGCGCGGCCTCGGCGACGCGTCGGGCCTCGGCCTCGCTCACCTCGCCGGCGCCCGCCGGCCGCTGTCCTGTATCGCTCATGGTCGGTCTTCCTTCGCCTGCGGGTCCGCCTCCTCGGGGAGCCCGACGACGTCATCCACGGCCGAAGAGGTCACGGGAAAAGCTATGCCCGAGCAGGTGTGGTAGCCAGCGCGAGGGCCGCTCGCCACGCTCTCGCTCGCGCGCGTCCGGGAACCTTGACTTCCAGGGCGCGGTCGCCACTATTCGTCTCGGGCCTTCGCCGGCGCCCGCGGCCCGCTTCGACGTTCGCGCTCCATCGCCCTCGGGAGCGAAGGACGCGCCCGCACCGACCCGAAAAGAGGAGGCTCCATGGCTTACGCCAACCCCGACGCCCTCGTGTCCACCGACTGGCTGGCCGCCCGGTTGGACGACCCGTCGGTCCGGCCGATCGAGGTGGACGAGGACACCACGGCCTACGAGAAGGGACACGTCCCCGGGGCCGTGGGCTGGGACTGGAACCGGGATCTGCACCACGGCGTTCGGCGGGACTACGTGGATCAGGCGGGGCTGAAGGACCTGCTCGAGCGATCCGGCGTGAGCGACGACACGACCGTCGTCCTCTACGGAGGCAACAACAACTGGTTCGCCGCCTACGCGTACTGGCTCTGCAGATACCGCGGCTTCGACAACGTGAAGCTCCTGGATGGGGGGCGGAAGAAGTGGGAGCTCGAGGGCCGCGAGTCGACGACCGACGCCCCGGACGTGCCCGTCGGCAGCCTCTCCGACCTCGGACCGGAGCGGCCGGATCTGCGGGCGCTGCGCGAGCACGTGCTGGACCGGATCGGACGCGCCGCCTTCATCGACGTCCGCTCGCCCGAGGAGTTCTCCGGCGAGAAGCTGGCGCCCGACCATCTGCCCCAGGAGCAGCCGTACGTCGGCGGGCACGTCCCCGGGGCCCACAACATCTCGTGGGGCAAGGCGGCCAACGAGGACGGCACGTTCAAGTCGGTCGACGAGCTGCGGGAGATCTACCGCGACTGCATCGACGCCGACGAGGTCATCGCCTACTGCCGGATCGGCGAGCGCGCGGCCCACACCTGGTTCGTCTTCCAGGAGCTCCTGGGGCACGACCGGGTGCGGAACTACGACGGCTCCTGGACCGAGTACGGGTCCATGGTGAACGTCCCGGTCGAGCGCTAGGCTGGGCGAGGAGCGAGCCGGCGCGTGAAGGCCCGGGAGCCGGAGCCCGCACCGTCAGTCCTGCTCCTCCAGACGTCTCTGGAGCACCTCCAGGAGCTCCCCGAAGTCGTCCACCGCGGAGCCGATGCTCGCGGCCACGATCTCGTAGTCGATCTCCTCGTAGAGGTGGACGAGGATGTTCCTGAGGCCGGCGGCGTCTGCCAGGCGGCCCGCCAGATCTTCGGGTAACAGTCCTCTCCGGCCGGCCCGCTCGAACGTCTCGCGGTAGGAAGTCGGCGTTTCGTCTCGCTCGGCCAGCTCGTGGGCCAGGATGTCCACGGAGACCTGCACGAGCAACTCCAGGAGCCGCTCGACCTCGTAGGGATCCTCCCGGAGCTCGGCCGCCGATCGGCCGCGGTGGGGGACGAGGTCGGACAGGTAGGCCCGCAGCCGCTCGAGCTTCCGGGCCAGCACCTCAGGGGACAAGCCGGTCCTCCTCGGCGAGCCGGCGCAGACGCGAGCGCAGGGCCCGTCGGAAGGGCAGGGCGTCGTCGTAGAGCATCAGGGCCCGCACCTTCTCGTCGATGAAGAGCCCGCGGCGGTCCTCGTACAGAGGCTCCCCGCCTCGGAAGACCTCGAAGCGGAGCACCGGATCGGTGCGTTCGTGCAGAAAGACCACATCCGCGCCGTCGGAGCCGCAGACGTCCTGCAGCTCGCCGATGATCCGTAGCCGGCGCGCCGGGTCCGGAAGCTTCTCGAACCAGAGCGCCAGGTCCACGTCCCGCTCGACCGGCGGACCGGCTCGGGCCCGGGAGCCGAAGAGCACGCACAGACGGCAACCGGACTCCTCCGCCCACTTCTCGATCGCTTCCCTCACGTCGCCCGCGGACATGGCGGGAATATAGGGCGGCGCCGGCCCCCTGCGGAGGGACCCTCCATCTACCGGCGCCCGCGGGCGGCCCGGGCCTGCTCCCGGCCCAGCTCCCGCTCCACCCACTCCCGGGCCACCTCCCGGTAGTCCCGTCCCTCGACGTCCACCTGCCGGTTGAGCCGGCGCATCTCGCGCGTGTCGATGCGGCCGGCCAGCGCCTCGAGGGCCGGGCCCAGCGACGCATGGGCGTCGAGCGCCGCGCCGCGCACGACGACCGCGGCCTCGTAGGGCGGAAAGTAGCTCCGGTCGTCCTCGAGCTGCGCCAGGTCCAGCGCCTCGATCTGGCCATCCGTCGAGTTGCCCGCGATGAGATCCACCTCACCGGCCGCCAGCGCCCGGTAGGTGAGCTGGAGGTCCATGAGCCGCGGCGCTCGGCCGAACTCCAGGCCGTAAGCCCGCTTCAACCCGGACAGCCCGTCCTCGCGCTCGGCGAACTCGTAGCCGAAGCCGGGGGTCCAGCTCCCGGCGTGCGGGACGGCGTCGGAGAGGGTCTCGAGCCCCAGCGAGTCGGCGGTGGACCGCCGCACCAGCATGGCGAAGGTGTTCTCGAAGCCCAGCGGGGGCAGCCACTCGAGGTTCCAGCGCTCCCGGTAGAGCGATGTGACGGCCCGGTACACGGAGTCGGGATCGGACACGGGCTCCTTCTCCAGGATCGCCGTGAACGCCGTGCCCGTGTACTCCACGTAGGCGTCGATCTCGCCGGTCGCCAGGGCGCGATGACAGATGAAGCTGCCGCCCAGGTGGAGGCGGCGGCGCACGGGAAGGTCGGCGCGCCGCTCGATCCACCGCGCGACGATCTCGCCCAGGATGTCCTGCTCCGTGAAGTTCTTGGAGCCCACGGCGATCGCTCCGGCTCCGCCCCCGCACGCCAGCGGGCCGAGGGAGAGCGTGCCGGCGAGCAGGAGAACCGCGAGGTCTGGCCGGCGGTCGGCCTCATGGACCGCAGGGGAGGGCCGGCCGTTGCACCCCGAAAACGCCCCGCGAGGGCCGCCCGGGAGACCGGATGGCTTCATTCGCGCCACCGGGACAGCCGGGTCTCGGCGAGGCCGAGCGCCCGGTCGACCGCCAGCGCCAGCAGCGCGGCCGGAATCGCGCCCGCCAGGATCACCCGGTTGTCGACCATCGAGATGCCCTGGAAGATGAAGACGCCGAGCCCGCCGGCACCGATGAAGGCGGCGATCGTCGTGACGCCGATCCCGATCACCGCGGCCAGCCGGATCCCTCCCATGATCACCCCGAGCGCCAGTGGAAGCTCCACCTGGCGGAGGAGCTGGCCGCCCGTCATGCCCATGGCGCGGCCCGCCTCGCGCACGGCGGGGTCGATCCCCCGGATGCCCTCGTACGTGTTGCGGATGATCGGGAGCAGCGCGTAGGCGACCAGCGCCACCAGGGCGGGCTTCACGCCCAGGCCCCCGACCAGCGGGACGGGGATCAGGAAGCCCAGGAGCGCGAGGCTCGGGATGGTCTGGAGCACGTTCGCGCTTCCGAGCACGGGGCCGCGCGCCCGCTCGCGCCGGGTGAGAAGGATCCCCAGCGGGACGCCGGCCGCGGTCGCGATCGCCGTCGAGATCCCCACCAGGAGCACGTGCTCGCCCGTCCTGAGCAGCACCTGGTCGACGTTGGCGAACAGGTAGTCGAGGAATCCCATCAATCCGCCAGCCGGGCGGTCTCGAGGAAGGCGCGCACGGCCTCGTCGTCGTGGGCCCGGAAGTCGTCCGGCGTTCCGACGAACCGGATCCGGCCGTCGTCCAGGAACGCGATCCGGTCCGCCAGGAAGAGCGCCTCGCGAACGTCGTGGGTCACGAAGAGGAGGCTCTTCTCCAACCGGCGGCTCAGCTCCCGGAACTCGCGCTGCAGGTCGTGGCGGGTGATCGGATCCAGGGCCCCGAACGGCTCGTCGCACAGCAGGATGGGCGGGTCCGCCGCCAGGGCCCGCACCACGCCCACCCGCTGCCGCTGACCTCCGGAGAGCTCGCGGGGGTACCGCTCGGCGAGCGCGTCCGGGGGCAGCCCCACCAGCTCCAGGAGCTCGACCACCCGCGCTTCGATATGCTCCCGCTCCCATCCCAGCAGACGCGGGACCAGCCCCGCGTTCCGGCGCACCGTGAAGTGGGGGAAGAGCCCCACCTCCTGGATCACGTAGCCCACGCGTCGCCGAAGCCGGATCGGGTCCCAGCTCGTCGTCGCCCGCCCCTCGACCCGTACCTCGCCGCGGTCGGGCTCGAGCAGCCGATTCACGAGCCGAAGGGCCGTCGACTTGCCCGACCCGCTCCGACCGAGCAGGACCAGCGTCTCCGACGGCTCGACCCGCAGGCTCAGATCGTGGAGCACCGGACGCCCCCCGAGCGAGATCGCCGCGCGGTCGAACTCCACGGTCGCCCGCTCGCCTCGCGGCACGCCGGCGGCCCGGGGATCCGTTCCGCCGGAGGCGCTCGACTCGCGCGACGGCGGGTCGGAGCCGAATATTCTCCCCTCGGTCATGGCCTCGTGGAAACGGGGCCGACAGCCCGTCGCTGGCAAGGGGAGGGGAGATGAACCTGGCAAGGGGAGGGGAGATGCATGGGGGACGTGCCCTGGCCGCCGCGCGCTTCGCCCGCCCGGCGCTGCGCCGCCCGTCCGTTTCGGTGGGACTGGCGCTGCTCCTCCTCGCTCCGGCGCCGCTTCTCGCGCAGCGGGCGGAGCTGATCCCGCAGATCGGCGTCTTCACACCGCTGACCTCGCTGGGGACCGCGGAGGACGACGGCGGAAGCGCCTTCACGCTGGGCGAGCGGGAGCGCGGATTCGCCTACGGCGCCGCGGTCCAGTTCGGGGGCGCGACGCCGGCCGGCGTGAGGGCTACCGTGCTCTTCGGGACGGGCTCGGACGTGCCCGTCACCGGTCCCGGATGCGCGGACGAGGACGCCTGCGCCGTCGAGAACAACCTGCGCATGCTCACCGGGGCGGTCGTGATTCGTCCGCTTCCGGGCCTCATCGTGGTGCGGCCCTACCTCCTGGCGGGCGGCGGGTGGAAGCGCTTCGGCTTCGACGAGGCCCAGCTCGAGAGCCTGGGCCTGCAGGGCGCGATCGGGGATCATACGAAGAGGGCGTGGCAGCTGGGGGCCGGCCTCGAGCTGAGCGTCGGCCTGTCGGCCATCGTCGTGGAGCTGAACGACTTCATCTCGGGCTTCGACGTCGAGGAGGATCGGGGCGACGGCAAGACGCAGCACGACCTCTTCCTCACCGTCGGCCTCAAGCTGTGAGAGGATCGCCGCGCCTCCGACGGCGAGGCGAATGACGGAGGACCGGAGCTCGCCTCCGACGGCCGCGCCCTCCGGCGAGCGGCTCGAGATCCGCGGGACCCGGCCGGAGGCCGACCGGCGGGCGGAGATGCGCCGGGACGTGCGGCGCGGGCTGGGCTCGCGCCCCAAGGAGCTCCCTCCCAAGTACTTCTACGACGCCCGGGGATCCCGGCTCTTCGAGCGGATCACCGAGCTTTCGGAATACTACCTAACCCGCGTGGAGCGATGGATCCTGGAGCGGCTCTCGCCCGAGCTGGTGGCCGAGACGCGGCCCCGGGTCCTGGTCGAGTTCGGCTCGGGGAGCGCGGCCAAGACCCGGATCCTGCTGGACGCGATGGAGGAGGCCGGCCTGCTGAGGGGGTTCGCGCCGATCGACGTGAGCGCCGCGGCGCTCCGGGAATCGGCGGAGCGGCTGCTGGCCGACTACCCCCGGCTCCGGATCGTCGGGCAGATCGGCGATTTCCGGCGCCCCCGGGAGCTTCCCTTCGAGGGGGAGCCGCGGCTGGTGGCCTTCCTGGGGTCCACGATCGGGAACCTGAGGCCCGCCTCCGCCGTGGATTTCCTCCGGGGCGTGGGCGGGGCGATGGACGCCGCCGATGCGTTCCTGGTGGGCTTCGACCTGGTGAAGGACCCGGGGCGCCTGGAGGCGGCGTATAACGACCGGGCGGGGGTCACGGCCGCGTTCAACCGTAACGTCCTCCGGGTGCTGAACCGCGAGCTGGCCGCCGACTTCGACCTGGACGCCTTCGTTCACCGGGCGTTCTACGACGCGGAACGCGCCCGGATCGAGATGCACCTCGTGTCCGAGCGGGAGCAGACGGTGCGGATCGGAGAGCTGGAGATGGAGATCGAGTTCGAGCGGGGGGAGACGATCCGGACGGAGTTGAGCTACAAGTACACGCGTGATTCGGCCCTGGAGATGCTGAGCGCGGCCGGGTTCGTCCCGACGCGCTGGCGGACGGACCCCGATGAGCTTTTCGCGGTGGCGGTGGCTCGCGCCGGGGAGCGGGGAGCCGCGTGAGATGAGCGGCGCGGAGGATCCCGCCCGGCCGGGAGAGGCCGCCCCACCCACCGGCGAGCGGGAGGGACGATCGGAGACGAGACGCGACCTGCTTCGCCGACTCCGGAGGCTGGAGGCGGAGAGCCGCCGGCTGGAACCGGACGCCGCCGAGCGGGCGCGCGTGCGCGAGGGGGTGGTCGCCTACGCCGAGGAGTTCCTGGAGCGGGTGGCGGAGCTCAAGGCGTACGAGGCGGACAAGGAGGCCGCTCGCGACCTCCGGCGCCGTCCCATCGGGGAGCCGACCGAGATCGAGGAGCTGCTCCGGCTGATCGAGCGTTGCGTGGACCGCCCCGGCCTCAACCCCGCTTCGGGAGGTCACCTGGCCTACATTCCGGGCGGCGGCATCTACCTGTCGGCCCTCGGCGACTACCTGGCCGACGTGACCAACCGGTACGCCGGCGTGCGCTTCGCGGGGCCGGGCGCCGTCGAGATGGAGAACCTCTGCCTCGAATGGATGGCGGCTCTCGTGGGCTACCCTCGCGAGGCGGGCGGGAACCTGGCCAGCGGCGGGAGCATCGCGAACCTCATCGGAATCGTGGCGGCGCGCGACGCTCACGGGCTGCGGGCGACCGACTTCTCGCGGGCGGTGGTCTACCTGACCGGGCAGGTGCATCACTGCGTGGACAAGGCGCTCCGCGTGGCGGGGCTCGGGGAGTGCGTGCGGCGACGCGTGGAGCTGGACGACCGGTACCGGATGCGCCCGGACGCGCTCCGTCGCGCCGTGGCCGCCGACCGGGACGCCGGGCTCCTCCCCTGGCTCGTCATCGCCTCGGCGGGCACGACGGACGTCGGGGCCGTGGACCCGCTCGAGGAGATCGCCGAGGTCGCGGAGGAGGAGGGGCTCTGGTACCATATCGATGCCGCGTACGGCGGGTTCTTCGCCCTCGTCGAGGAGTGCCGGCCCCGCCTCCGCGGCATGGACCGCTCCGACTCGATCGTGCTCGATCCCCACAAGGGCCTCTTCCTCCCCTACGGCACCGGGGCGGTGCTCGTGAAGGACCGGCGCGCCATGCACCGGGCGCACTGGTACGAGGCCGCCTACATGCAGGACACCGTGGCCGAGGAATCGAGGGAGATCGGCTCGCCGGCCGAGCTCTCCCCCGAGCTCACCAAGCACTTTCGAGGCCTGCGGCTGTGGCTTCCCCTCGAGATCCACGGGGTCGAGCCGTTCCGGGCCTGCCTGGAGGAGAAGCTGCTTCTCGCCCGCTACTTCCACGGCCGGGTGCGGGAGCTGGGTTTCGAGGTGGGTCCCGAGCCCGAGCTCTCGGTGTGCATCTACCGCTGGGTGCCCGAGCGGGGCGATGCGAACGCTTTCAACGAGGCGCTGGTCGAGGCGATCCATCGGGACGGCCGCGTGTTCCTCTCCTCGACCACGATCGACGGCGTCTTCTGGCTGCGGCTGGCGGTCCTTTCCTTCCGGACGCACCGGAAAACGGTGGACCTCGCCCTGGAGATCCTGCAGGAGAAGGTGGAGGGGCTGGAGAGACAGGGCGTGGAGACGACCGTCGGGAAGGGCCGATGAGGGGAGATCCCGGGTCGGGGCGCCGCTTCGCGGCCCTCCTGCTCTTCGCCGCCGCGGCGGGGACGGGCTGCGTCGGGGCCTCCGAGGAGAGGACCCGTCCCTTCGCGATCGGGGCGATACCGGACCAGGACCCGGAGCGGCTCCAGCGGCTCTACGGGCTCCTCGCCTCCCACCTGGAGCGGGAGCTGGGCGTACCGGTCGCGTACCGCCCCGTCACGGACTACGCGGCCGCCATCACGGCCTTCCGGGTGGGGGACCTGGACATGGCGTGGTTCGGGGGGCTGACGGGGGTCCAGGCCCGGCTTCAGGTGGAGGGGGCTCGGGCCATTCTCCAGCGCGCCATCGACGAGCGGTTCCGCAGCGTTTTCATCGCGAACGTCGAGAGCGGCATCGACCCGTTCGACGAGGTCCAGGGCCTGCGACGACTCGCGGGGCACACCTTCACCTTCGGGAGCGAATCCTCCACCTCGGGCCGCCTCATGCCCCAGCACTTCCTGCGGCAGGCCGGGCTGGAGCTCTCCGACTTCCGGGGGGAGCCGGGCTTTTCGGGCTCCCACGACCGAACGATCAAGCTGGTGGAATCCGGCACCTACGAGGCGGGCGCCCTGAACGAGCGAGTATGGGGGGCCCGGGAGGCGGAGGGGGCCGTGGACACCTCGAAGGTCCGGGTGCTCTGGCGGACGCCTCCCTACCACGACTACCACTGGGTGATACGACCCGATGTGGAGGAGCGTTTCGGCGAGGGCTTCGTGGAGCGCGTGCGCCGGGGGTTCCTCGAGCTCGACCCGGCAGCGCCGGAGGAGCGACGCATCTTGGAGCTGTTCGGCGCCGAGCGGTTCGTCCCCGCCGGGAACGAGGACTACCGGCGGATCGAGGAGATCGGACGGGAGATCGGGAAGATCCGGTGAACGTCGCCCCGGCGAGGGCTTGAGGACGCACGTGCCGCCCGTCTTCGAGCTCGAGGGCGCCGTCGTGCGCCACGGAGCGCTCGAGGCCCTCCGCGGGATCGACCTCCGGGTCACGGAGGGAGAACGGGTCGCGCTGGCCGGCCCCAGCGGGGCGGGGAAGACGACCCTCCTTCGCCTCCTGAACGGATCCCTCTTCGCCCAGGAGGGGACGGTCCGCGCCTTCGGGCGGGAGCTCGACCGCCTCCCCCGCCCGGAGCTCCGGGCGCTCCAGCGGCGGATCGGCACCGTCCACCAGCAGTTCCACCTCGTGGACTCGCTCCGCGTGATCCACAACGTCAACGTGGGCCGGCTCGGCGAGTGGCCGTTATGGAAGGCGGCCCTCTCCCTCCTCCGCCCCCTCGGGAGACGCACGGCCGCCCGGGCGCTCGCCGAGGTGGGGATCGCCGACAAGCTCTACGAGCGGACGGACCGGCTGTCCGGGGGCGAGCAGCAGCGCGTGGCGCTCGCGCGGGCCCTGGTCCAGGACCCGGAGGTCGTGCTGGCCGACGAGCCGATCGCCAGCCTGGACCGCGAGAACAGCCGCCGCGTCATGGATCTCCTCCGACGCCTGAACGAGGAGGGGGGAAAGACGCTGGTGGCGAGCATGCACGACATCAGGTTCGCGCTCCGCTACTTCGAGCGGATCGTGGGGCTCCGCGAGGGCCGGGTCCTCTTCGACCTGCCGGCCGGCCGGGTGGACGAGGAGCGGGTGGAGCGCCTGTACGCGATCGAGCGGACCGCAGGCGAGTTCGGAGAGCCCGTCCGGGGGGCCGGGGAGCCCGCCGGCCCCGGTTGAGGGTGGGCGTGGAGCGCCGGCAGGTGGTCGGGCCGGGCGGCGCCGTAGCGGTCGCCGCGCCGCGCCCCTGGCGGAGTCGACGGGCGCTGTGGTCCCTCCTCATCCTGGTGGGGGTCGGCTGGGCGCTCGGGGAGGCGGGGCTCGCCCGCCGCGAGCTCCTGAACCCGGGGGGGTGGTCGCAGCTCCGGGCCTTCCTGGAGGCCGCGCTCCGGCCGGAGACGGCTGCGGTCTTCCTGCGGCTGGCGGCCGACGCGGCGCTCGTCACGCTCGCCTTCGCCGTCTGGGGCACCGCGCTCAGCGTGGCGTTCGGGATCGTCGGCGGGCTCCTGGGATCGGAGACCTGGTGGCGCTCCGTCCTTCCGGATCGCGGCGGTCGACTCCGGTGGCTGGGCGGCTGGCGCGCGCCCTGGGTGGCCGTGCGGGCGGCCCTCAGCGTTCCCCGCGCGATCCACGAGATCGTGTGGGGGCTCTTCTTCGTCGCGATCCTGGGCCTGGACCCGCTGGTGGGGATCCTGGCGATCGCGATCCCGTTCGGCGCCATCACGGCGAAGGTCTTCTCGGAGATCTTGGACGAGAGCGCCGGGCCGCCGCTCGCCGCGCTCCAGGAGTCGGGCGTCCGTTCCCTTCCGGCGGTCCTCTACGGGCTGCTCCCGCGCGCCTTCCCCGACCTCCTCTCCTACGCCTTCTACCGGTTCGAGTGCTCGATCCGCTCTGCGGCCGTGCTCGGGATCATCGGGGCCGGCGGTCTGGGCTATCAGATCCTCCTGAGCCTCCAGTCGCTCCGCTACGGGGAGATGTGGACCTTCCTCTACGCGCTCGTCCTCCTCACCGGGCTGGCGGACCTCTGGAGCACCGCGCTCCGGCGCCGCCTGGGCTCCGCACACCGGATCCACGTGCGGCTCCGGGAGGCGGCGGGGCCCGCCGGGGCGGGGGCCCGCCGGCCCCGGGTCGAAGCCCCCGATCGTCTCGAGACCGCGGGACGCGACGCCGGCGCGCCGGAGACGGTCGGGTCGCTAGCGACGGCCGGGGCGATCGAGACCGTGCCGGGACGCGACCCGTTCCTCCGAGGCTCCCTCGTCGCACTGGGCTTCCTGCTGCTGTTCTCCTTCCTCTACCTGGACGCGGGGTGGGGGAAGCTGGCCGCCCCCCGAACGGGCGAGCTCCTGGCGCAGGTCCTGGGCGACGCCTTCCCGCCCGCGCTCGGCGGCCTGACGCTCGCCGACTACTTCCGGCTCTCGGCCGACACGCTGGCCATGTCGATCCTGGCGATCGCCCTCGCCGGGGCGGGGGGCGTGCTTTTCTCCTACCCCGGGGCCCACAACTTCCTCCTCCCCGGAGGGATCCTGAACCCCGGGGGCGGGAGCCGCGTGGCCGCCCTGGCGGGAACGGCCGTTTTCGCTGCCACGCGGGCCTTCCTCCTCTTCCTGCGGGCGGTTCCGGCGCCGATCTGGGCGCTGCTCCTTCTCTTCGTCCTCTTCCCGGGGATCCTGACGGGCGCGCTGGCGCTCGCCCTCTACACGTGGGGCGTGCTCGGGCGGCTGATGGCGGAGACGACGGAGAACCTGGACGCGCGGCCCCTCCGGGCGCTCCGGGTCCAGGGCGCGACGGGGGCCGGCGTGTTCCTGTACGGGGTGCTCCCCGCCTCTGCCGCCCGCTACACCTCCTACCTGCTCTACCGCTGGGAGGTGGCCATCCGGGCCACGGCGATGGTGGGCGTGGTGGGGGCCGGCGGGCTGGGACGCCTCCTCCAGGAGCAGCTCACGAGCTTCGACTACGCCGCCGTGGCGACCACGATGCTCTTCTACGTGGGGCTCGCCTTCCTGGTGGACCTCCTGAGCGCGCGGGTGCGGGCGGATTTGAGGTAGGGGAGGGTCGGGCTCGGCCCGCTCAGCTCGCTTCCGCGCCCACCTCCTCCAGGAGCTCCGCCCACGCCCGCCGCTCCCGCTGCGGGTCCACGAGGGCGGCCCGCCGGGCGCAGGCGGCCCGGAGCCAGCGGTAGAAGGCGGGGTCGGTCTCGGCGCGGCGGAGGAGGGCCGCCAGGGCGGCCGCGTCGCCGACGGGGACGTAGCCGGGGTAATCCTGGCCCAGCATTCCCACGAGCCCGTCCACGCGCGTGCAGACGATCGGCACGCCGGCGGAGAGCGCCTCGGAGATCGCGTTCCCGGCCCCCTCGAGTCGCGAGGTGAGGGCGAGAAGCCGGCTCTGCTCCAGGATCCGGAGGGCCTTCGCCCGCGCCACCTCGCCGAGCCACAGGTAGCGCGGGTTCCTCGTCATCTCCTCCCGGGCCCTCGCTTCCAGGCCTGGATCCATCGCCGCCCCGCAGTGGACGATCCGGATCCGGGAGTCGTCGGGCAGTCGACGGGCCGCCTCGGCCGGCAGGAGAGGCTCCTTGACGGGTCGCAGGTGGGCGAGGAGGACGACCTGGAAGTCGCCGGCGGACTCGGCGCCGCCGCTGCCCTGCGGCCGGGCTCCGCGGCGGCCCTCCGGTCCGGTTCCAGGG
>CAYMQZ010000005.1:0-40220 GCA_964392705.1 uncultured Gemmatimonadota bacterium
GCCGACCCCAGGTCGTTCATCGACGCGATTCATCCCGACGACCGGGAGCGGGCGATCGCGTCGTTCGCGCCCGATGGGACGGTCATTCCGTTCGACGTCGAGTATCGCGTCGTCCACCCGGACGGCACGGTCCGCTGGATCCGGGCTCGTGGTTTTCCGATCCGTGACGAGAGCGGGGAGGTCTATCGCTTCGCCGGCATCGCCGAGGACATCACGGAGCGGAAGCGGGCGGTCGATGAGATCACCCGCCAGGCGGAGGTCCTGGAGCGAGGCAATCGTCGCCTCACCTTGCTCGGAGAGATGACCGGTCTGTTGCAGACCGTGGTCTCCGTCGAGGAAGCGGCCACGATCGTCGGTGGCTACATGGCACAGGTTCACGTGGGTGACAGCGGCGCTATCTACCTCTTCAGGGAATCGCGGAACCTTCTCGACCTCCTCGCGCGCTGGGGAGATCAGGAGGTGGCCGAGAGCGTCGTCCCGGACGAGTGCTGGGGATTGCGACGCGGGCAGGCCTATCGGCCTCCCGGTCCGCAGCCCGCGCTGCGCTGCAAGCATGTGCAGCAGGTGGACGGCCCCGCCGGGTATCTCTGTCTGCCCATGATGGTCGAGGGCGGCGCCCTCGGACTGCTGCACGTCATCGTCGGCGACGAATCCCCGACGATCGGCGAAGCCGACGCGCTCTTTGCGCGACGGATGTCCGAGCAGCTGGGACTGGCGCTGGCGAACCTCCGATTGCGTGAGAAGCTGCGCGTCGAAGCGATGGAGGATGCGCTGACCGGGCTCTTCAACCGCCGGTTTCTCGAGATCTCGCTGGATCGTGAGTTCGCTCGTGCCACGCGCGAGAAGAAGAGCGTCGCGCTGGTCATGCTGGATATCGATCGCTTCAAGCGCTTCAACGACAACCACGGCCACGATGCCGGGGATGTCGCGCTGCGCCAGCTCGGTCAGGTGCTGATGGAGAGCTGCCGCGCGACCGATCTGGCCTGCCGCTTCGGCGGGGAGGAGTTCGCCGTGGTCCTGCCGGATGTGACGAGGGAGGCAATGGCGGCATGGGCCGAGCGCCTCCTGGAAAGAGTGCGCCTCATGAAGGTCGTGGCCGAGGGGCTGGTGTTGCCGAAGCTCACGGTCTCGATCGGCATCGCCTTCTTTCCCGAGCAGGGCGAGACGACCGCGGATGTGATCCGAGCCGCCGATCAGGCCCTGTACGCGGCCAAGAAGGCCGGACGGGACCGCTACGCGTTCAGCACCGGGAAGCCGGGAGCGGCCGCCGGCGTGAGGCAGGAAACGGGAGACGGCGCGGAATGATGGGCGCCGAGATGCCGCCCGTTCGCGCTCCCCGGTGTGCCGTCGCGATCCAGGCCCTTCAGCGGACGTCGCGTACAGGCACGAACAAGGCCGCATCGGCGTAGGCCCGGCCGTCCTCGGCGGCCCGGACCGCGAGGTACGCCTCCCGGTGGGGATCGAACCGGAACTCGCCCAACCGCACCCACGAGACGATGCCGTGCTGGAGCCCGCCGTGGATCTCGTCCGGCTCGCGCATGTCGACCGTGAGGGTGTCGACGCCGTCGGCGTGGCGGACGACGACGGGCACGGCGGTCGAGAGCGCTTCCGACCTCGGCCAGTAGAGGTGGACGTCGTAGGCCCCTTCCGCCGGGATGTCCGGCACGAAGCGCACCTCGCCCGGCCCCCCGCCGTCGTGGCGGAGGGCGGTCATCCCGAACTTCCCCTCCGGCGACTCGCGGCTCCACGAGCCCGAGATCTGCACGCGATCCGCGTCCCCGTCGTCCACCAGCGCCTCGGGCGTGCTGCCGTCGGCCAGCGGGTTCTCCTTCAGCTCGCGCTGGAGGGCCGCCACGTCGACGGCCTGGACGAGGGTGTCGGCGTCGATCGCCATGGAGGCGGCGACGGCGGCTACCTGTCCCAGCACCATGTAGACCGGCTCCATGCGGATCGAGCCGAACGCGATGTGGGAGGCCGATAGCGCCACGGGCACGAGCAGGTTCGTCACCTCCTCCCGCTTCGGGGTGAGCGAGCGCACTCGCTCCGCTTCGTGCGCCCGGCAGGACTCGGTGTCGCTCGCTGCCGCTCGCGACGTGACTCCTCCATGGTTCAGCAGCGCCGCCGTGTTGTGGTCGCTCGCTGGGCGCTCGTGACGCGACTCCTCCCGGGCGCATAGCCTCCCGCGATGGCGGCCCTGGTGAACCAGCCGCGCACGCCGGACGTCGCGCTACGGCCGGGGGGCAGGGTGGACCACCCGCCCGGCGACCTCTACCGCTTCGCGGAGCTCACGTGCCAGCCGATCCCCCCACGAGTGGCGCCGGCGATCCGATCCGGAGCGCGTCGTCGCCCACCGGCGGCCGCGCCGCGCCCGGGTGTCCGATCGCGAACAGTCGGTCCCGGATTCGCACACGACCGGATCCCGCGGATCCATCGTGATTCTGGCGTAAGCACGGGCCGCACAATCACTTCGATTTTGTCGAGCGTCCGGTATGTCCCGTGCACCGCGAGCCGGTCGCCGGGTGGGGGCGCTCTCAGACGGAAAGGACACCGATGGACACGCTGCTCCAGGACGTGCGGTTCGCCCTCCGACAGCTCCGCAGGCGTCCGACGTTCACGGCCGTGGCCGTGCTCACCCTGGGGCTGGGCATCGGCGCGGCGACCGCGATCTTCAACGCCGCCGAGGTGGCGCTCTTGCGGCCCCTGCCCTTCGAGCACGAGGACCGGCTCGTGCGCGTCTTCCGGGTGCCGGAGGCGGGCACGCCGCGGATCAGCCTGCGGCCGCGCACCTACGCGGCCGTCGAGCGGCGCGGGCGGTTCTTCGACCGGATCGTCGCCCAGCGCTACACCACCTTCGCGCACCCGACCGATGCCGGACCGGAGCGTGTGGTGGGAATCGCGGTCACGGCCGGGTGGGCCGAGACGCTCGGCGTGCGGGTCCACCTCGGCCGCACCTTCACGCCGGAGGAGGAGCGCCTGGGAGCGGCGAGCGGGGTGGTTCTGCTCAGCTACGGCGCCTGGCAGCGACGGTTCGGCGGCGACGAGCGGGCCCTCGGCCGGCGCATCGAGCTGAACGGCCGCCCGTACGAGGTCGTGGGGGTCATGCAGCCGGGACTGAGCTACCCGTACAACGCGGAGCTGTGGGTGCCGATGCGGGTGGAGGACGAGCAGGTCGGTCCCTGGTCGTTCAACGTCCAGGCTCGACTGCGGCCGGGAGTCACCCTGCACTCCGCCCGCGAGGAGCTCCGGGCCATCGCCCGCGAGGCGGAGCGCACCGGCGAGGCGCCGGCGCTCGACGCCGAGGGCATGACCCTGACGGCGGTGCCGTTCCGCGAGCTGTTCGTGGGCGAAGAGGGGCGTACGACGCTGGCCCTGCTGGGCGCCGTGGGGTTCCTGCTGCTCATGGTGTGCGCCAACCTCGCCAACCTGCTCCTGGCGAGGGGGCTGAGCCGGGGGCGGGAGCTCGCCGTCCGGGCCAGCGTCGGCGCATCGCGCGGCCGGCTCGTGCGGCAGCTCTTCACGGAGAGCCTGGTCCTGGGCGGCCTCGGCAGCGCCTTGGGCATCGGCCTGGCCCGCCTGGGCAGCGGGCTGGCGCGCCCGCTCCTCCCGGGTCCGCTCGAGTACGTGGAGGCCGACGTGACCATGAACGTGCCGGTGCTTGCCTTCGCGGTGGGCCTCGCCCTGCTCGTCACCCTCCTGTTCGGCCTGCTTCCGGCGCTGCGTCTGTCCCGACTGGGCTCCGAGGCCGGCCCGATGCGCACCAGGGGCGCGGCCGGCGACCCTTCCGGGCGCCGGCTCGGCGGATCGCTGGTCGTGGCCGAGATCGCGCTCGGCCTGGTGCTGCTGACCGGCGCGGGGCTCGTGGTGCAGGACCTCCGCCGGCTGGCGTCGGTCGACCTGGGATACGAGCCGACGGGCCTCCTGACTCTGTCAGCCTCGCTGAGCCGCGAGCCGTATACGGAGCCCCCGGGGAGGGTCGACTTCCTCTCCCGGGCGGTCTCCGAGCTGGCCGCGCTGCCCGATGTGTCCGCCGCCGGCGTGACCTCGATGTTCCCGTCCGACCGGGGGAACGCCCTGGCCCGCGTCGAGATCGAGGGCCGCGAGACCGCGCCCGGCACGCCCCCGCTGGTCAATCACCGGCTGGTTACGCCGGGCTTCTTCGAGGCGCTGGGCGTCGCCCTGGTCGCCGGCCGCGGCATCTCGGAGCGTGACCGCGCCGACGCCGCTCCCGTGGTCGTGGTCAGCGCCGCGATGGCGCGCCGGTTCTGGCCCGGCGAGGATCCGATCGGACGGCGCGTGCGGCGCCGCGGGGACGAAGAGGGCGAGTGGATGACGGTGGTGGGGATCGTCGAGGATGTCAGGAAGTTCTTCGACGTCCGGGAGACGTGGTATCTGCCGTACGCGCAGCACGCCGACGAGCGCTCCGCGTCCAGCGCGACCTTCGTCCTGCGAAGCGCGAGCGGGGGCCCGCCGCCCGCGTCGCGGGTGCGTGCCGCGATGGCCGGAGTGGCACCCGAGCTGCCGGTGGTGGATCTCGCCACAGCCCGGGAGCTCCACTCGGAGTCGCTGACCCGCCAGCGTCAGGCCGCGGGTCTGAGCGCGGGGTTCGCGGGATTCGGCCTGCTGCTGGCGGCGATGGGAGTCTACGGATCGATCTCGTACGCGGTGAACCGTCGCAGACGAGAGCTCGGGGTCCGGATGGCGCTGGGCAGCGACCGGGAGAGAATCCTCCGGATGGTGCTCGGCGAAGGGCTCCGTCTCGTGCTCCTCGGAACCGCGCTGGGAGCGCTGGGAGCGTTCGGTGTGACGCGCCTGCTGCGGGGGGCCCTGACGGAGGTGAGCGGGCTGGACCCGCTCATCGTCGTCGGCGCCGTGCTCGTGCTCGGGTGTACCGCGATCGGGGCCACGGCCGTGCCCGCGCGCCGCGCGGCCCGAACCGATCCGATGAGCGTGCTCCGGGAGGAGTGAAGGGGGGGAGAGGGTCTACGGCTCCTGCGGGTCGCCTCCCACATAGCCGCCCTCGAAGCGCCGTCGCCAGTCGGCTCGGTCGCTGAGGGCGACGGGCTTGAGCGGGTCGATCGCGCGTGGGATCTACTGCGCCTTCAGCACCTGCGACGGCTCGGTGGAGACGGCCCGGCGAGCCGGGAGTCCGGCGGCCAGCGCGGCGACCGCCAGCAGGACGCACGCCGTACCGAGAAAGGCGCGCGGATCGGCCGGGGCCACGCCGAACAGGACGGCATCCAGCACGTCGGAGAAGAGGAGGGAGAGCCCCCACCCTGCCGCGATGCCTGCGGCCGTCAGCAGGAGCATCCGTCGCAGGACGCCCAGGACGATGTCTGGGCCCGATGCTCCCAGCGCCATCCGGATCCCGATCTCGGGCTCCCGTTCCGCGACCGTCTGCGACAGCACCCCGTAGATTCCGAGCGCGGCGAGCAACAGGGCGGCGACGCCGAAGGCGGAGAGGATGCCGAGGGCGAAGCGGCGGTCGGAGACGGCGCCCGCGACGGTCGACTCGAGTGACCAGAACTCGTGTCTCGGCATGCCGGGGTCGACCTCCTCGAGCAGCCCGGACACGGTGGCGACCACCTGCGAAGGCGGCAGACGCGACCGCACGACGAGGTCCGTGCCGAGGACGTCGGGCATCTGCGCATACGGGAAGTAGACCTCGATGCCGGCGCCCGTCTCCGGCGACAGGTGCCGCACATCCCGCGTGACACCCACGACCTCCCACTCCCAGTCGCCAAAGAACGCGAGACGGCGCCCGAGGGCCTCCTCCTCATTCCCGAAGATCCGCCGCGCCCCGGTCTGGTTGAGGAGGACCACGGGCGTCGACCCCTCCCGGTCGGCCGGCGAGAAGTTGCGACCGGCCACCAGCGGGATCCGCATGGTCGGCAGGTAGCCCGGACCGACGACGTGGGGGAACACGCCCTCACCGGTGTCTTCCTGTCCCGGCCGGTCGACGACCCTGAACGGCCACTCTCGATTGCGGCCCAGCGGCAGGGCATCGATGAGGCCGACGCTCTGGATGCCGGCGGCCGCCTCCACCCGCTCGGCGAGGCGGGCGTAGGACCCGCTTCGCTCCTGGTGGGATTCGAAGTCGGTACTGCGGCCGAGCTGCCAGGCGATCGTGTTCGCGGGCTCGAACCCGAGATCCACGTCGAGGACGGCCCGGAAGCTCGCGAGCAGCAATCCTCCGACGACGAGCAACGCGCAGGCGAGCGCCACCTCCACCATCACGAGCCCCTCCCGTAGACGACGGGCACCGCGGCTCGCGCTGCTTCCGCGTGAGGCGGCCTGAAGCACAACGGCCTCCCCGCCTTCGGCCACCTGGAGCGCCGGGATCGTCCCCACCGCGACTCCCGTGAGCACGGCCACGCCGGCCGCGACGAGGAGCGCGGAAGTGTCGAGCTCGACCGAGTCCATGAGGGGGATGTGGATCATGGCCGCGTTCCGCACGAGGCCCGTGGCGAGCCGGGCCAGGAGGCTCCCGAACGCCGCGCCGACGAGCGAGATCCCCAGCGTCTCGAGCACGAGCTGCCGCATCAGCCGCGCGCGCGGCGCCCCGAGGGCCTTCCGGACCGCCATCTCGCGGGCGCGCGACGGCGACCGCGCCAGCAGGAGCCCGGAGACGTTCACGCACACGATGAGGAGGAGCATCCCCGCGGCGGCCGCGAGCAGGAGCAGGGAGCCGCGGAACGGCCCGGCGAGGTGGTCCTGGAGTGTCTCGAGCTCCGCTCCGAGGCCCCAGCGCTCCGGATCCTCCTCCCCGAGCGCCGCGATGAGCGCGGCCAGCTCGGTCTGCGCCGCCTCGGGCGTCACGCCGGGCCGCAGTCGCCCGATGAGGGCGAGAACGTTCCCCTGGAAGGCGTTGTCCCTCGAGACCACGAACGGCAGGAGGAAGTCCACCTCGACCCCCGGGGTGAAGACCGAAGAGAAGTCGAAGCTGGCCGGCAGCACCCCCACCACCGTGCGGGGGATGCCGTTCAAGGTGACGCCCCGTCCGACGACGGTCCGATCGGAGGCGAAGCGATCGCGCCACAGCCGGTGCGAGAGGATCACCGCCCGGGGGCCGCCCCGCTGGCCCTCTTCCGCGGTGAAGCTCCGCCCATGGAGCGGTCGGACGCCGAGCACGTCGAGGAAGTCGTGCGCCACGCCGACGCCGACGAGGCTCTCGGGCTCGCCGGCGCCCGCCAGGGTGTAGGCGCGTTTCGCGAAGAACGCATCGTAGCCGGTGATCCCGCTGAACGACCGGGTCCGGGCCCGGAAGTCGATCAGGTTCACGGTCCGCTGGGTGACCGCGGAGAGCGAGCTGTCCCCCGCCGCCTCGCTGTTGGAGATCCACACGAGCTCGTGCCCATCCTCCAACGGGAGGGCGACCGCGAGGGGCTTCAGGACGCTGTAGACCGTGGTCACGGCGCCCACGCCGAGACCGATCACCGCGCCCACGAAGAGCGCGAAGCCGGGGGAGCGTCGGAGCATGCGGGCCGCGTGGACGGCATCCTCCGCGAGGCTTCCCGGGCGGGGCACGGAGGCGCGCCGGAGCGAGCGGAGGAGCGCGTGGGCGAGACGGCCGGAGGCGAGGCCGACGGCTTCGCGCCAGTACCATAGCCGCGCCGCCGTCCGCCCCCGCGACTCGAGGACGCGGCTGAAGTCCTCGTGCAGGTCGCCGAGGATCGCGGAAGCGGCCGGGTCGCCCCGAAAGGCGCGGGCGAGGAGGCGCGTCGCCAGGCGCGGCGGGTGCGTCACGCCTCCCCCAGTACCGGTTCCAGGCCGTCGAGGAACGTGACGAGGACGGCCCGGGTCTCGCGCACCGCTGCCAGCCCATCCTCGGTCACCAGGAGCCGCCTCATCGGGTGGCCGCCCCGCTCCGGGACCTGGCTGGGCTCCAGCTCCCACGCGAGGAACCTCTTCTCGACGAGCCGGTCGATGGTTCGGTAGAGCGCGCCCCGGGTCACGCGTCGCCCGGCGTTCGCCTCCAGGTCCTCGCGCACGCGGTTGGCGTACGGTGCCTCCGCCTGCCTCAGCACCGCGAGCAGCACCAGGAACTCGAACTCACCGAGTCTGGACATCAGCGGTCCCTTCGCGGTTCTGTCGCCGGGGCGTCACGGGGGCGCCGTTCCGCCGACCGACACGGCCGTCGTCCAGATCTCGAAGGCTCCGCCGCGCGCGTCCGGCCAGAGCACGTGGAAGCGTCCATCCGCTCCGGCGGCGAGGCCGAAGTAGTCGCCCCCTCTCGGCCATCGTCGGACCGGGAACTCACCCGCGCGAGAGGCGTCGGGACAGGAGAGCTCCGTCGCGACTCGAACGGCGGGGCCGAAGGTCAGCCCGCCATCCACCGACGCGGCGAAATAGGGAGCGTAGCATCGCCCGGAAGGATCGTCCCGCCCGTCCATCCAGGCGACGCCGACCACTCCCTGACCGTTCACGGCGACCTGGGGCTCGGACCGCGAACCGTCCTCCGATGCGGGTGGCTCTAGCGGCGTCGCGGCGGACCACACCTCGCCGTGATCGGTCGAGTACGCGAGCAGGATCGACCGTTGCTCGTCCCCCTCACAAAGCTTGTAGAGCCGGTCCTGGAAGGGGCCGCTCGACGTATCCGCCGCCAGGAAGGTCGGGCGGTACCAGCACTCCTCCGTAACGAGCAACGGAATCGAGAAGGAATTGCCCTGGTCGGAGGAGGTCATCACCCAGGTGCGGGTGACCTCGAGCGCGCCGGCACGAGATCGGAACCCCCCCTCGGGCACAGGGCGTTGGAAATCGTTGTAGGCGATCACGAGGGTCCCATCGGAGAGCACGGCCAACCCGTCCGACCCCTGATTCAGGTTGCTCGGAACGACACGGTTCATCGTTTCGACATGCCCCCTTCCGGGCCGGACGCGTCCGACGAAGGCCATGAACCGGAGCTTCCCGGCAGCATCGCGACGACCTTGATGCGAGAGCACGTAGATCGTGCCGTCGGGCGCGGCGAGGGACCGTGGACCGTCATGCCCTCCGCCGAGGCCCTGCGGAATGTCGCGCCAGGTCTCCCCGCCGTCGCGGGAGAAGTACGCCACGAGGTTGTGGTCGGCCGGGTCCGGTAGGCTGGAGTGGGTCCCGAGGGCGGTCAGCACGGCGGTTCCCTCGTTCGTGAGCGACACCCAGGGGTCGCCGCATCCCGCGCCCCCGAGGTCACGGCGCTCCCAGTTGCGTCCCCCATCGGACGAGTGGAACGTGGCGCAGCGTTCCTCGGCCTGTGCGGGTTCCCCGGCGAGGTGGACCCAGCCGGCGGCCAACAGGTGGTCCGGATCCGAAGGATGCGTGGCGAGATGAGGTTCGATCAGCACCCGTCCGTCGGCCTCACGGGCGACCAGAACGTCCTGCTCGACGTCGTACTCGAGCTCCTGGGCCGAGGCGCCATGAGCACCCGCTGCGATGGCTGCCATCAACCCCGCTGTTTGCCAGGACATCGTCATGAACACCCGCACGAGCACCCTCTGCACACCCCTCCGCTTGCTGGAGACGGCTGACGAATCGTAGTATACATTGCATACTACGAAAGTCAAGAGCGTCTCACCCGCCCTCGAAGCGTCGGCTCCAGCCCGTGCGCTCGCTCAGGACGACGGGCTTCACGTCGCCCAGCCGCCGCCCCCGGGACTCCTGTCGCAGGTAGGTCCGGTGCGCGCCGCGGCTCACCCGGAAGACGGCCGGAGGGGCCAGTTGTCCGAGGCGCCGGCAGTGAAGGTAGTGCGGGTTCCGGGAGAGCTCGGCGTCCAGCCGCGCCGCCAGGGCGGAGTCGAGCGGAAGCTCATCTGCCGGGGCGACATCGAGCGGAAGCTCGTCCCGGGGCGCCACGGGCAACGTCTCGACCAGGAGCTCGTCCGGAAAGGCGGGCGGGTCTTCCAGGTAGAGCGTGTAGCGGGGGACGGCGTCACCGTCGTCCGGCGCCAGCATGGCGAAGGTCGGCGTCCGATCGCCGAACAGCCGCTCCAGGGCCTCCGCCACGAATCCGGCGGCCAGCTTTTCTCCGCGGAGGTCCGAGATGCCGCCCTCCCGGTCGACGAAGCGGAGGGAGGGCGTCCGGGCGTGGAACCCTTCCACGCGCACGCGGTCCCGCAGCCGATACCGGTACAGCCCGGCGCCGGTGGTCAGGACCACGCCGTAGGTCTCCCCGGAGCGCAGCTCGGTCACGGTCCGCGGCCGGCCGGTCTCGTCCAGGAACTCGAAGAAGTGGGAGCGCACGGCCACGAGCCGCGCCCGGCCGATCGGGATGGACACGACGCCCTCGGTCGCCAGCAGGCCCTTCGGCTGGACGGCCACGCCCGGGAGCCACCGCTCGAGCTCCTCGGCCGCTCCGGCCGAGGGGCCGTCGGCCCAGCAGCTCACGAGCTCCAGGCGCGGCCAGATGCGGTCCCTGGTCTCCGGTCCGGCGGACTCCAGCTCGCGCGCCCTGGAGCGATCGGCCCGACGCCAGCCCCGCAACTCTCCGCGAAGCGCGATGGGCAGCTCGCCCGGCGGCCGGACGAACCCGTCGGCGACGTCGCGGAGCAGGTCGTTCCACCGCTCCCGGATCGTTTCCAGCAGCAGGACGAGGAAGGAGGGGTGCCAGACCGAGACGAGCCGGAGCTCCCGGGCGCGGAGCAGTCCGAGCGCGCTCAGGTAGCGGAAGCTCCGGGGATCCGGCGCGAGCCGGACCGCCTCGGGCACGGCCAGCGCGCCGCGCACCAGGCGGCGGCCGAGGCCGCCGACGTAGGCGCTGTCCTCCTCGAAGCCGATCGGGAGGGCCGCGCTCCCCGCCCCGTCGTCCGGGATGGCCGGCGAGACCGACCAGTAGGCGGGCCCGCCCCGCAGCTCCGGGCGCCGCGCGAAGAGGTCGGCGACCCACGGCGCCACGGCGCGGCGGTACTCCGCCCCGAACCCGTCCGTCCAGGGGATGAGCTTCCGAGCGGCCGTGGATCCGGCGCTCGGGAGCAATCGTCGTACCGGCTCGGCGGTCAGGACGCCCGGCTCGCCGTGGCGGATCCGCGCGATGAGCGGCGCGAGATCGTCGTAGTCGACGATGGGCACGCGACGCCGGTACTCCTCGACGCCACGGATCGTGGCGAAGCCGTGCGCGCGGCCGTAGACGGTCCCGGCGTTGCGGCGCAGATAGTCGCGGAGCAGGCGCCGCTGGACGGCGCCCGGATCCCGCAGCGCCCGCTCGAACAGGCGGGCCCGCGGGAGGCAGGAGAAGTGCCAGAGCGCGTTGGCCGCCCGCGGGTTCATCCGAGGCGTCTCGCCCCCTCCGGCCGGCGCGACGCTCCGTACAGCATCCTGAGACCCGCGCGGGTGAGGTTGGCGTCGCCCAACTCGGCCAGGCAGACGAGCTCGTCGCCCTCCGCGTGGCCGGGGTTGAGGCGGGCGAACAGCGCCACGTGGGGGTCGTCCAGCCTGCCGGCGGGCAGCTCGCGGAGGCCGGGCCGCAGGCGCTGGGGGCGGGCGAGGCGCACGATGCCGGTCGTCGGATCGTAGCGGTCGCCGAAGCGCCGCCGCGCCAGGCGATCGCGCCTCGCGCGCAGCTCGTCGGACGCGGATGAAGCGTGACGCGGATAGAAGCGCCGGCAGAACACGGGGAGAAAGCGGTAGGTGCGGAAGCCGGAGGTGATCAACAGCCACCACAACCGGCCGGCGCCCTGCCGCGCGTGGAGCCGCCGGACGCCGCGGATCCAGGTCCGGGCCAGGGCCGGCGAGCCCCGGGACGCCGGCTCGACGATCGTGTCGCCCGAATAGACGACCGTGTGCCGCTGGCCGCTGAGACGGTCCTCGTACAGGAGGAGGGTCGAGAACCCGACGAGGCGGCGCGATCCGTCCTCGAGCAGGAGCACCCAGTTCTTCTCGGCCAGATCGGCCCGGAACCCGTCGCGGTCCACCCCGAGGAAGTGGCGACGCAGGAGCCGATACATCGCGGCGGCGCAGGGGGCGTCCACCGCTTGGCGCGGGATCAGGCGGCCATTCACAGCCTGGCCCCCTCCACCCGGACGTTCCGAGCGTCGAGCCCCGCCGAGGCCGGGTCGAAATCCCGGTCGTGCACCAGGTAGAGCACGCTCGTGTACGGGCGCCCGCCGAAGCGGCGCCGCAGGGCCGCGAGCCAGGCGTGCGAGGCGGGCAGGGCCACCGAAAGGTACTCCAGACCCAGACGCGCCGCCCGCCGGCAGGCGGTCTCGACCAGCCGGACCGCCACGGCCTCGTCGTCGGCGGCCAGGTGGGACAGATGCGCCATCCGGAGGGCCGTGCCGGGGCGGGGGAGGGTCGGCCTGCCCGCCGTCTGCAGCGCCGCGTTCAGCCACGGACGGAGTCGGCGGAGCCACCCCGCGTAGCCGCTCACCACGCACTGCCGGAGGGGCCGCTGATCCCAGATGGCGCCGCAGCCGACGATGCGGTCCGCCTCGCGGGCGACGAGGGGATGCCACTGGCCCAGGCTTCCCCCCGCGAGCTCGCGCAGCCGCCCGACGTCCCACCGGGGCGCCAGCCGGTGGCCGCGACTCCGCCCCTCGAGGTACGCGGCCACGGCGGCGATCTCCTCCGGATCCGGCCGCGCCACCGTGCGCGCGAGCCGCGCCGCCGTCCGTCGCCCCCGCCCCGGCCACCCCGATCCAAGGCGGGCGACGGACCGCGAGAGCCGTCCCGCCCGCGCCGGGAGCACCAGGGTCACGAGCCCCGCGATCGGGGTGTAGACGGGCAGCCCCGGAAGTCCCCGCTCCAGGAGCCGCCGGGCGGGGGTGTTGTCGGCCACGATGGCGGTCAGGTCGAACGGAAGCTCGTCCTCCGCCCGGAGCCGCCGGGCGAGGCCGTAGCCTTCGACCAGGGCACGCCGCCGGAGGCGGTGGCCGGGCGCGGCGCGGAGCTGTCCGAGGTAGCCCAGGAGCGCCGGCCTCCCGTCGAACCACACCTCCTGGACCGACCGGCTCCCCATGGCGAGGATCTCGTCCGTCCCCGGGTGGCGGACCACGATCGTCGCCGACCGCTCGCCCCCGAGGCGGGCGGCGGCCAAGTAGCTCCGCTCGCGCGGGAACGAAAGCCGGATCGAGCCCCCCAGCGGTGCCTCGCGCAGCAGGCGGCGGAGCGCGGGGTCGTCCTCCGGACCGGCGAGCTCGCAGCGCCAGGCCCGCCCGTCCCGTGGCCGAGCCCCGTCGAGGGGACGGCTTCCCTCCGGCCCCGGAGCCGTGTCGCCACGGCGCTGGTTCGTTCCCACGCTCTTTCCGGACCGATCGGACGGCGCCGCCGCGCCGCCGGCCTCCCCGCGCCGCGCTGCGGCCACGCCATCCCTCGCCGCCCGGCTCACGCCTCCAGCAGCCGTCCCCGCCACGCCTCGTCTCCCAGGGGCAGGCCGTTCCGGCCCTCGACATCGCGCTGGTGCATGGCGTTGATCACGAAAAAGTTCGCCAGCATCCACGGGTCGGCACGGTTCACCCTCTGACGGCCCCGGGCCACGATGCTCGGCCACGAGTAGAAGCGGCGCCGGGCTTCGACGCACCGCCGGGCCAGCTCCTCGGGGGCCATCGTGGCCGGCCGGAACGGTACCATGTTGTAGCGGTAGCGCGGGTCCAGCCACCACGCTTCGTACAGCAGGCGGCCCTCCCGCTCCATCCGCTCGTACAGCGGCGTTCCCGGGAACGGCGTGATGTGGTTGAAGGCCGCGATGAACAGCCCCTCCTCGCGGGCGAAGCGGATGGCGGTGTCGAAGGCTTCGGGCGTGTCGCTGTCGTAGCCGAAGATGAAGGTGCCGTAGATCCGGATGCCGTGCCGCCGGAAGTTCGCCATCGCCTGGCGGGGGCCGCCGGCCATCAGGTTGAACGCTTTGTTCATGGCCCGAAGGCTGGTCGGGTTCAGGCTCTCGAAGCCCACGAGCACGCCCTGGCAGCCGCTCCGCCGCATCAGGTCGAGCGCCTCCTCGTCGTACGCGACGTTGATGCTCGCCTGGCTCACCCAGCGGACCCTCCGCCCGATCAGCGCCCGCATCAGCTCCTTGGCGGCGGCGAGGTCCGACATGATGTTGTCGTCCACGAAGAAGATCATCCGGCCCGGCCTGCGCACCTCCTCGATCTCGGCCAGCACCCGCTCGACCGCGCGGTGGTTCTGCGTGGCGCCGAAGAACGACTGGATCGCGCAGAAGTCGCAGCGGAAGCGGCAGCCGCGGGCGAACTCGATGAGCCCGATCGGCAGGTATCGGCGTCCGCAGAAGATGGAGCGGTCCGGCGTCACGATCGCCTCGGGCCGCTCCGTCGCCCGGTAGACCTCCCGCGGCCGGCCGTGCCGATAGTCATCGAGCAGCTCCGGGAAGGCGTCTTCCGCCTCGCCCACCACGATGGACTCGCAGTAGCGGCTCACCTCCTCCGGGCAGAGGGTGGCGTGGAACCCGCCCATCGCGACCGGAACTCCCCGCGCGCGATACTCGCTCGCGATCTGGTACGCCCTCCGGGCCGTGTACGTCTCGACGCTGATCGCCACCAGGTCCGTCGGCTCGTCGTACGGGATCGGCTCGAGCCGGTCGTCGTAGAACCGCTTCTCGATCCCGGTGGGGGTCAACGCCGCGACGGCCGCCGCCGGGAGCGGCGCCATCCGCCAGGTCCGGATGTAGCGTTTCATCCCGACGCGCCGCCCGACGCACGGGTGCACGATCGTGAGCCGGAACGGGCGGGTACGGCCGCTCATACGGCGCCGACGGCCCCCGCGCGCGACCCCGCGCTCCCGGCGCGCGACTCCGCGGTCCCATCGCGCGACCCCGCGCTCCCGTCGCTCGACCGGCCGGCCCTCGCCTCGCGGCCCGTCGACCACGCGTCGCGGCCCGTCGACCACGCGTCGCAGGTGTAGAACCGGTGAAGGTCCCACGCGTAGTGCCGGTAGGCCAGGTTCGTCGAGAGGGCCACGTGCCACGGCGCCGCGGTCTGTCGCAGCCGCCGCCAGGTGGCTCGCCAGCCGTAGGCCAGCTTCCAGGCGCGCTCCGTGCCCCGCTGGAGCTCGTCGACGCCCATGTTCCGGGGCCGGAAGACCACGTGCTGCCCGTCGTAGAGTTGCCAGTCGCGGGTGAGGATGCGCCCCTCGGCCTCCAGCCGGCGGTGGAGCTCGGTGCCCGGGAACGGCGTGAGGATGGCGAAGCGCGGCAGGTCCACGCCGATCTCCACCGCGAGCCGGGCGGTGCTCTCGAAGGCGTCCGGCCCGTCCGCGTCCATCCCGAACACGAAGCAGCCCTGTAGCGCGATGCCGCGCTCGTGCAGTCGGCGAACCAGCTCGGGATACCGCTCGGGATCGTTGAACCCCTTCCGCGAGCTCCGGAGGTTCTTCCGCGAGATCGACTCGAGGCCCATCAGGAGCCCGCGGCAGCCACTCTCGGCCGCCAGGTCGAGCAACGGCCGGTCGTCGGCCAGCAGGGTCGTGGCCAGCCCGTACCATTGGATCCGGAGCGGGACCAACGCCTCGAACAGATCGCGGGCGTACGCGCGGTCCGCGATGAGGTTCAGGTCGATGAAGATGGCGCGCCGCGCGCCCTGGGCGCGGATGTCGGCCACCACGTCCTCGACCGGCTTCTGGTGCGGCCTGCGCCCCCACGCCGAGGGCACGACGCAGAAGTCGCAGGCGTGGACGCAGCCGCGGGTCGCCTCGAAGACGTGCGACGTCAGGTAGCGCCGTCGGGGCAGGACCGAGCGGTCGGGCAGCGGGAGGCCGGAGAGGTCGAGGTTGGCCTCCTGCTCGTAACGGGGGCGCAGCCGTCCGTCGCGGACGTCCCGCAGGAGAGCGGGCCAGCTCGTCTCGGCGTACCCCACCACGATGCTGTCCGCGTGAGGGCTCGCGTCCTCCGGCACGAGGGTCACGTGCGGCCCGCCCAGGACGACCGGAATCCCGCGCGCCCGGAAGCTTCGGGCCAGCTCGTACGCCCGGAACGCCGTGCCGGTGATCACCGTCATGCCCACCAGGTCGGCGTCCAGCTCGACGTCGACTTCCTGGATGCCCTCGTCGACGCAGGTCAGCTCGACCTCGACGTCTTCGGGGACGAGGGAGGCCAGCGTGGGGAGCGTGAGCGGCATGTACCGGAGCGACCGCCGGAAGATGCCTCCCCGGTGGCGGTAGAGCGGGCCCTTCGGGGAGATGAGCAGCACCCGGAGGGGACGCCGATCAGCGGGCCGGTCCGAATCCCTCATCGTGCCTCTCCCGTGCGTGCCTCGTTCGGCCGGCGGGCGCCGATGACGCTCCCGCCGGCCCACGCCGTAACTGCGCCTCAGGCCGGCTCCTCGGCCGGCTCGAGCCCCCGCCGGGAGCGCGAGGCCAGCGCGAGCAGCACGAGGAGCGCGATGGCCAGGAGCCCGAAGACCGCCGCGTTCACCACGACCCGCCCCGGCGGAATCGCGAAGGTGGCTTCGATCAGCTCCAACTGGAGCAGCCGCTGCAGGACGCGGAGCAGGAGGACGACGGCGAAGCCGACCACGACGGCCCGGTAGCGGATCGGATCCAGAGCGGCGGCCACCCCCGCCACCCCGAGCCCGACCATGAACGCGCCGAGCATCTGGGCCAGGTACGTCAGGGGGACGCTCCACTCCAGATCGGCCCCGTAGAGCCGCGCCACCTGTTCCTGGAAGCCCGGGGAGACGAAGCCCCCGAGCCCGAGCACGAGGTGGGAGAGGGCGACGAACCACAGAAGCACCTTGAGGATGCGCAGGGTATCGTTCATCGGCGACGACTCCTCCCGGAAGGGTGAGGGCCGGGACGGCGACTCCTCGAGGGAGGAGCCCGGGTCCGCGTACGAGGGCAAGCTACGCTCGTCGAGGCCCCCTTACAACGTTCGTGTCGCTGTCGGGGATTCTTCAGCGCCCTTCGCGCACGGGGACGAACAGCGCCGCGTCGGCATAGACCCGGCCGTCGCCCGCGGCTCGCACCGCGAGGAAGGCCTCCTCGCTCGGATCGAACCGGAACTCGCCCAACCGCACCCACGAGACGATGCCGTGCTGGAGCCCGCCGTGGATCTCGTCCGGCTCGCGCATGTCGACCGTGAGGGTGTCGACGCCGTCGGCGTGGCGGACGACGACGGGCACGGCGGTCGAGAGCGCTTCCGACCTCGGCCAGTAGAGGTGGACGTCGTAGGCCCCTTCCGCCGGGATGTCCGGCACGAAGCGCACCTCGCCCGGCCCCCCGCCGTCGTGGCGGAGGGCGGTCATCCCGAACTTCCCCTCCGGCGACTCGCGGCTCCACGAGCCCGAGATCTGCACGCGATCCGCGTCCCCGTCGTCCACCAGCGCCTCGGGCGTGCTGCCGTCGGCCAGCGGGTTCTCCTTCAGCTCGCGCTGGAGGGCCGCCACGTCGACGGCCTGGACGAGGGTGTCGGCGTCGATCGCCATGGAGGCGGCGACGGCGGCTACCTGTCCCAGCACCATGTAGACCGGCTCCATGCGGATCGAGCCGAACGCGATGTGGGAGGCCGATAGCGCCACGGGCACGAGCAGGTTCGTCACCTCCTCCCGCTTCGGGGTGAGCGAGCGATAGGAGATGGGGTAGGGCTCGACCACGACCGCCCCACCCAGGTCGTCGTCGGGCCAGCCGCCGACCTCGACGTTGCCCTCGTTCTTCACCATGCCGTCCACTACCACCCGCTGGACGTTGTGCGAGTCCATCGTGTAGGCGGCCAGGCCGACCCCGTCTTCCACGACCTCCCGTCCCACGGCGTGGTGCTCCGTCATCACGTGCTCGCCCACGAGCCGGCGGGCCTCGCGCACGTAGAGCTGGTGCGGCCAGCCGCCCGTGTCCAGGAACTCGTCAGCGCAGTAGCCCCAGCTCCCCGTCTGCTCCCGGAGGCGCGCCGGGACCCGCGGATCGTTCGCGAGGAAGAAGATGAGCCCTTTCTGGTACGCCTCGTGCTCCCGGCGGATCTCGGCCCGCCGCTCGTGGCCGGCCTCCGGGTAGTCCCAGTTCTTCCCGATGTAGTCGGTCGAGAACCCGCCGCGGTTGTTCCAGTCCGTCTTCCCGTTGGGCATGCGGCTGATGATGAAGAGCGAGTCCAGCGACGGCGTTTCCTCGGCCGCGATCCTCCGGAGCAGCAGCTCGTAGCGATCGGGGTCGTAGGCCTCCGGTCGGGCGATCGGGACGCGATCCTCGCCCTGGCAGAGGCTCATGCGGTAGTTGTACGCCTGTACCCCGCGGTCGCCGGTCCCGTTCGGCGCGACGCGCCCGCTGGTCATCTCGGGAAGCAGGCCGCTGGAGGGGTCCCCCGGCACGACGTAGGGATCCACCCCGTCGGGGAACTGGTGCCGCCCCCGCAGCTGCACGCCGTTCAGGGTCTCGGCGTAGATGTCGTTGCCCTCGCGGCCCACGATGTACGAGGCGCCGGCCATGGCCATCAGGTCGCCCTCGTAGCTCGCGTCGATGAACTGGCGGGCGGCCACGACCAGAGGGCCCGCTCCCGTACCGGGGCCGGCGTATTCCAGCTCGACGTCGCGGATGCGGGGGCCGTCCTTCCGAACCTCCTTCAGCCGCCGAGAGAACAGGATCTCGACATCGGCCTCGTCGACGTACGATTCGAACGTCCGCTCGGCGACGTGTGGCTCGAACTGCCACGCCTCGAACCAGCCGTACTGGCGTCCGACGCGGCGGTAGAAGTCGAGCGCCAGCCCGGTCACGGCGAACTTGTTCCCGATGTCGGTCTGGCCCAGGCCGCCCGAGCTCATGCCGCCCAGGTGCCGGCCCGGCTCGACCAGCAGCACGCTCCTCCCGTACGTCTTCGCGGTGTAGGCGGCGATGACGCCGGCCGACGTGCCGCCGTAGACGAGCACGTCCACCTCGAGATCCGATTGCCCGGAAAGGGGTGCTCCGGGAAGGGCGAGGAGGACGGCGGTCGCGAGGAGCGCGGTCGAGCGGAGGGGCATCGGCTTCATGAGGCGACTTCTCCGGTTCAGGGCATCAGGACGGCCAGGACCACTCCGGCCTCGTCCCCATGGGCAAGGTAAGAGCCCCGGCACAGCACGAGGAGTGGAGGCCGCCCCGCCCCGGGCCTCGCGAGCGGCCCTCGAGCTCTTCGGCGTCCACGGTCCCTACCCCCCGGCCGGGCGCAGGTCCTCCGGAGTGCACGACCGACCCCCCCCATTCTGCAAACTTTTCCCTCTCCGGTCACGCGTGCCACGGCGGCCGACCACACGACCTCGGTATCCCGTAACGATTTCCGCCCGACGGAGAGGGTAAGGCCCGGGACTTGAATCAAGGCGTGGCTCGATACCGAGGGCCGCTGCCGTCGACCATCCTCTCTCCAGGAGTCGCCGTTGCCGGATCGGCACACCCCCATCCGCGTCGCGTCCGGGGGTCGCGCAGAACGGGCGGATGTCTCGCCAGGGCGACCGAAGATCGCGCTGTACTCCCACGACGCCATGGGGATTGGGCACCTGCGTCGGAACCTTCTCCTGGCCGAGTGCTTCGTCACGGCGGCGCCGGGAACCACGGTTCTCCTCATCTCGGGCACGCGCGAGTCGGGAGCCTTCCCGGTCGTGCCGGGAGTCGACTGCCTGACGCTCCCGGCGCTGGAGAAGCGCGAGGATGGGACGTACGGTGCCAGGAACCTCCTGGTCGGGGCGAGGGCGCTTCACGAGTTGCGGAGGCGCAGCCTCCAGGCCGCTCTGGGGACGTTCCGCCCGAACGTGCTGATCGTGGACAAGCTCCCCCGCGGGGTGCTCGGCGAGCTCGATGAGACCCTCGCCGAGCTCCGGGCCGTAGGCAGCACGCGCACCGTGCTCGGGCTCCGGGACGTGCTTGACGCCCCCGGCGCCATCCGCGCCGAGTGGTCCCGGACGGCCAACGAGGCGGTGATCGCGCGATACTACGACGCGGTCTGGGTCTACGGGGATCCGAAGGTCTACGATCCGGTTCGGGAGTACGGCTTCGGTCGGAGCGTCACGTCGAAGCTGGCGTTCACGGGCTACCTCGATCCGCGTTTCCGGACGTCCGCGTGGCCGACGACCGCGGACGGCCTTCCGGGCTCGGCGAACCGGCGTCTCGTCCTTTGCCAGGTGGGGGGCGGTCAGGACGGCGACCGCCTGGCCGAGGCCTTCGCCCGCGCCGAATACCCTCCCGAGACGTACGGGGTGATCCTGACCGGCCCTTTCATGCCGGAGGCGGCGCGGCGGCGTCTGGAACACCTGGCGGCCGCGCGACGGGACCTCGGGGTGGTGGGCTTCACGAGCCGGCCGGAGGGGCTGCTGCGGTCGGCGGACCGGGTCGTCGCCATGGGCGGCTACAATACGGTCTGCGAAGCGCTGTCGCTGCGGAAGTCCCTGCTCGTGGTTCCCCGGGTTCGTCCACGGTGCGAGCAGCTCATCCGCGCGGAACGGTTCGCCGAGCTCGGCCTGCTGGAAACCCTCCACCCGGATCGACTGAGCGCCGAGGCCCTGTCCGAGTGGCTCCGACGCGACCTCCCCCGCCCGAGCGAGGCGCGGGATCGCGTGGATTTCGAGGGTCTCCAGCGCCTGCCGCGGCTCCTGAGGGAGTTGTTGGCCGGGGCGGCCGTCCGAGGCATCCCGCGCTCCCTCGAGAAGACGGGGGGAGGGACCGGACCGGCGGGGGCCGGGGAGGGCTCGCCCGCGGGGCGGGAGCGCGGATCGCTGACGGAGCCGGGCGAGAGGGGACCGACCGGTCTCGTTTCCGAGACGGCGAGGATGGGGGCCGACGGTGGGGGTTGAGGCGGGGATGCGCCGCGTAGCCATCTTCACCCACGACACGTTCGGCCTCGGACACGTGCGGCGGTGTCTTCACATCGCCCGCGCGCTGGTCGAGGGGGAGCCCCCCGCCACCGTGCTCTTGATCACGGGCTGTCCCGCCGTGGCCGCCCTCGGGGCTCCGCCCCGCGGCGCCGATATCGTCAAGATCCCCACCGTGGTCAAGACGGGGGCGCCGGAGCACCGTCCTCCCCACCTGTCTCTCCCGCTGGCGGAGACCACCGCGCTGCGGGCCCGACTCGTGCGCGAGGCGGTATCGGGTCTCGAGGCCGACGTCTTTCTGGTGGACAACTTCCCGCTGGGCTCGAGGGACGAGCTGCTTCCGGTCCTGCGTGCCCTGCGCCGGAGGAGGACTCGGACCGTGCTCGGGCTGCGCGACATCCTGGGAGCTCCCGAGGTGGTCCGGCGGGAGTGGAGGCGTCAGGGCGTCTACCAGATACTCGAACGCTATTACGACCGCATCCTCGTATACGGGCTCCCCTCGGTCCTCGACGTCGCCGAAGCGTACGATTTGCCGTCGCCCGTGGCTTCCCGGGTCGACTATTGCGGCTATATCACGGCGGAGGACCCGTTGCCGCCGGATGGCGCCCCGCCGGCGGAGATCGGAGAGGGGCCCTTCCTGCTGGCGACCGGCGGCGGCGGCGGCGACGCCTTTCCTCTCCTGGAGGCCTTCGTCGAAGCGCTCCCCCTGCTCCCGGACCTCCCGACCCTCGTCGTCACGGGACCCCTGATGAGCCCCGTCCAGCGGGAGGAGCTGGCTTCCAGGGTCGACGGTCGGCGTGACGTGACGATCCGCGACTACGTGCCCGGTCTCCGGACCCACATCGCGGCCGCCGCCGCGGTGGTCTCCATGTGCGGTTACAACACCGCGGCCGAGCTCATGGCCACGGGGACGCCGGCCGTCGTCGTCCCCCGCACCTGGCGGTACGGGGAGCACGCCCGAAAGAAGGCGGCGGGGGAGGAGTGGGAGCAGCTCATGCGGGCGCGCGCCCTCAGCGCCGGGGGCGTGGTGGAGCTCCTGGAGCCCGACGAGCTGGAACCGGAGCGCCTCGCCGAGCGCGTGCGGGCCGTCCTGGCGCGTGGCCGGCGGACGGGCGGTCCCCCGGCCGGACTGGACGGCCTGGCCGCGGTGAGGGAACGCTTGCTGGAGCTGGCCGAGAGTGGAGGGCGCCCGCGACCTGCGGACCGCGTCCGGGCCGCCGGTCCGGGAGAGGTAGGCTCGCTCCACCCCACGGTCGAGTTCGCGAGAGGAGGCCCGCGATGACGAACCTTCCCGACTACCGACCGGGAGAGACCATCGGTTACGTGCTCCGGAAATTCCCGGTCCTGTCCGAGACGTTCGTGCTGAACGAGTTGCTCGGCCTCGAGGCGCAGGGCGTGCCGCTGCACGTCTTCTCGCTCATGCGGCCGAACGACCCTCGCTTCCACGACGACCTGCCGAAGCTGAAGGCCCGGGTCTCGTACGTCCCGGACGCGACCGACCTGGCTAAGGCAATGCGGCACAACCGGCGGCTCGCGGGTCGGGCCGGCCGGCGCTATCGGAGGGCCCTCTCCTACGTCGCGCGTCAGGCGAAGCCGGAGCTCCTGTGGCGGCTCCTCCAGGCCGGCTATGTGGCCAACGAGGCTCGCCGGCTCCGGCTTCGCCACCTGCACGCGCAGTTCGCCAACCGTCCGACCACCGTGGCGCTGCTGGCATCCCGGTTGACCGGCGTTCCGTTCAGCTTCACGGCCCACGCCACCGATATCTTCAAGCACGCCGTGGACCGACAGGTGCTGGCGCGCAAGATCCGCGAGGCACGCTTCGTGGTGACCGTGAGCGAGTACAACCGGGACTACCTGGCGCGTCTCGCCGACGGGGCCGACCGGAAGATCGTGCGCATCCACAACGGCATCGATGTCGACCGGTTCGCGCCGAACGGGAACCCCCCTCCGAAGCCTTTCCGGATCCTCTGCGTGGCCCGGCTGGTCGAGAAGAAGGGCCTTCCATATCTGGTGGACGCCTGCGCGATGCTGCGGGAACGGGGAGTCGAGTTCCGTTGCGACATCATCGGCAAGGGAAGACTCCGCTCCGAGCTCGGCCGGCGGATCAAGGACCGGGGGCTCCGGCGCACGGTGCGTCTGCTGGGACCGAAGACCCAGGGCGAGGTGCTGGCCGAGTACCGGGCCTCGAACCTGTACGTCCTGCCGGCGATCGTCGGCTCCGACGGAAACCGCGAGGGCCTGCCGGTCTCGATCGTCGAGGCGCTCGCCTGCGGCCTGCCGGTGATCGCCACCCCGGTGACGGGCATCCCCGAGGTGGTCCGGGATGGGCACAACGGGCTGATCGTCCCGCCCGCGGACGCGGCGCGGCTCGCCGAGGCGATCGAGCGCCTGATCCGGGACCCGCGGCTCTATCGGCGCCTGAGGGAAGGGGCCCGGCCCTCCGTGCTCTCGGCCTTCGACCGCCGCCGTACCGTCGCGGAGCTCCACCGGCTGATCGTGGAGGCGGCGACGTGAAGATTTGCTACCTCTGTCCGGACCTCGGCATCCCGATCGGAGGGACCAAGGGCGCCGCCGCCCACGTGCGGGGTCTGGTCGCCGGTCTCGCGGAGCTCGGGCACCGGATCCACGTGCTGAGCCCGGAGCCCGACGGAGCGACGGAGGCGGATCCGAGTCCGGACGCGAGGCGGGATCCGGGGCCGGGAGCGACGACGGGGGCGGAGCCGGAGACGAGCATGGAGCCGGGAACGGGATCGCGAACGGAGGCGCGCGTTTCCTTCGAACGGATTCCCATCCCTCCCCTGGTGGAAGGCCTTCGCCCCTCGCTTTCCCGTCCGTTGGCGCGCGCCCTGGCTCACCTGTGGACCAACGTCACGCTGGAGGCGACCCTCGAGCGGCGGCTCGTGGCCTTCCAGCCGGACGTCGTGTACGAGCGTTACAGCCCCTTCTCGGTGGCCGGAGGCGCCGTGGCCGGACGGTTCGGGCTCCCTCATCTGCTGGAGGTGAACTCGCCCCTCGCCTGGGAGGGGAGGACGTACCGGCGACAGGCGCTCGAGGAGGCGGCGGAAGGGCTCGAGCGCGCGGCGCTGAAGAACGCGTCCCTGGTGGTGGCGGTGAGCGAGGAGCTGCGGAGGACCCTGGTGGAGGTGACGGGGCTCCCGCACCGGAGGATCACCGTGGTCCCGAACGGCGTGGACGTCGGACTCTTCCGCCCCGGACGACCCGCCTTCGAAGGCCTCCGAGGGCGATTCGTGCTCGGGTTCGTGGGATCGTTGAAGCCCTGGCACGGGATCCAGGTGCTAATCGAGGCGTTTCGCCACCTGGCGCCCGACCCCCGCTTCCACCTCCTCGTGGTGGGCGACGGGCCGGAGAGGGCGGTCGTGGAGGAGCTGGAACGGGAGTGGCCCGGACGGGTCACCCGCCCCGGGGCCGTCTCGCAGCGCGAGGTCGCCTGGTACGTGGGGGCCATGGATGTGGCGCTAGCCCCTTACCCGCCGCTCGAGCGCTTCTACTACTCGCCGCTCAAGGTCCTGGAGTACATGGCGGCGGGGCGCGCGGTGGTGTGCAGCCGGATCGGGCAGCTGTCGCGCCTGCTGCGTCACGGAGAGACCGGGCTCCTGGTGCCGCCGGGGGACCCGATGGCGCTTGCCGCCGCCGTCCGGGCGCTGGCGGCGGACGATGACCTCCGGCGGACGCTGGGCCGGGCCGCCGCGCGGGAAGCCCGCGAGAGACACTCGTGGCGGGACCGGGCCGGCCGGGTCGTCGAGTTGGCCGGGGCGCTCGCTCGCGGCGCCCGGGTGGAGGCGGCGTCGGCGACTCGCGGCGCGCACGCGGCGTCGGGCGCGCTCGAGACGGCCGACGGCGTCGGGGAGGCGGTGGCCTGAGATGCGGGTCGGGAACCACCGCTTCGGTCTCGGGAAGGTGCGGCGCGGCGCGCGGCGGCGCTGGCGCCAGTGGAAGGAGTGGGCGGAGATGGCGGCGCGGCTCGCCCCCTTCGTCCGGAAGCGCCGGCGGAAGCTGGCGCTGGCCATGGCCTGTGGGGCGGGCTACACGGCGGTCGGGCTCGCCCAGCCGTGGGCGCTGAAGCTGATCCTGGATACGGTGATCCTGGGCCACCCCCTCCCCGGATTTCTCGTCCCGGTGCTGCGCCCCGCGGCCGGCAGCCGCCTGCTGCTCCTGGACGCCCTGGTAGTGGCGATCGTCGGCCTGGCCCTGGCAAAGGGGCTGTTCTACTACTACCAGCGGCTGCTGGCCGCCCGCGTGGGACAGCGGGCGGTGGCCGACCTGCGGATGGAGCTGTACGGCCATCTGCAGCACCTCTGCTCCCGGTTCCACGACCGGCGGCGGACCGGCGACCTCCTCAACCGGCTCACGGGCGACATCCGGTTCCTCCGAGACATCTTCATCTCGCTGCCCATTTCGATGACGGGGGAGCTGTTCCTGCTGGTGGGCATGCTGGCCGTCATGCTGGCCATGGACTGGAGCCTGACCCTGCTGGCTCTCCTCTCGGTTCCCGCGATCGCCGTGATCCTCCGGACCTACCAGGGTCCGATGCGCAAGGCGATCCGGCGGCAGCGGGACCGGGAGGGGGACATCGCCACCACGGCCGCCGAGGCGCTGGGCGCGATCCGGGTGATCCAGAGCTTCTGTCGTCAGGGCTTGGAGATCGAGCGCTTCGCGGTCTCGAACAAGCGCAGCCTGCGGACGGGTCTCAAGGCGACCCGACTGGAGGCCAAGCTCCGCTGGTACGCCGAGGTCACGGTGGCCGTGGTCACCGCGCTGGTGATCGGGGTGGCGGCGCGCCGGGTCCTCTCCGGGGACCTCCTGCCCGGCGACCTGATCGTGTTCGTGAGCTACCTGCGGAACTTCAATCGGCCGTTGCGGCGGGTCTCGCGCATGGCCGAGCGGTCGGCGCGGGGCGTGGCGGCCGGCGAGCGCGTGCTGGAGATGCTCGCCGTGGAGCCCACGATCCGCGACGATCCCGATGCCGAGGAGGCCCCCGCGTTCCGCGGAGAGATCATCTTCGAGGGAGTCTCGTTCGAGCACCGCGGCGGGCAGCGCGTGCTCGATGGCGTCGACCTCCGGATCCGGCCTGGCGAGAAGGTCGCGATCGTGGGCCCCACCGGCACCGGGAAGTCCACCCTCGTGAGCCTCCTCGCCCGATTCTACGATCCGACCGAGGGCCGAGTCCTGATCGACGGATGCGACGTGCGGACCGTCACGCTCGAGAGCCTGAGGCGCCAAGTGGCGATCGTCTTCCAGGAGCCGGTCCTGTTCGCCGCCAGCATCGCCGAGAACGTCGGCTACGGAAAACCGGAGGCCACCGAAGAGGAGGTGCGGGCCGCGGCCGAGCGAGCGGGCGTCCACGACGTGCTGCTCGGCCTTTCGGAAGGCTACGAGACGGTGGTGGGGGAGCGGGGCTGCACCGTGAGCGGTGGCCAGCGGCAATGCGTGGCCATCGCCCGGGCCATGATCAAGGATGCCCCGATCGTGATCCTGGACGAGCCGACGACCGGCCTGGACAGCGAATCGGCGGTCGTCGTTCTGCGCGCGCTCGACCGGCTGATGGAAGGCCGCACCGTACTCATGATCAGCCATCAGCTGGGAAGTATCCGGGCGGCCGACCGCATCCTGGTGCTCCAGGGCGGGAAGATCGTCGAGGAGGGGACGCACGAGACCCTGGCGCAGGGGAGCGGTCTGTACGGCAGCCTGAGTCGCCTCCAGGTGGAGGCGCTCGTCTCGTGAGATCCGGGGGAATGCGTGTGATGCACTCTACGAAGGGCTGTGCAAAGCAGGGAGGCTGGCCGTGAGCGGCCGGAGCGACGGCGGCCTTCCGGGGCTCCCGACGGCGCTGGACACGGAAGCGTTTCGGGTCCTCCTCGGGGACGCGCTCGCGCGAGCGGGCGAGGAGCTGGAGGTGCTGGACGTCGGGGTCGTGGACGTCCGCTACCGGCCGGGCCGACCGTGCTGGATCCTCTACAAGGTCAAGGGCCGGAACGCACGCGGCCGGACCGTCCGAACCCACCTCTCGGGGCAGCTGTCGCCGGCGGGCGCGGCGCCCATCCGACCCTCCCCGCACCTCCTGGCCCACTACCGGGAATCCGATGTCGGCGCGCTGGAGTCCCCCATGCTGAGGCTCTCGGATCCACGGATGACTCTGTTCGCCTATCCGCTGGACACGGCGCTGCCCGGCCTGTTCGGGGCCGCCTCGCCGGCCGCGATGAAGGAGCAGCTGGGACGCCTGTGGAGGGACCGCCGGGTGCGCGTGCGGCGGGTGACGATCCGCCAGCTCGGCTATACCCCGCACGCCCGGGCGGCCTTCGACTACGAGGTTCTGGGCGAGGGCCGCCGCACGGGCGCGCCGGAGCTCCGCTGGCTGATCGGGAAGATGCACGCCAAGAAGCCCGCGCCGCGCCTCTTCGCGGACGCGTGGGCGGTGTGGAGCGCGTCGCACGGGAAGATCGGGCTGGCACCCCCCGTCGGGTTCCTGGGCCCGGTGGGGATGACGCTCCAGGAGCGGGTTCGGGGCGTGAGGTTGGGGGGGCTGGTGGACCGGCCGGGCTTCGACTCGACCGTGAGGCGCACGGCGCGAGCCCTGGCCCGTCTGCACGGGCTCCAGATTCCCCTCAGCTCGCGGCGGAAGCTGCACGAGGAGCTCAAGGGGATCCACCGGTGGGCCGGCATCCTGTCGGCCATCCGTCCCGAGTTGAAGGCTCGGGTGGAGACGCTCCGGGACCGGCTATCGGCCGAGGTGCAGGCCCGGATCCGCCTCACGGCTCCGACCCACGCCGACTTCCATCACACGAACGTCCTGGTGGAGGGCGACCGGATCACGATCATCGACCTCGACGAGATGGCGTTCGGCGACCCCATGGTGGATGTCGGCCGCTTCCTCGCTTCGCTCCGCGTCCCGGCGCGACGGGCGTTCGGTCGGATATCCGCCCTGGAGGAGGCGGGGGAGGCGTTTCTCGGCGAGTACCTGCGGCGTCGAGCGGACGACCAGAGCCGGGCTCGCCTCTTCGAGGCGTGCTCCCTCCTCATCGCGGCCGGCTCGTCGTTCCGCATCCAGCGGGACGGCTGGGAAGAGGAGGTCCATATGCTCCTGGATGAGGTGGAGCGGGTGCTCACCCTGGCCGTCCAGAGGACGGCCGTGCCCGTCGCCGGCCTCGGCGCGGGCGCCCCGGAGGAAGACACCGCGACCGCCGACGCCGCCGAGGAAAGCGCGCACGGCCCGGCCTCCGGGCCCGACGCACCCCCGGCGCTGCCCGATGGGCGGCCCGAGCTCGACCGGAAGGAGCGGGTCCGCTGGGCATCGAATGGCCTCTATCTCCAGGCGTGCCTGGCGTCCGACGTGTCGGAAGCCTACGGCGCGATCCTGGAACGTTGCCGCGTGCTCGACCCGCCACGGCCGGACGGCTCGGGGGAGGCCCGCTACGAGCTCCGGGGAAGACGGGACGGTGAGATCTGGAAGGCGCACGTCACGGGTGTCCTGCGGGACTCGGGAGGCCTCGGGCTCTCGCGGCGCCTGGGCCGCCTGCGAAAGGCGCTGGACGGTGATCCGCGGGCCCCCCTGCTCCCGCGTCCCGTTTCCTGGGTGAGGACGATCGGCCTCCTGGTCTGGGAGCCCACGGAAGGTCCCCGCCTCTCCTCCCTGGTGGGGTCGGGCGAGCTCGAGGACGCCGCGGCGCGACTGGGCGGCGCCCTCGCCAGGCTCCACGCGGCGTCCGTCGACCTCGGGCGGGAGCGCTCGTTGGAGATCGAGCTGCGCGCCATCGGAAAGAAGGTGCGCCGTCTGTGCGAGCGTCGACCGACGCTCGGCGGCAGGGCCGGCGCGCTCCTCGCGGAGACCGCGGCCGAGGCGCGCGCCGCGCGTGCGCGACTCGGGCCGATCGTGCGGATCGTCCATCCCCGGCACGTGCTCTGTCCCGACGGGCGCGTGGCGATGGGGCGTCTCGAGGACCTCGTCCTGTCGCATCCCCTCCTGGATCTGGGCGACGCCGTGGCCCGCCTGCACCGGCTGGGTCTCCAGGAGGGTCACGCCGAAGAGGTCCGGGTGGCCGCTTCCCGGCTCCGCTCCGCCTACGGCGAGGTGAGCGCGGTCGACGAGATCGAGATGGGGACGTTCGAGGCGCTGGCCCTCGTGCGGGCGGCGTGCGGATCCGACGGCGGGTCCTGGCGGGAGCGGCTGGCGGAGAAACTGCTTGACCTGGCCGAGCGCCGTCTCGCGTCACCGGGGGTCTCGTGAGCGGGCGAGTGGCGGGCGCCGCGACGAGGAAGGAGGGGGCGAGCCCCGACCCGACGGGCGCGGGACTCGCCCACGTCCCTGCCGAGCGGCTTCAGGACGCGCTTGCCAGACGCTGTCGTGGACGCGTCCTGGTCCTGGAAGACGAGGCGAGCCGCCTGGCGTCCGACCTCGTCCGGCGAGGGTTGGAGGTGCTCGCGGGCTCGGCGACGAGCTCCGAAGCCGATCCTGCCCCCGGGGAGTTCCGGACGGTCCTGATCCACGGGCTCCTGGCCTCCGTCTCCCGACGAGAAGCCGAGCGGCTCCTGCGGCGGGCCTGGGATCGAGTGGAGCGCAAGGGGCGGCTGATCGCGGTGGTCCCGAACGCCGAGTGCGCGAACGGAAAGGAAGGGGGGCTGGACCGCCGGGCCCTCGATCGGCTCCTCCGCGAGCTCGGGAAGCCGAAGCTGGTCACCGAGCAGCCGTACCGCTGGGTGGTCATGTACGTGGAGAAGAAGCGGCGAAAAAGGGAGGGTGTCCCGAACACGTCGCGCGAGGACAGGTACCGCGTAACGTCGGAGCTGTGTCGGGGGCGGGTGATCGAGCTGGGGTGCGGGGAGGGAGCCCTGGCCGCCCTCATCGCCGAGCGCGGATGCGAAGTGCTGGGCGTGGACCTCAGCGAGCGGAAGATCTCCGCGGCCCGCCTCGCACATCCACACGTCTCCTTCGTCGAGTCCGACATCCTCGACCTCGACCTCCCCGCGGCGAGCTTCGACACGGCCGTGCTGGCCGAGGTGCTGGAGCACGTGACCGAGCGACCGGGAGAGGAGATGCTCCGTGCGGCCTGGCGCCTGGTGAGGCCGGGCGGCCGCCTGGTGGTCAGCGTGCCCAACGAGGACTGCGTTCCGCATCGAAACCACCTCCGACAGTTCGATCGGAAGGGGCTGGCCGAGACGCTCCGACCTTTCGGGTGGCCGAGATGGGTCTCGGAGCAGCCCTTCAAGTGGCTGCTCGCGTACGTGGAGAAGGCATCATGACCGCTCGGCGCCGCCTCGTCCTGCTCGCCGGTCTGGTGGTCCTCCTTGGGCCCGCTGCCCCGGAAGCCCACGCCCAGTGGTGGGCGCGGAAGCGACCGCCGCCGCCCCCCTCCCCGACGACCAACACGCTCGGTCCCTGGCCCTTCACGCTGGAGGTGGGCGCGGCGGGCGTGTTCGATACGAACATCGAGAACGACCTCGATGAGCTGGACTCCCGCGGGATCGTGGCCGGGGTGCGGGCCGGGTTCCAGACGAGCATCCGGCGGCCGCTTCTGGAGGTCGCCTACGAGGGCGGCTACCAGTCGTTCGCCCGTACGGACCGCTGGGACCGGTTGACGCACGATGTGGAGGCGGTCCTCGCCCGGCGGGCCGGCCCGCTCTCGCTGGACCTGACGGGCGGCATGGGCCTGAACGCCACGACGGAGGATCGGGAGATCGGGAACCGGTACGCCGTCCGCCCACGGCTTACGATCGGCCGGGGCGACGCCCGCCTGCGCCTGTACGGCCTCTACCGGGCGCGCCGGTTCGAGACCGACGAGAGCTCCGATGAGACGACGCGTGGCCTGGGGGGCGCCTTCCGGGGAGTGAGCGACGGGGCCACCGTGCAGTTCGGCTATCGCTACGAGGAGGCCGACTCGGAGAGCGAGCGCCGGCGCTACCTGCAGCACCGCGCAACCGCCGACTACGAGGTGCCGCTGGGGCGGCGGGGCGGCCTGCGCGGAAGGCTCGAGTGGCGGCCCCGCCGCTACCTGGAGCGAACCGTGAGTCTGGACGGCGAGGAGGTCGCCCGACTGGACGCCCGCTGGACCGCCGCGGCGTCCCTCACCTACGACTTCTCCTGGGGCCAGGACCTGCGCCTGGACTACTCCTTTCAGCGCCGCACCTCCAACGACCCGGAACGGGCGTATCACGCGCACCGGGTCTCGTTGGGAACGCTGTTCCGCCTGATCGGCCCGAGGCGGCGCCCGCGGAGGGAGCCCGGCTACCGGTAGCGCGGGCCGATCCCACCGGGCGAGCTCCGGGGGCCGGGCCGCGACGGCCTGCCCAGGGAGAGGCGGCACCGGCCCGCGAGCCCTCCTTACATGGCCAGGCCGATCGGGTCGCCCACGACCGCCGCGCCGCCCAGCAGGCTCGACAGGACGTAGGAGACCCCGACGTAGACGAGCCAGGCCAGGAACGCGGTCGTGAGCGCCTGGCCGGTGTCGATGTCCAGGGCCTGCCGGATCGCCACGATGCCGGTCGCCAGCAGCCAGATGAAGGTGACTAGCTCGACCCAGGGGCCCAGCGCGGGAAGGAAGGTCGCCGCGCGCAGCACGCCGGGCGCCTGGGCGAAGCCGAGGGTCCGGAGCAGCTCTCCGGTGCTCGCCGTTCCCCCGAACACCTTGCTTCCCACCAGGTCCGTGACCGCCGCCCAGAGGAGCCAGCCCAGATAGGCCTGGGCTACCCCGAGACCCGCCGCCCACCAGCCCTGACCGAGGTTGCCGAGGGCCGTCGCCGCCGCCACGGCGCCCACCACGAGTGCCGCCTGGGCCGTGGCGGATGGGTCGTGCTCGACGTCCTCGTAGGCGTCGACGCGGAGCAGGGCGGCACCGACGGCACGGGCGACGATCGAACGTCTGCGCACGGATTCCAAGGCAGGCCCCCCGGGTTCTCCCGGATGCGGAGTGGCGCGTCGCGAGCGCGGCGGCGGCCGCGCGCCCGGTCCCGTGGCGAGAGCACGGTGGCGCCCACCCCGGGAGACGTAGGAAACGTCGCAGAATAGCCCGCCATTCCCGTTCACGCCACGCGCCGACGTTTATTCCTGTCTTGACAAAATAATTCTTCGAATTAGTCTTGGTACATGATGACCGTCACCGTCGGGCCCGAGCGCGGCACGCTGGAGGTGCTTTCCCGGCCGGAGCGTGCCGCCTCGGCGCTGGACCCGGACCGCCGGCGGCTCCTCGAGGCGCTGTGCGAGAGGCCGGATTCGGCGTCGGGGCTGGCGCGGCGCCTCGGGGACTCCCGACAGAGGCTCAACTACCACCTGCGCGGGCTCGAGAAAGCGGGGCTCGTGGAGCTCGCCGAGGAGCGGCGCCGGGGGAACTGCGTGGAGCGGGTGATGCGCGCCGTCGCGCGTCGCTTCGTCGTCGACCCGGGGGTGCTGGGCGAGCTGGCCGGGGAGCCGGGGGAGATCGGCGACCGCTTCTCGGCGGCCTACCTGATCGCCCTCGCGGCCCGGACGGTACGGGAAGTCGGCCGGCTGATCGAGCGGGCCCGACGAGACCGGAAGCGTCTGGCCACGGCGGGCATCGAGACCGAGGTGGTCCTGGCGCGACCGGTGGACTTCCAGGCCTTCGCCGAGGACCTGAGCGGCGCGATCGCGCGGGTCGTCGCGAAGCATCACGACGAGCGAGCGTCGGGTCGAGCCTTCCGGATCGTGGCCGGCGTCTATCCGGCCCCGGAGGGATCGAACGACGGGCGCGCGAAGGAGGAGAGAAGCCATGGCACATGACGAGGGAGCCGCCGAAGGCGGTGTGACGGAGGGCGCGGCGCTCGGCGCGCGCACCGAGGCGGGCCAGGCGGCCGGTGCCCCCGGGGAAAGCACGCGATCCGCAGGTGGTGCCGTGGAGATCGAGGCGTCCCCGGAACGGGTGTGGCGTGCCCTCACGGAGGCCGCGGAGCTCGAGCGCTGGTTCCCTCTCGAGGCACGGGTCGAGCCGGGGACCGGCGGCTCGATCTTCATGTCGTGGAAGAACGAGTACGCGGGCGAGTCGGAGATCCTGGCCTGGGAGCCGCCGGAGCTGCTCCGGATCTCCTGGGGCTGGTCCGAGGAGGGCCCGACCCAGGTCACGGAGTACCGGATCGAGGGAAGGGGCGGTCGGACGTACCTGCGGGTCGTGACCTCCGGGTTCCCCGTGGATGCCGCGTGGGACGACTGGGTCGAGGGGACGAACCGCGGCTGGCACTACGAGCTGGCCTCGCTCAAGCATTACCTCGAGGCGCACGACGGCCGGGACCGGCACGTCGTGTACCTGCGCCGGCGGGTGGGTTCGGGTCGGGAGGAAGCGTGGGATCGGCTCTTCGGACCCGAGGGGTTCGGGGCGCGCCCGCTCGGCGGTCGTCCCTTCGACGAGTCGCCCCCGGTGCAGTACGCGGCCCTGGTCGACGAGCCGCCGGAGGCGATGCTGCGGATCTCCGTGGAGCCGACGTACCTGGGCCCCGAGGCGCGGGACGTGACGCTGTGGCTCTCGGCGTGGGGAGATCACCGCGACCGCCTCGAGCGCCTGGAGCGGGACTGGAGGCGCCAGCTCGAGCGGCTGTTTCCGGAGGGCGAGACCCTGTAGGGCACCGTGAAGGGGGGCGCGGCGTAAGACGAAGCCCCTTGCATTTTGCGAAGCGAGGCCGAGCCCGGGCGCCCTCCGGGCTCCGAAGGGAATCCTCCCGCCGCGGTCGTCCCGTGAGCGGAGCCAGATGTACCTCGCGCGGCGTGACAGCGTAATCGACTGTCACAGCACGAGTTGAGTCGTTCCTCGCATGCTGCGGTGACGCCTTCGCCCGCGCCCGCGCGGGCCTCCCCGTCCCGGGGGCCCAGCCTTCCGAGCTCGGCGCGCTTCGTGCGAGCATGCCAGAGCGTCCAAGCCGGACCGGGCCGGTCGGATCCGCCCCGAACGGACACGGAAACGCAAGCTCGGGAGCTCACATACCGTGGATGCGGTCGCAGTGGTTCTCCTTCTCCTCGTGCTCGTCGCCTGGAGAATGTATCTGCGGGGCCAGCACAAGCAGCTCCAGCTCGCCCAGGAGCAATACGAATCCCTCTTCGAACACAACGTCGACGCGGTCGTCGCGGTCGATGCGAAGGGGACGGTCGATCGGGTGAACGCCGCGTTCGCGAAGCTCTCCGGCTACGAGGCCGAGGAGCTCGAGGGCGCCTTCTTCCCGTCGCTGATCTCCTCGCCCGACCGCGGCCGCGTGCTGGCGGTGCTCCAGCGGGCCACCCGCGGCGAGCCGAAGGCGTTCGAGACCGTGCTGCAGCAGAAGCAGGGCGGACAGGTGGAGATGGAGCTACTGACCATCCCGATCCTGGTGGGCGACCGCGTGGTCGGCGCCTACGAGATCGCCCGCGACATCAGAATGCGCAAGGAGTTCGAGCGGGAGCTGGAGAATCGGGCGCTGCACGACTACCTGACGGGCCTCCCGAACCGGGCGCTGTTCCAGGACCGGCTCGAGCACGCGCTGCAGCGCGTCGGCCGGCAGGGGCGAAAGGTGGCGCTCCTGTACTTCGACCTGGACAAGTTCAAGGAGGTGAACGACACGGCGGGGCACGCCGTGGGCGACAGCCTCCTCTGCTCGGTAGCCTCCCGGCTCCGCTGCTTCCTGCGCGACGGCGACACGGTGGCCCGGCTCGGCGGGGACGAGTTCGCCATCCTGATCGAGGACGTCGACGAGGGAGCCGAGGCCGTGGGGGCGGGCGAGCGGCTCATCGAGCTGTTCGAAGCGCCGTTCCGCCTGGACGGCAAGGAGCTCGAGTGCGGGGTGAGCGTCGGCGCCGCCGTGAGCTCGACCGATGCCGGGGACCCGGAGGAGCTCGTGCGACGGGCCGACCTGGCCATGTACGAGTCGAAGCGGAAGGGCGGCAACTGCTTCCAGCTCTACGTCCCGGAGCTCGAGGCCCCCGAGGCCTCGCCGGAGCAGGTGAAGACCGACCTGGATCTGGCGATCGAGCGCGAGGAGCTCACGCTGCACTACCAGCCGATCGTCGAGCTGGCCGGGACCTGGATCGTGGGCGTCGAGGCGCTCATCCGGTGGCAGCACGCCGAGCGCGGGCTGGTGCACCCGGCGGGCTTCCTGCCGGTCGCGGAGGATTCGGGCGTCATCCTGAACATGGAGCGATGGGTGCTTCGGCAGGGCTGCCGGCAGGTGCGCCGCTGGATGGAGCGCGGCCTGATCCAACGTCGGCCCTTCTACCTCAGCCTGAACCTCTCGGGCCGTTACCTGGCGCAGGAGAACGTCGTGCAGGAGTTGGCGACGATCCTGGAAGAGGAGGCGTTCTCGGCCGCATGGCTCCAGCTCGAGATCAGCGAGGGCGTGGTCAGCCGCTCGGTGGAGAAGATCGCCGCGTTGAAGTCGCTGGGCGTGAAGGTGGCGATCGACGACTTCGGCACCGGCGAATCGCCGCTCCGCTATCTCATGGGCCTCAAGGTGGATGTCCTCAAGATCGATCGCTCCTTCGTGTTCGGGCTCGGCGGCGACCAGGCCTCCTCGACGATCGTGCGCACGATCCTGGCGCTGGCCGAGATGCTGAACCTGGAGGTGATCGTGGAAGGGATCGAGGAGCCCCTCCAGCTCGCCCGCCTGCAGGAGCTGGGAGGTCGCCTGGTCCAGGGCTTTTACTTCGGCGCCCCGGTCGACGCGGAAGCGTTCGAGCGCCTGCTTCGCGACGGCCTGCCCCCCTCGTGGGCCTGGAAGCCCGGAAGCCCTACGCCGGGGGCCGCGACGCGCGGCGGGCGCCGGTCAGCCACCGAGCGGGGAAGCGCATCCGCCGGGGAGCCACGCCCGATACCGTGGCGGGGAGCGGGGCCGGCCTAGTGCTCGCCGGCGAGCACTAGCTGACGCGCGACGGGAACGTCCCTTGCAACGGAATCGGGCGTGCTCAAAGCATTGCTCGGCGTTCTCATCGGCATCTGGACGGCCACGATCGCGGGCGCGGCGGTCCTCGCGGTACGCTTTTATCTGAAAGAGCGGCGCGCGGGCGGCCTCGTCCGGATGGGCCGTCCCGTCGGGCCGACCCAGGCCCTGCAGGCCGCGGGGGCGGGGCCTACCGGCGCCGAGAGCCGCTCGGCCGTCCCCGATCAGAGGGTTGCGACCGAGGAGCGGGCGCCCGCCGCGTTTCCCAGCCGGCCGTTCATCGTCCTGCCGGGGAGCCGCGTGAAGCGTCGCGGGCGTCGGCGACGCCGCTCCGCGCCCGAGCAGCTGCTGGTGAGGTAGGCCCACCACACGTTCGCTCGCCGATCGTTGCGCGGACGCGCACGGTCCGGACCCGTACGATCCGGAGGGGCGAGGCCCCTAGGCGGCGAGCGCGGTCGGCAGCCGTCGAGTGGGGTCCGGGTCCGGGTCGGGATCAGAAGCGCTCGATCCGCCTGTCTCCGGACAATTTCCCCTGTCCGACGATCCGCTTCGGAACGCCGGAGGCGCTCCGCTTCGCATCGTCGTCCGTCACCCCGACGAGCTCGGGGCGGTCGGCCACGATCGTCGTTCGCTCGCCGAGGGCGGTCGGCCCGCCGTCGCAGGCGCCCAGGCTGAGCGCCAGCAGGGCGCCGAGCGCCGCGATCGCCATTTGCGCCTTCCACTGCGCGCACATCGTCGCCTCCTCGTCCTGGGGGAAGGCCTCGGCCGGGTCCACGAGATGGGGGCCCGACCCGCCGTGCGCTCAGAATGGCGGCTTCGGGTCACCCGGCGGTCACGCCTTCGTCATCGCGAGTTGACGGACCCGCGCCGCTGGCGCGGGTATCCCCGATTCTTCTCGACCATGCCGGCGACCGAAGTGCGGCCCACGGTGAGGAGGGCCTGGAAACGGCCGGCGACGCGAACGCGGGCTCCCTCGCGCGGCACCCCGTGCCCGTCGCTCACGATGAGGAGCGTGCCGGTTCCGTCGTCCACCTGGTACGCTCCGTATCCGAGGGCGCCGGCCGCGTTCACCACCTGGCCCTCGACGCGCACGACCTCGCCGTCGAAGCGATAAGGGTCGTCGAGCAGGCGACCGATCGGCCGACTGCTGGCGCAGCCCGCCAGGAGGATCACGATTCCGACCGCCCCCGGGAGCCACATCGCTCGCGCCGCGCGCATGATCTTCCCCCCTTTGTCGCCGTGTGCGGAGCCCTGCCGGTCCACCCTCGCTCCCGTTCCCTTGACGTCGCACGGGTCGGCCGGGTCACGCTACCTTCGGTCATGCGATCCGCCGACGACGACGTGTGGGAGGAGCTCCCGGCGCTCGCCTCGCCCGACTACGCGATCGACGAGCGGCCGGCCCGCTGGTGGGAGTCGCTGCTGTACGGATGGCAGCACACGCTGGTGGACATATCGCCCTTCGTGCTGCCGCTGGCCGTGGCGGCGGCGATCGGGATGACCGCGTCCGAGACGGCCTCCTTCATCAACTTCTGCCTCTTCTCCATGGGGGTGGCCACGCTGATCCAGACGACGGTCGGCAACCGGCTTCCGATCATCCAGGGGCCGTCGGCGACCCTGACCGGGACGGTGGCGCCCGTGGCCGCGCAGCTCGGAGCCGGCGCCATGTGGGGCGGCGTGCTGGTGGGCGCCATCGTCGAGATGGCCGTCGGCGCGACCCGGGCGCTCTCCGTTCTCCGTCGACTCTTCCCGCCGGCCGTCGCGGGCGTCGTGGTGCTCACGATCGCCCTCGCGCTGGGCGAGGTGGCCGTGCGGTTGAGCGTCGGCGACGGGAGCGGGCGGAGCTTCGCCCTGGCGGGCTCGGTGATCGCGCTCGTGGCCCTCCTCCAGACCCGGCTCCGGGGCGTGGCGGGAGGCCTGATCGCCCGCGCCGCCATCTTCGTCTCCATCTGGGCCGTCGGACTGGGTCTGGGCGGCCTCCTGGGCGAGGTGGACTGGTCCCTCGTCGCGGCGAAGCCGTGGCTCGCGGTCCCGGCGCTGTTTCCGTGGGGCGGGCCGGGCTTCGGCTGGGAGATCTCGGCGGCCGCCGTCCTGGCGATCCTGGCGGGTTACTTCGGCTCGATGGTCGAGTCTCTGGGCGACTACGCGGCCACCTGCGCGGTGGCGGGGGAGCGCTACACGGTGCGGCACATGAATCGCGGGATCTTCGCCGAGGGGCTCGGCAGCGTAGTCGCCGCGGCGTTCGGGGGGCTCCCGTGCACGAGCTACACGCAGAACGTCGGGATCATCGCCGCCACGCGCGTGGCGAGCCGCTTCGTGGTGCAGATCGCCGCCATGATCCTCCTGCTGTACGGGCTGAGCCCCAAGTTCGGGGCCCTGCTCGTCGCGCTTCCCCGTCCGGTGCTCGGCGGCGTGTTCGTGATCGTGTGCGGGATGATCGCGTTGTCCGGGGTCCGGCTCCTCTCGGCCGCCCGGGACACCGCGGCGAACTACCTGGTGGCGGGGACGACGCTCATCCTGGCCGTGGGCGTGCCGGTGCAGGTCCGGTTCGGGCTCGGAGAGGCCTGGCTCGAGGGGCGACCCGTGCTGCTCCGGTTGCTGCTCACGAACTCCGTGGTGCTGGCGGTGCTCCTGGCCGTGAGCCTGCACCTTTGCCTCCAACTGCTTCCCGGGCGCGGCTGCCGCTAGCAGGCGGAGCTCCTCGTCGACCTCTCAAAACGCCCGGCACGCCCTCCGGGCCGTCTCCTCGGCCTCCGCGGAGACGCGCACCCGTCGCAGGGCGTCCGTCAGTGTCCGGTCGTATCCGTAGAGGTCGTCCCGGAAGTTCACCTCCCCGGTCGGGTCGACGAACGCGGTCAGGTAGAGGATGTACACGGGGATCGCCTCCGGAACCCGAACGCGCCGCGTCGTCGTCTCGGACATGGCCTCGTCGACGCGCGAGGCGGTCCAGCCGGTGTCCCGGAGCACCCACGTCGCCAGCTCCCCGGGCTCGGCGACCCGGATGCAGCCGTGGCTGAACGCGCGCTCGGTCCGCTCGAACAGCTCCGGCTCCGGCGTGTCGTGCAGGTAGATGGCGTGCGCGTTCGGGAACACGAACTTGACTCGGCCCAACGCGTTGTAGGGACCGGGCCGTTGCCGGATTCGCCACCCGCCGTCGGCGACCCGCGACCAGTCGAAGCTGGCGGGATCGGGACCCACCTCCGGCACGCCGGAGCGCTCGACGCCCGGCGGCTCCTCCGCACCGTCGTCGTCGCTCGCGTCCTCCCCGTCGTCCGAACCCTCCCCGTCGTCCGAGCCCTCCCCCTCGGGCGGCACCAGCTCGTAGCCGTTGGCCGCCAGGAAGCTGGGATCCTGCAGCGCCTCGGGGACGATCTCGGCGCGCGCGATGTTCTCCGGGACCCACCAGTACGGGGCGAAGTCGATGTGGGAGAGCGTGTCGGAGAACACGGGAGTCGATCGGCCCCGAAACTGTTCTCCCACGATGACGGGCATCCGCAACGCCACGCGCTCCCCTTCGCGCGCCTCCAGGTCGAACGCCGGGAGATTCACGAGAATGTGACGCTCTCCGAGCCGGGATGGCAGGAAGCGCCAACGCTCCAGGTTCAGCCCGATCTGACGGATCCGGTCCTCCACGGGAACGTTGAGGGCGGACAGCGTCTTCCCTTCCACGACGCCCGTCGCCCGCAGACCGTGGCGCCCCTGGAAGCGCCGGACCGCCGCCTCGACGTCTTCGTCGAAGACGCGCGACGTCGGCCGTCTCAGGAGGCGCGAGATCAGGCCGGGCCCTCCGAGATCGCCCGTGGCGGCGAGCCGCTCGCGCAGGGCCGCGACCCCCGGGCCGTTATCGCCCGGCCGATACGTTCCCTCCGGGACCGGAGGCCAGCCGCCGGCCTCCGCGATCCGGCGGTAGCGGGCCAGGGCCGAGCGAAGGCCCGCGTATGCGGCGTGCGAGGGGCGGAGGGACGCCAGAACCTCCCCGACCTCCTCCGCGGCCGTCAGGCTGCGCAGGACGGCCGCAGGCTCGACGGCCCGTGCCGGCAGGTGGATCTCGGCTCCACGCTGCCGCGGCGCGATCCGGCCGGTCGCCACGTCGGTCGCGTAGCGTGCCATGGACGCGCTCAGCAGAAGATCCAGGCCCGCGAGGGCCCGCGAGCGGCTCGCTGCGCGGTCGGTCGGGTCCTTCCCGTCGATCGGCTCCTCCGGATCCGTCGGCTTCTCCGGGTCCGTCGGCTTCTCCGGGTCGCTCGGCCGATCGCCGTTCGGCCCCCGCACGGCCTCCAGGGCGTCGACGATCCCGGCCACGTCGTAGCGCGCGACGTCCAACCCCTCCAGGGGGGCCGAGCAGGCGAGCTCGAGAAAAGCGCGTGCCCGCCGCGAAAGTCCCCCTTCCCGGATCCACGCCGGCGTTCCCTCCCGCTCGGCGTAGAAGTCGGCCAGCGCCGCCCGGTCCGGAGGCTCTGGCGGCAGCCGCAGCGAGTCCGGGGATGGCCCGCCGGACGCGAATTCCGCCAGCGCCGCGCGGACCGCGGGGTCCGGCTCGTCGGCGCAGCCGAGGACAAGCCCGGCCACCACGGCGAGCCCCAGGACCGTCCCGAGCGCCGTCGTGGCGAAGGAGCGGGCGGGACGATCGCGTGGATCGGTCGTCGCGTGCCGTGGACCGCGGGTTCGTGCGCTCACGTCGATTCT